>JBBQBY010000427.1:0-5978 GCA_038318235.1 Caldilineales bacterium
CCCCAGCGCAAAGCCTTAACCAACGCCGCCGACCTCGCCGCGCATGTACAACAGATGCAACAGGCGATCCCGGCCGTCTTGGGCATTGACCTCACCCTGCGCGCGTTGCCGATCTATCCGCGTGTCCTTTGGCAAGGCGAAGCCGATGGTTATCAATGCGAAAAGCTCTTCTTTTTGAGCGAGCCCGATGTCGTCGTCACCGGCATCATCATCCATCCCAACGGTGAAACAGTCCAGACCGATATCGTATTGTTTGAACACGGCACACTGGATATCACTGAGCAGCAAACACGCCTGCACGATCTGTTGGCGGCCAACCATCGGGTCTTTGTCTTCGATGTGCGCGGTACTGGTGCAGTCCAGGCGCGTTTGGTCAACGATCATGGGTTGCCGCACGATTCAGAATATAAGTTGGGCTGTGATGCCATGATGTTAAAACGCTCAACGCTGGGCCTGCGCGTCTTTGACGTGCTGCGCGCCTACGATTATCTGCGTAGCAGGGCCGATGTCGCACAAATCGGCATCGTCGGCGTGGATAGCGGCGCTTTCTTCGCCTATTTTGCGGCCGCGCTGGAACCCGGCATCGCCGACCTAACCTTCGAAAACCTACTCTGCTCGTATCGCAATCTAACCGCCACCAAGTTTTATGATGGCGAGCGTTACAATCTGCGGGTCATGGCCTGGGGCATTCTGCAACACTTCGATTTGGTTGACCTGCTGCCCTGCCTTGCACCGCGTACTTGCACTTTTAGTAAGCTACGCAACGCAACCGGCCTGTTGCAAACGGAAGAAGCTCTGTTAAAAGTGGCAATGGATTATAACTATTTGCCCGACGGTTGGTCGCCGAAGTTCACGTAGGGTTTGCTTTTGTTGTTAAGCTAAATTCGTCAAAATTGCTGCTTGACAAGAATGCAGTCCGCGTGATATCGTATACACATAATCAGATAAAAATGACTGTGAACCGGAATAGTAATCGCCGAAGCGAGCTTCAGAGAATGTCCAGATGGTGCGAAGGACACAGCAGCGCCGCCGATGAATGGCCCGGGGAGTCGGAAATTGAACATTGCGCTGCGCAATTAGTAAATGATCCCGGAAACGCCACCGTTATTAGGGCGCTGAGAATCGGAAGACCAATGGTTGGTTGCCTTCCCGTTTTCGTAGAGTGAGACTGGCGGCTAATCCCTGCGTTTCATGCGGGGATTTTTTTATTGGCAGCAGTCTTAAACCGGGTGGCACCACGGGGAATTCGTCATGAATCCTCGTCCCGATGGGCATGATCATGCCCATCGGGACGAGGATTTTTTTATTGGTGAGGATACAAGAGATTATGAGATTAGAGATCATGCGCTTAACCTTAATCGCTAATCTCCCAATGGGCAAGGAGCCAAGCTATGACATCAAACTATAAACCCAGCTTAGAGGAAGTACGCAACCTTGCCACAAATGGCAATTTGATCGCCATCTACCGCGAGTTGCCGGCTGATTTGGAGACGCCGGTCTCGGTCTATCTGAAATTATGTGCCAATGGCAAGCAGCAAAGTGGTCCTAGCTTTTTGCTCGAATCGGTGGAGAAGGGCGAACAAGTGGGGCGCTATAGCTTTATCGGCGTCCACGCGCCGATGACGGCGATGGCGCTCGGTGATCAGGTGACGATTGGCGGCGCAGGTGGCGCGGTCTTGGAAACGCAGTCTGGCGATCCGCTGACCGTTGTCAAGCAGATGATGGCCGGACGCAAGCTGGTGCATACGCCCGGTCTGCCGCGCTTCACCGGTGGCGCGGTCGGTTACTTTGGCTATGACTTGGTGCGCTTTATGGAGCGCCTGCCTGCCACCGCCCAGCGCAAGTTGGATGTGCCGGACATGGTGTTGCTCTTTACCGATAACTTGGTGGCGTTCGACCATGTGAGCCATAAATTGCTTGTGATCGCCAACATGCGCGTCGAAGAAAATTTACGCGCCGCCTATGCCGACGCGGTGGCGCGCATTGAAAAGATCATTGCCGAACTGCGCAAGCCGTTGACGCCGCCACAGCCAATCGAATGCAGCAACGGCGCAACCTGGCGCAGCAATTTTACCCAACCTGAGTTTGAAGAAAATGTGCGCAAAGCCAAGGAATATATTGCGGCGGGCGACATCTTCCAGGTAGTGCTCAGCCAGCGCTTGAGCCGCGAGACCGAGGCCGATCCCTTTACGATCTATCGCACATTGCGCATGCTCAACCCGTCACCCTATATGTTCTTTTTGGACTTTAGCGGCGTGGCTGGCATTACGGGCGAGCCAGTGCGGCTGATCGGCTCCAGCCCGGAAATGCATGTGATGTTAGAGGATGGCATGGCCTATCTTCATCCGATTGCCGGCACGCGCTGGCGCGGCAAGACGGCGGCCGAAGATGACGCGCTGGCCAAAGATCTGATGGACGATCCGAAAGAACGCGCCGAACATGTCATGTTGGTGGACTTGGGCCGCAACGACTTGGGGCGAGTCTGCGAATATGGCACGGTGAATGTGCCAACGATGATGACGGTGGAACGGTACAGCCATGTGATGCATATTGTCAGCGATGTGCGCGGCAAGGTGCGCCCGGAGCAAGATGCCTTTAGTCTATTACGCGCCACCTTCCCTGCCGGCACACTGAGCGGCGCCCCCAAAGTGCGGGCGATGGAGATCATCGAAGAATTAGAAGGGATCCGCCGCGGCCCCTATGGTGGGGCGGTCGGGCATATTGATTATGACGGCAACATGGACACCTGCATCACGATTCGCACGATTACAATGAAAGGCAAGCTATGTAACTTGCAAGCGGGCGGTGGCATTGTGGCCGATAGTGATCCGACATATGAGTTCAACGAGTCAATGAACAAGGCGAAAGCACTTTCGTTGGCGGTGGATCGGGCGGAGATGGGGCTGTAGAATAATTAAGTGTTAACTACGGAGCCTCACCCCCGCGCCCTGTGGGCGCCCCCCTCTCCTGAACGATAAAGCTGTTTCAGAGGAGGGGAGACAAGCGGCTGGTTTGACTCCGACTCCCCCTCTCCTGAATCAAAGGGCTGAGTTCAGGAGAGGGGGAGTCGGGTGAGGCTGCTATTACTTTGCAAAAGGAGACATAACGATGGCGCAAGTAAAAATTTATGGTCTCAGGGCGCAATTGAATCCGATCAAGTGCCAATTATCGGATGTGATCCATGCCTGCGTGGTCGAGGCATTAAGCTTTCCGCAGGACAAGCGGGCCCATCGGTTTTTTCCGCTAGAGGCGGAGGATTTTTTCTATCCAACCGGTCGCACCGATGCCTATACGATTATCGAAATTTCGATGATGAGCGGGCGAACCCTGGCCACGCGCAAGCGACTCATTCGCCTGCTCTTTGATCGCATCAGCAGCACGCTAGGGATTGCGCAGCAAGATTTGGAAATTAACATCGCCGAAAGCCCACCCTGTAACTGGGGCTTTCGCGGCTTTCATGGCGATGAAGTAAAACTAAACTACAAACTCTTTGAAATTGATAAAGGAGTCATCAATTATGGCTGAGCGAAAACGCATTTTAACCGGTGACCGGACCACCGGCAAGTTACATTTGGGACATTATGTGGGCAGCCACCGGCACCGGTTGGCCTTTCAGGATGAGTATGAATGTTTCTTCCTGTTAGCCGATTTGCACATGCTCACCACCAAGCCGGACAAGGAGAGTATCATCCAATCAGCCGACAACGGGCGCGCAATTGTGATGGATCATCTGGCGATTGGCATTGACCCGCAGAAGGTGACCTTTTGTTTGCAGTCGGCGATCCATGAGACCTATGAGTTGCAACTGTTGATCAGCAGTTTGGTCACGGTAGAACGCTTGCAACAGTTGCCTACGATTAAAGATATGGCCAACGCCGCCGGCTTTGAACAGATGCCCTATAATTTGCTTGGCTATCCGGTGTTGCAATCGGCGGATATCCTGCTGCCGCGCGCTCATCTGGTGCCGGTCGGCAAAGACAATGAAAGCCATGTAGAAATTACACGCCAGATCGCGCGGCGCTTTAACAATGCCTATGGCGAAGTCTTCCCAATACCCGATGCCTATGTCGTCGGCGGCGTGCTGCCGGGCACCGATGGCAACGTAAAAATGGGCAAAAGTCTGAACAACGCGATCTTTCTCAGCGACGACGCCACCAGCGTACGCAAACGCGTGATGAGCATGTATACCGATCCCAATCGCGTCTCGGCGGATGTGCCGGGCAAAGTGGAAGGCAACCCGGTCTTTGCCTATCATGACTTTTTTAATCCCAACAAGGCCGAAGTTGAGGATCTGAAAGAGCGTTATCGCACCGGCAAGGTGGGCGATGTCGAGGTCAAGGAAAAGTTGGCCGTCGCCCTCAACAATTTCCTCGAACCAACGCGCGCACGCCGCGCCCACTACGAAAGCATGACCGGCTATGTGGACGAGTTGATCTATGAAGGCACCCTCAAAGCGCGCGAAGAGGCCAAAGCCACCATTATCGAAGTGAAAAAAGCGATGGGGTTGACCGGCGTCTGGAACAAGATCAGCCGCGGGGCCGAGAAACGCCGCAAAAAAGAAATGGGGTGATTGACGATTTATGATTGACGATTTACGAGGTAGCTTCGACAGCGAAACTACTTCGTAAATCGAAAATCGTCAATCGTCAATCCAGAAAACGCCATCAGCAAAGCGAAGAAACAGGTTGATTTATAATTTTTGATTGAGGCGATTACTTCGACTACGAAACTGCTTCGTCAATCAAAAATCGTAAATCGTAAATGGAGAGATTCTATGATCGCCGTAATAGACAACTACGACAGTTTCACCTACAATTTAGTCCAGTTTTTGGGCGAGATCGGGGCCAGGATCAATGCGCCTCTTGCGAGCAGAGGCGCTGATATAAGAGTCTGGCGCAATGATGAGATCGACGTGGAAGAGCTGGCCGAATTGCACCCAACCCACATTGTGATCAGCCCTGGCCCTGGCACGCCAGAAAAAGATAGCGGGATCAGCAACGATGTGATCCGTATTCTGGGTGAACATACGCCAATCTTGGGCGTTTGTCTGGGTCAGCAATGTATTGGGCACGTCTTTGGCGGCAACGTGATCCGGGCGCCGCGTCTGATGCACGGCAAGGTCAGTCCGATCCAACATACGGGCGTGGGCGTTTTTGCAGGATTGCCCAGTCCGCTGATCGCCACGCGCTATCACAGCCTGATCGTTGAAGAGCCGCTGCCCGCTGTGCTCGAAGCCACCGCCTACACCGCCGAAGGTGAATTGATGGGCTTGCGCCACAAAACCTTGCCGATCCATGGCGTGCAATTTCATCCGGAAAGCATCCTCACCGAGGGTGGCCGCGAAATGTTGGCGAATTTTTTGAAGATGTAGCAGGCAGACTGTTGGCTAAGTTTTGCTAACGTACACGTAGGTCATCGCTTGCAGCGTGACAGCCTGAATCTAACCGACATGATAGGACGACCGCGGTTTGTCACGCTGCAAGCGATGACCTACGATTAATCCTTTCACAACTTACATAACACTGTCCTTAGAGTCCATTATGCAAGATTTAACTGACTCAATCTATACCTACCTCACCAGCGCGCCGACCAGCCATTTTCTAAAGCGGGAGGTGCAGATCGCAGCGCACTGGGCGGGGCATGACCATTTACTTTGGCGCGTGCTGTGTGGGGGGCAGGAGGTCGTGCTTAAACTCTATTTGGACGCTGGTCAAGCACGCAGTCGGCGCCAGTATGATGGTCAACAGATTTTTGCGCCGTTGGGGTTAGCCCCGCGGCCGATCTGGGTGGACCGCTACCCGGAAGGCTTGCCACGCCAGGTGTTGATCTACGAGTGGCTGCCCGGTGATGCGCTCGATCCGCTGAATGGAGGGCAGATGGCGGAATTGGCGCGCACTGTCGGGCGTGTGCATGGCAGCGATACAAGCGACGTGCGCCGTTTTTCGCCGAATCCGGTCAACTTGGATTATCTCTGGCAT
>JBBQBY010000428.1:0-5973 GCA_038318235.1 Caldilineales bacterium
ACGATTATTTTTGTCACGCATGACATTGACGAAGCGATCTTTCTCAGTGAGCGCGTCTACATTATGACGGCGCGACCGGGCCGGATTAAGCAAGTGCTGACCGTCGACTTGCCCCGCCCGCGCAGCCTCGACCTGATCACAGCGCCGATCTTTCTCGACATGAAACGGGCGGTGCTAGATTCGATCAAGGAAGAGGGGCTAAAGGCGATCAATATGCTGAATAGTGAACGATAATCAGCCAGACGCCATCATTGCGGATCCTATGCAATCCTAGATGAAACGGTTGACCCCTAGAAGTGGATGACTTATACTAATGCCTGATGAATTTAGACTTACGCCGCAAATGCTTGCTCAAGCGCGCGTGATTGCGAAAGGGTATCGAATTCGTGACGTTGCGCGTTTAGTGGCCGATTATGGCGGTAGACCATCCTGGTGGGTAAAGAAAAGCAGTCCTCGTTTTGCGATTAGAGGAAGCCAGTTTGAATATCATTGGTACGAACACGCAGGAATCGGTCGGATTGAAATAAAACGAAAACAGGTGAATCGATGATTGTTAAATTACGCGCTAAAAATGGGCAATATCCCGATCTTTCATCTGATCAGGCCTATGTAGTGATTGGGATTGAGGCAAACGATTTCCGAATCTTGAACGATCAGGGACGCCCTTACCTCTATCCGCACGATCTCTTCGATCTCATCGATCGGCGTGAACCCGATGACTGGATCACCGAATTAGGTGATGAGGGAGAGCGATATGCATATCCACCATCACTTAATCATTCTGGTTTTTTTGAAGATTTCTTCGATGCCAGGCAAGAGGCGGTTGCCACTTTCTGGCATGTGGTCAACCAGCGCCTTGCCATGGCGACTGCCTAAAAATTATTTTTTTGGATTGGAGATTTTTGTTATGTCCACAGCTTCTAGTAAACTCGCGATTGACGGTGGCACGCCCGCCGTTACGCAATCTCTGCCCCCCATGTACCCCGGTGGCATGCGCATCGGCGCCGAAGAAGAGGCGTCTGTCGTTGAAGTGATCCGCAGCAAACGCCTTTTTCGCTACTATGGGCCAAACCCTGGCGAATCCAAAGTGGCCCTTTTTGAACAGGGCTTTGCCAAGCTCATGGGTGTTCCCTACAGCGCGGCGCTCTCATCGGGCACGGCTTCCCTCATGTGCGGGTTGGCTGGGCTCGGCGTCGGTCCTGGCGACGAAGTGATTGTGCCCGCTTACACTTGGATCGCGACCGCCTCAGCCGTAGTTGCGATGGGCGCGGTGCCAATCATTGCCGAAGTTGATGAATCGCTCACGCTCGATCCCGCCGATGTCGAACGCAAAATCTCACCGTACACCCGCGCGATTGCCGTCGTCCATATGCGCGGCGGGCCGGCGCGCATGGCGGAATTGAAAGCCATCGCGCAAAAGCATAATGTTAAACTATTAGAAGATGTCGCCCAAGCAGCCGGCGCCAGTTACCAGGGCAAACGCCTTGGCACGATTGGCGATGTGGGCGCCTTCAGCTTGCAATTTAACAAAATCATCACCAGCGGCGAAGGTGGCGTGGTGATTACCAGCGATCAAAAGGTCTATGACCGCGTGCTCATGTACAATGACGTCGTTGGTGGCACGCGCAATAATATTCCGACCGAAGAGATTTTGCCCGGTATCAACTTCCGGATGGGTGAGCTAGCTGGCGCCGTTGCGCTGGTGCAATTGCAACGGTTAGATGATTTGTTGACAACGATGCGCCAGAATAAGCATACGCTAACGGCTAGCATGGCCGATGTGGCGCGCCAGAAGGGGTTCACGTTCCGGGATATTCCTGACATCGAGGGCGACGCCGCCATCTCGCTGATCTTCTTTGCCCCAACCGCCGCCCAAGCCGATTACGTCAAGCAAGCCTTGAACGCCGAAGGGGTAGGCACATCGGTGCTTTATTACCCGGAGCGCAGTGATTATCATATTTACCGCCACTGGACGCCCATTCTCAACAAGCGCACCTGGTCGGAACGAGGTGGACCGTGGCGCACCCATGGCCGCGAAGTTGAGTATGCGCCCGATATGTGTCCGCGTTCACTAGATCTATTGGGGCGCGCCGTCCAGATTGATGTCAGCCCAGAGTTGAGCGGTACGCAGGTGGAAGAAGTCGCCGAAGCCTTGAATAAGGTGCTCGGTTCGTTATAAGCAGTGATGCGGGAGCCGTGAGAAAACCGTGTGCCTTCGCGGTTCCCGCACCGCTGCTCGTGTGTAAGCAGTAACTGCCCCAAGCGTCCAATTTGCAACCAAGTTGCGGATATTATAGCTACGTATCATCCACACAAAACAAAATTAGTGCATTATCTTGGCCAAGCGCCGCAATTATTCAACTACGTACTTGGGCTACCGATCAGTTGCGTACTTTCGTCTGACAAACTGAACAAAGAAGGAGAAGAACAGTGGAAATTATGGGCATCGACATCGGTGGCAGCGGCATCAAAGGCGCGCCGGTGGATGTAGACAAGGGTGAATTCATGGCCGAACGCGAGCGGTTTGAGACGCCCCAGCCATCAACGCCAGCCGCCGTTGCGGCGGCCGTCACCGAATTGGTGAAGCATTTTAACTGGACCGGCCCAATTGGCTGCACATTTCCAGCAGTTGTGCTGCATGGGGTGACGCTCACCGCCGCCAATGTGGACCAAGCCTGGATTAATACAGATGCCGAAGCGCTCTTTCGCCAAGCAACCAATTGTCCTGTGCGCGTCTTAAATGATGCCGACGCGGCTGGGATTGCCGAAATGACCTTTGGCGCTGGCAAGGGACACAAAACCGGCGTCGTCATCCTGTTGACCTTTGGTACCGGGATCGGCAGCGCGATCTTCACGGAAGGCGTTTTGTTGCCGAATACTGAATTTGGCCACGTCGAGTTGTGTGGCAAGGATGCCGAACATCGCGCGGCGGCCCGCATCAAAACCGAAAAGGATTTAAGCTGGAAACAGTGGGGCGGGCGGGTCAATACCTATTTGCAGTATATGGAGAAGCTTTTCACGCCGGATTTGTTCATTATCGGCGGTGGCGTGAGCAAAAGATTTGAAAAGTTTTCATCCTATTTGCACACGCGTGCGCAGATTGTACCGGCACAGTTGCAGAATGATGCGGGGATTGTGGGCGCGGCGATGGCGGCCAAAGTATTGGTCTAACGTTAAAAAACAAGCCTAGCTTTCTTAAGCTTGTGATAATCAAAATGTGAAATCATCAGGGCAGATCCTTTCGATGCCCTACTAATTATTAAGCGAATTGTCATTGACAGTGGCTTAAAGACTGGAGGCAGCGTCAAACGTGAGTGAATGGTTCATGTTTGGCGCTGCTTGTTATGGCAGCCTAGCCACGATTGAAAGCGAACAAATCATTGAACAAGGTCGTTCGACCGCGCAAAGAGGCGAAAAAGGTACAAGCTGGACTATCTGAGCCAGCGATCGATCATCAAAACCGCTTCACGTTGACGCAGACAGGAGAACGCATGTCGGACTTTGAATATGATTTACTCGTAATTGGCTCTGGCCCAGCCGGGCAGCGCGCGGCGATTCAATCGGCCAAGCTGAATAAACGCGTGGGGATTGTGGAGCGCAAAGCCGTGCTGGGCGGGGTCTGCATCAACACAGGCACCATTCCCAGCAAAACCTTGCGCGAGGCGGTCTTACACCTTTCCGGTTATCGTGAGCGCGGTCTCTATGGCGCGTCCTATACCGTCAAACAACATATCACGATGCATGATCTGGTCTTTCGTACAGAGCATGTGATCCGGCACGAGATCGATGTGACGCGCCACCAATTGATGCGCAACCAGGTGGAACTGCTCGCCGCCGAAGCTACTTTTGTCGATCCGCATACCATTCGCCTGCATTACGTTGATGGCCGCGGCTATCGCGATGTGACGACAGGCGCAGTCGTGATCGCCACGGGCACCAGCGCCACCAAAGACGCGCATATCACCTTCGACGGCCAACACATTTTGATCAGTGACGATATCCTCAACTTGAAGCATTTGCCGCGCACGCTCACTGTAGTAGGCGCAGGTGTGATTGGGATCGAGTACGCCTGTATCTTCGCCGCATTGGGCGTCAGCGTCACGGTGATCGATAAACGGCAGCGTTTACTCCCCTTTGTCGATGCCGAAATCATTGATGCCTTGGCCTATCACATGCGCTCTAGTCGCGTGACTTTACGGTTGGGCGAAGAGGTCAAAGGTTTCGAGGTGGTCGAAGACGCCAGGCGCGGCAAGCGGGTGCATACACATCTCGCCAGCGGCAAACAGATTGTCACCGAGGCTGCGCTGCACAGTATTGGTCGCACCGGCGCAACCGACAAGTTAAATTTGCAGGCTGCCGGTCTCTGCACCGATACGCGCGGGCGCTTGCAGGTCAATGCGCAATATCAGACCGAGGTGCCGCATATCTACGCCGCGGGCGATGTGATTGGTTTTCCCAGTTTGGCTTCCACCTCGATGGAACAGGGGCGGCTGGCCGCCTGTCACGCGCATGGCGTTGACGCCACGAGTGTGCCCGAACTCTTTCCCTATGGCATTTACACTATTCCAGAAATTTCGACTGTGGGGCGCAACGAAGAGGAATTGACGGCGCAGGGCATTCCCTATGAAGTGGGCAAAGCGCACTACCGCGAGATCGCCCGTGGCCAGATCATCGGTGACAGCACGGGCATGCTCAAACTGATTTTTCACATGGAAACCCACGATCTCTTGGGTGTACACATCATTGGTGAAGGCGCCACCGAGCTGATCCACATCGGCCAGGCGGTGATGGCCTTTGGCGGGAAAGTAGATTATTTTGTGAACACCGTCTTTAACTATCCAACCTTGGCCGAATGTTATAAAACCGCCGCGTTCGACGGCATCAACCGCCTGGGTTAAACAGACCAAACGGGTTTAATACCGCAAAGGAAGCAAGCATGACAAAAATTGGTGTTGGCATTATTGGGGGTGGCGGCATTGCGGCGGAAGGTCACATTCGTGGCTATCAGACCGAGGCGCGTTGCGAAGTTTTGGCGATCTATGATGTGGACGCCGCCAAAGCGCAGGAACAAGCGCAACGGCTTGGCGTCCCCCAGGTATATGGATCACTGGATGAATTCTTAAAGCGGACCGATATTCAAGCCGTTTCCATTTGCTCACCCGACCATTTGCACGGCGAACATGTCCATGCGGCCTTGCGCGCGGGCAAGCATGTGCTGTGCGAAAAGCCGATGTGTACCACCCGCGAAGATGCGGCGCGCATTGTGCAGGATGTGGGCGAGACCGGCTTAACATTCTTGGGCGGGCACGTCTATCATTTTCGCCCCGATTTCCAGGCGATGGCCGCCGCCTACCAAACGGGCGAAATTGGCGACGCCTGGCTGGCTGAAGGTGATTACATTTCCGATATGCGTTCCTTTTATGGGCCAAACAGTCAAACCCCGTGGCGGACGGATGCGCAAGCGGCCCAAGATATTCTGCTGGGCGGCGGCTGTCATCCGCTGGGCTTGATGCTCTGGGCCATGCAGACCGAGGTGACGCAAGTTTTTGCCTTTGCGAACCACAAAGCGGAACCGACTTTGCCTTTAAATGACTGTTACGTGCTCTCCCTCCACTTTGCCAATGGCGCGATTGGCAAGCTGATTGCGGCATCGGGTAACCGCGGTTATGCGCCGATTGGGGGACATTTGGTGCTCTACGGCACCGCTGGTACGTTATGGGGCGGCAAGCTTTATCGCAATAATCGCGAACTACACCGCACCGAAACGATCCACGATTATCGCGAGCAATTCAAAGACCACAAACCACGGGTGCATGACACCCGCCAGGTGCATCATTTTGCCGAGCAGTGCGAACATTTTTTGGATTGCATCGAAGGCAAGGCGCAGCCGCAGATGTCGGCGCTCGCCACGGCGCGCGTGGTCGCCGCGCTCGTGGCTGGAGTTGAATCGGCGCGTACGGGGCAGCCCGTGAC
>JBBQBY010000429.1:0-5960 GCA_038318235.1 Caldilineales bacterium
GTCACATCATGATTGGCCGTTGCAGTGCGCGCCAGAGTAATCGCCGTCTTCAGGGCACGTAAAGCCATTTTTTCTACTTCATTACGGTCGCGCATGGCCTGTTTTAAATCTGTTTCAATGCGTTCTTGTAAACTCGTTGCCTGAGATTCGGTCATATTTTTCCTCAATTCCTCGTTAGATTTACGGTCGACCCCACCCTAACCCTCCCCTACAGGGAGGGAACTGATTGGTGGACAGCCGAAATATCTCCTTCTGTCCCGCGACGGGCTCCCTCCCGTTCGGCTGCCCTGAGCCTGTCGAACCGCAGCCGAACGGGAGGGCAGGGGAGAGGTCACAGTTCCTGCTCCAACCGCTGGCCAAGCCAAGTTAATATCCGTTCCTGATAGCTAAAGAGAATTAGCAAAATGCCGCCTACAGTAACGAAAACCGCCACCATTTGCCACCAGGAAAACCCAATGACGCCGGCACCGATTGCGGCCGAGACAAACACACCAGGCACCCGGATCATCATCGTCAATAAAGCGATTTTTAGAAAACTAACCCGGGCCAGACCGGCTAGAAAATAGGGTAGATCGCCAATCGGGGTGACGAGCAAGATCAGCCATACGAGTGTGTGCGTACTCGTTGTTACTTTGTCCCAACTCCGCAGCCGCTCTTTGCCAAAGATTCGGCCGACCAGTGGTCGACCATAGTTGCGCGCCAGCCACATGGCGGACATCGAACCGAGCAATAAACCACAAGAGGCCCACACGCCACCCCACAGCGGGCCATAGAGAAAGCCGGCCGTCAATTGCACCATATAACCCGGAATGGGGGCAATGATGATCTGCGCGGCATTGAGCAAAACCAATACCAGCGGCCCCATCCAACCAAGACGCCGAACAAACATTTCCAATGCGGCGCGATCGCGCACCAAATGCCACAGATCGGGGCCAAAATACCAAGCCAAACTCGCCAATCCGAGTAATCCCAGCAGAATCCACCAACGGTACGCAATTCGGTCTAAATTCATACGGTTATTATACCTTCACTTTCGTCTATGTCAACCAAATCTTCTCCTCCCGATAATTGTTGCTTTACGCAACGGTGGCTTGCCCTATTCGTTGTGTTCTGTACGCTAACGCTTGCGACATCCGGCAAAGAGAGAGATAATACAATCTATCCAGATCCCTTACTAAGCAGCTAGGAGAATCACATGGACACTTCTTCTTCCAATCTTTCTCAAGCCCCAGATGTTTCTGAAACCAGTGTTGCTGAAACCAGCGCTTTTCAGGATATCGTTGTAGAACGACCGGTGGAACGGGTCGGTTTGATCCGGCTGAATCGACCACAAGCGCTTAATGCCTTACGCGGCCAGCTTATGGAAGAATTGATCCGCGCCTTGCAAAGCTTCGACCGTGAGGTCGCGATTGGCGCAATCGTTATCACCGGGAACGACAAAGCCTTTTCTGCCGGTGCCGATATTACCGAAATGGCCAACGCCACCTTGACCGACATGTTAAACCGCGGCATGATCGAACGCTGGCGACAATTGCGCAATATTCGCAAACCACTGATTGCGGCGGTCAGCGGTCACTGTCTGGGCGGCGGCTGTGAATTGGCGATGGCTTGCGACATGATTGTCGCCTCGGAAACTGCTAAATTCGGCCAACCAGAGATCAACATCGGCGTCATTCCTGGCGCCGGTGGCACTCAGCGTTTGACCAAAGCCGTGGGCAAATCACTCGCCATGGAAATTGTGCTCAACGATCGGCGCCTGACTGCCGAAGAGGCCCTCCGTTATGGTCTCGTCAGCCGCATGGCACCGCTGGACCAATACCTCACCGATGCCATCAGTCTGGCCGCACAAATTGCCGCCCGCGCCCCCCTTGGCGTACAAATGGGTAAGGAGGCGATTAACAAGTCTTTTGAAATGAGCTTGGCCGATGGCATGTCCTATGAAGAGAAGCTATTTTACATCCTCTTTGCCAGCGAAGACCAAAAAGAAGGGATGCGCGCGTTCGTAGAGAAGCGCAAACCCGAATGGCGCGGGCAGTAGAAGCGTAATTTGTAAGTGGTAAGGCGTTATTTTCTGTTCAGGCGCTTACCTGCATTGGTCGGTCCCTAATCTTCATTACCCATTATTCGTTGATCAAAAATCAAGGAGAAAGCTATGTCTGCTCCCGTAACTGTCCTCTCGCTGCTTGTCGAAGAGCTAAACCAGGGCCGCATCAAAGTGGTGGATTTGTCCCAGTCACTTGGGCCAGACACGCCCGTGATCGATTTACCGCCAATCTTCGCCCCATCACCCGGCGTCACCCTAGAAACGATCTCCAGATATGATGACAAAGGTCCCGCCTGGTATTGGAATACCATCCATCTAGGAGAACACACCGGCACGCATTTCGATGCGCCCGTCCACTGGATCACGGGTAAAGACCGCGCCAATAATACGACTGACACGATCCCCGTACGCCAGTTCGTCGGCCCTGCCTGCGTGATCGACGTGAGCAAAGAAGTTACGCAGTACGAAGATTTTCTGCTGACCCGCGAGCATGTCTTAGCCTGGGAAGGTGTCAATGGGAAAATTCCGCGCGGTGCTTGGGTGCTCTTACGCACAGACTGGTCGAAACGTACCAGCCGTGAAGCCTTCCTAAACGCCCAAGCCGACGGCGCCCACTCACCCGGCTGGCAGGCCGATTGTCTACGCTTCCTCGCCAATGAGCGCGACGTGTTAGGCGTCGGTGTCGAAACCGTCGGCACCGACGCCGGGCAGGCCGGAGCCTTTGATCCGCCCTTTCCAGCCCATAATATTATGCATGGTGCTGGCAAATTGGGGCTCGCCAGTTTGCGTAATTTGGATCAGTTGCCCGCCACCGGCGCGGTCGTGATTGCCGCGCCGCTCAAGATTGTCAACGGATCGGGTAGCCCCGTGCGCGTGTTGGCATTGACAACGGCATAGAACGGAAATAGACAAAAGGGTAGAATTCAAACAATGCCGCAGCAAGACCTTTACCATAATCAGGTCCGACAAGCGCTTCTGAAAGATGGTTGGAAGATTACAGACGATCCGTTTCGCATTGAATATAAAGGGTCGCGCTTGTATGCAGACTTGGCCGCTGAAAAACCACTGGCTGCCGAAAAAGATGAACAAAAAATTGTGGTTGAAATTAAGGTCTTCATCACACCATCGCCAATGACTGAGTTGGAAAGAGCCGTTGGGCAATATGTCATTTATCGGACTTTTATCAATCGGCTTGGTTTAGAACGTGAACTATTCCTGGCCGTAGCGCAGGATATCTATCAAGATTTTTTCTTAAAACCTGCTGTACAGGATATTGTTACCGACCATCGAATATATTTGCTGGTTTTCGACCCAGAACGCGAGGAGGTAGTTCAATGGATAAGGTAAGCAACTATCGCGGGATTATCGAACAAATATTGGCCCAGCATGCTGAACAAACACCTAGCCATGGACAAATCGAAACCATTCCGGTCTTTGACGAACGCAATGACAATTATATGGTGGTCGATGTAGGTTGGGATCGTACAGGACGCGTTCATGCGGTTATTCTTCATCTACATCTACAACAAGGGAAAGTGTGGATTGAGCTAGATGGCACAGAAGAAGGTATTGCTCAGGAACTGCTTGACGCAGGAATTCCAAAACAGGATATTGTACTTGCCTTCTATAGACCAGAACGCCGTAAATTAACTGAGTTTGCGGCCGCCTAGTGGTTGGGTAGGTTTGTTGGCGTTGACAACGGCATAGAACGGAAAATTTTGTATGTCGAATAGCATCAAAGCCATCATCATCGGTGGCGGGATTGGTGGGTTGGCCACGGCGATTGCGTTGCGCAACGTGGGCATTGAAGTGGTCGTCTTTGAGCGCGTGGTGCAGTTGCATGAAGTAGGCGCCGGGCTTTCGCTCTGGGCCAATGCGATCAAAGCCTTAAAATTGCTGGGGCTGGCTGATGTGATCAACAAAATTAGCATTCCAGAAGTCCAAGGCAGCATTCGTTCGTGGCGGGGCGAAGTACTTACAACTACCTCCGCCGAAGAGTTGCAGCGAGCCCTCGGTCAACCAAATATCGTTTTACATCGAGCAGAGCTATATGCGGCTTTATTGGATGCGCTAAAGACCGAACCGGTGCATTTTGGTCAGCTATGCACCGGTTTTCAGCAAGATACAACCGGTGTGACGGCCCATTTTGCCGATGGTACGCAAGTACGCGGCGATCTGTTGATCGGCGCGGATGGCTTACATTCAGTGGTCCGCGCACAGTTACAGGGCAAGCAGAAACCAAGCTATGCCGGTTACACAGCCTGGCGTTCGGTGGTAAATTTTGCGCCGGAACGACTGTTGCCCGGCGAAACTTGGGGTGCCGGCATGCGCTTTGGACAAGTGCCCATGAGCGGCCAGCGCGCTTACTGGTTTGCAACCAAGAATGCACCGGAAGGATCTCACAGTCCAGATGGCGAGAAGGCAGAACTGCTACGCATTTTCCGCGATTGGCACGCGCCCATCGCAGCACTGATCGAAGCCAGCGCCGAAAGCACGATTTTGCGCAACGACATCTATGATCGGCCTCCGTTACGCCGCTGGGGAGAAAATCGCGTCACGCTGCTCGGCGACGCCGCCCACCCGATGACGCCCAACTTGGGTCAAGGGGCTTGCCAAGCGCTCGAGGACGCCGTCGTATTGGCGCGCGGTCTACGCGATTCCAACGATGTAGTGGCGGCCCTGCGCACTTACGAAGCGCAACGCATCCCGCGCACAAGTTCAATTGTGACGCAGTCAAGGCGCGTGGGCACCATTGGCCAATGGGAAAGACCTATCGCCCTCCAGCTACGTAAATTTCTACTCAAACAGGTGGTTGCCCGTATCCAAACCCAACAGATCATCCGGATGGTGGGTTATAATTTCTGAAATTGTAACCCCGCCCCCACTGCCATTCAGGGTAATCCGCCCATCGTGCGGTGACAAACCGCACCTACGCTACACCTCATTTTCCTTAACTGAATGGCAGTGAGGCTAGGGAGAGGTCTGGGTTGCATGACACTAAAACAACCAAAAGGAACCTGTACACATGCACATAGCACTTACTCGTGCCGTTAGTCCGAATATCGGCCAGTGTGAATTGACCCATATGGAGCGCCAACCAATTGATGTTGCGTTGGCCCAGGCCCAACATCATCAGTATGAAACAGCGTTAAAAGCGCTCGGCTATCAGCTTGTCCAATTGCCCGCAGAACCGGCCTTGCCCGATTCTGTCTTTGTCGAGGACACCGCGGTGGTGCTCGATGAACTCGCGATTATCACACGGCCCGGTGCGGATTCGCGCAAGCCGGAAACAATTTCAATCGCTAAGGCGCTGGAATCCTATCGAACTTTGCACCCGATTGTTGCACCCGCCACCGTGGATGGCGGCGATGTACTGCGGGTGGGGAAAACGCTGTATGTGGGGCTGTCGAGTCGCAGCAACCAAGCCGCGGTTGACCAGATGACGGTCATTCTAAAGCCCTTTGGGTATACGATGCAGGGCGTACAAGTGACTGGCTTCCTCCATTTAAAATCAGCCGTGACGCAGGTGGCGAAACAGACTTTGCTGATCAATCCGCGTTGGGTGGATGCCGCGATTTTTGGCGATATTGAAATTATCGAGATCGACCCGACCGAAGCCTACGCGGCCAACACGCTCCTGCTGGGTGAAACGGTGATCTATCCGACCAGTTATCCGCGCACGCGCCAAAAATTAGAGCAGCACGGCATTGCTGTGCGAGCCGTTGATGTTTCGGAATTGATCAAAGCTGAGGGAGCAGTGACTTGTTGTAGTTTGATTTTTAATCGGTAGGAGCAGCATATGGAGCAAACACCAGAGAGCCGTTGGGGGGGCTACTATAATGCCCAGATCGGTCGTGCTGTACGGCCATTTTTGTTAGATGCCTTGGCGCGCTTCGATGCGCCGTCTCCACGACCA
>JBBQBY010000430.1:0-5956 GCA_038318235.1 Caldilineales bacterium
TCGGCAAACTACGCCAGGAAGTCAGCCAATTGCGCACGGAGATGCATGAGCGCTTTGACCGGATCGATAAGGAGTTGAACACGATCTATAGCACGATGCAAGAGCGCTTTGACCAGATCGATGTGCAATTGGGCAAGATCAACGGCAAGCTCGATGAAGTGCAAAAATCGCTGCTCGCGCTTGATAACAAATTGAGCCGTATCGAGCGTGACAATTTCGAGTTTCTCGATGCACTGGGGCGTCGCCCGCTGCTAGAAGCGATCAACGGTGCGCTCGGCTATCAGCAACGCACCGGCTTGCCAATGCTCTTTCAACCCGATTTTATCAATTACGAAAATCAATTGCAAACCTGGGGCACGATCCACGCCTTTGATACCCTGGCTACGGGGCCGACCCAACGCGACTTCAGCGCGGGCGCGCTGCTGACGGAGCTAAACGCCTTTCCGATGGATACTAACATCAACTATCTGAACGGCTGGCTCAGTGCCAACGGCTATCCTGCGATCAGCAATAAACGGCTAGCCAGCCCGCGTGATTGGCTCTTTGCCAGTCGCGCCTACACGCAGTTGGGCTCAGAGTGGCCAGCCCATCTGCAACGGATTGACCCGCAACGGCAGGCCGCGCTCGACGCGGTGGGCGCCGATCTGCAAGCCGCCATGCTCAACATCTCGACGCGCCATATATTGACCGGTACACAGGGCAATCACCTGCTTTTTAGCAACGTGATCACCAACTACCAGAACAAGTTGGAACAGGTGGATACCTCGATTCAAGCGGTGGAATCTGCTTATCTACAGGATGTGCATGTAAACCGCTTACAACGCAACGAGCCGTTCGATCTGTATGGCGGCATCGATCAGCCGTTGGCCTACCAATCGCCGGAAGCCAAGGCGATGACCTGTGGTAATCCCAATGGCCTTAGTTTCACCGCGCCCAATAATCTAGCAACGCTGGTCGCCAACTTCAACCGCTACAACTTGGCCGACTACTTGAAGTTGGGCACCATCAAGGTCTGTTTGGGCAGTGGTTACGTGAATACACAACGCGAATGCCATCCGAAACCAGAACCGCACTGCGATATCCTTGGATAATTTAAAATGACCGTCGATGTGAGCTTCGAAAACATTTCGATCGATCGACGCTCGATTATCGGCGACGATCTAGAGTTGGAGGAGGATCCACAAACGGTTACCATCGACCGCTGGACCGGGCCTGAAAATTGGAAGGCAAAATTTGAGGCAGAATCTGTCCCCAATATGCCTTCACCGCAAGAGGTTGCCATGCGGACTGAACTGCTCAACGCGACAACGACAAAGCTCGAGACGCAATTGGCTGCGTATCAGCACGAGCTGTACGGTCGGGTGACCAATGAGCTAACCAACGGCGCGCTGCATGCCGTGGCGGTCGAAGCGGGTGGCGCGAAGGCGTTGCTCGATAGCTTTGTCACCCTCGGGCTCTCGCGTGCGGTGGACAACGATGACTTTATCCATGCCATGCTTTATGGCAATCAACAACTGATCGGCGATAGCCAGATTGTCCAGTCCTACGCGCTCAGCACCACCCAACCGATCACTGGGGCAAACATCATGATCAACCAACGGCTGGTCATCGGGCAAAAGGTGGATCAACGCAAAGCGGCGTTCGCAGGCCTGATCAACCATTATCTCGACGCCATCACAACCAAAACCCACGTCGAAGATCTCGACTATATCGCCAACGCCCGGCGCGAACTGGATCTGACCGTGCGCATCGCCCAGGTGGAGGGGCAACCATTGTCAACTCCTTCACCGACGCCATCACCAACGCCTGATGCTGGACAACCGACACCGACGCCAGCCCCTTCAGCGGATACAAACCAGGTTTACTTGCCGTTGGTCGAGCGCTAAGCTGAACCATAGGTGCGGTTTCTCTATCATAGACATCGAATCGTCGAAGCTATGCAGTAGAGAAACCGCACTTGCAAGCAATTGAAATGAGCTTATTTTAAGGTTTAACATCGTGATGGTCGTTTATGGGCTGTCAAGCGGCCCAGTGCCGCCCTTCGACATCAATCGTCTGTCGGGGATCACGGGGACTGGGAACAGAGGTTCGCTCTTTCTAATAGACAAACCATTTAAATGCCAGACAATCGTAGGTGCGGTTTTTAACCGCACTTGGCTGGTTTATCCAAGCTGTGCGGTTTTTAACCGCACCTACCTTTTGTATGCCTTTGATTTGTTTTGTCTATAAGAAACGGTCTGAAAAGGTCATTTTGGCGGCGAATGAATTCGCCGCCTGCTATAAGAAACGTGTTAAAACACGTTAGCTACACCTATGAACCCGTTTTGGGCGCCCTCTGGGCATAGGTTTTGTATATCAGACGCCGAATTGATTCGGCGGGCTTTTCAGACCGTTTCTAACTTTGTCTCTGGCTAGCGTTGGTGAAATTGTCAAAAAAAATCTTCCGGGAAGTAGCCAAGAAGTGGTTAGTCAACCCGAAATCGTGTGGCCACTTCCCGGAAGACACCGCTATTCGTACGATTCAAGCCCAGGAATGACATATTCGTGTATACGAAAACGTCTGACTTCGTGTTCTGTGCCCACTTGTGGTATGATCGCAGGATCGGCGTTTTGTCAAAGTCAAGTGGTGATCGTTTTTTAAGCCGATTGTCTATGCAAATGCACCCGATGCTCAAGCCATCGTTTATTCAATATAGGGTCGTTCAGCTATATTGTCCGCAGTAGAGGCCAATCGTAATTCAAAAACCGACGCAGATTATGTGACCTAGCGGTTGCCTAGATTTGGGGTTTGAAATGATCTGCGTTTTAGATTTTAAATAAAATAGCCGTTGAGGGGTGACCATGCTTCGCGTCAAAATTGTCTGCACAATTGGTCCTGCCAGTCGTGACATAGGGATCTTAACCAAACTAATTACCGCCGGAATGAATGTCGCCCGACTCAATATGAGTCATGGCACACACGAATATCATAGCGAAACGATCGATCGTGTGCGGGCGATCTCAGAACAATTACAAAAACCGATTGCGATTCTGGCCGACTTGCAGGGCCCCAAATTGCGGGTGGGCAAGATGCAAGAAGGCGGCGTGCCGATTAAAGCAGGCGAAGAATTGATTCTGACCAGTGAGGATAGTATCGGAATGCCTGGTCGCGTGCCGATTCAGTACAAGGATTTGCCACGCCGGGTGCGCGAAGGCGAAGTGATTTTGATCGACGATGGTCTGCTCGAAGTCGTCGTCTTATCCGCCAACGATACCGAAATTGTCACGCGGGTCGTGGTCGGTGGTTTGCTGACAGACAACAAGGGCATGAATTTACCCGATGCATCCTTGGATATTCCAGCCTTGACCGAAAAAGATCGCGAAGATGTCAAGTTCGCGCTGGATCGCCAGGTGGATTGGGTCGCGTTGAGCTTTGTCCGCACGTCCGCCGAAGTGGAAGAGTTGAAGGCGATTATCCAGCGCGATTCGACCTTTGGGCGCGCGATTCCGCTGATCTCTAAGATTGAGAAACCGGAAGCTGTACGCAATATCGATGCGATCATCCAGGCATCCGACGCGATCATGGTGGCACGCGGCGATTTGGGGATTGAAACTCGCCCAGAAACCGTGCCAATGGTACAAAAGATGATTATCTCCAAGTGTCATGCGGCGGCCAAACCAGTGATTACGGCCACCCAGATGCTGGATTCGATGATCCGCAACCCACGCCCCACGCGCGCCGAAGCCAGCGATGTGGCCAATGCTGTGCTGGATGGCAGCGATGCGATTATGCTCTCCGGCGAAACGGCCAGCGGCGCCTATCCAGTGCAATCAGTGCAGACCATGGTCAAAATTGCCGAGGAGGCCGAGCGCGAACGCGAACGCACCGGTTCGCGCATTGTCTATGAACAACCGGTTGTCTTTACATCGGCGGGGGCGATCTGCCATGCAACCGTGCAGACCGCTGCCGATGTGCATGCCAAAGCGATTATCGCACCGACGATCAGCGGCGCAACCGCACGGCTGATCGCGGCTTTTCGGCCACAAGTACCCATTGTCGCAATTACACCAAGCCCGATGGTGCAACGACGCTTATGTTTGCACTGGGGAATTTATCCGCTTTTAACCCGCCGCCTGAATAACACCGATGAAGTAGTGGCTGATGCGATCAATATCGCGCAGACAAAAGGTTTTGTGCATGAAAATGATACCATCGTATTAACGGCGGGGATGGTCGGCAGCGTGCGCAGCGCCACCAACTTGATGATGGTGCGCACCTTGGAGCGCGTTTTAGTCCGCGGCACCGGCGTGGGCCAACGCGAGGTGGCCGGGCGGATTTTGCGCATTCAGCCACCCTTGCATGGGGATGATCTGCTGGTCGGGCCGCATGATATCATTTTTGCCGGTCGGATCGATCAAACCTGTTTTCAACTGTTACAGCGCGCAGGTGGCCTGATCACGCGTGAAGGTGGATTGGACAGTTTGGGCGCGGTTGTGGCAATGGAAATTGGCTTACCGGCCTTGATCGGCGCCGAGGGTGATCTGAATGAATTGGTCAATGGCACACCTGTGATCTTGGATGCCAGCGCCGGACAGGTGACCCAATGGAAAAGCGTAGCCCCGATCAGACGTGGCAGTTGATCGCGACTATTTGCTTGATAAGAGTCGATCAGGTATCCTTTGCTCAATACGTTTTTTTATGTAATCCTTGAGATTCTGATGTAAGGAATTTTTATGGACGTTACACCAATTCGGCAACAGCAGATTATTTTGATGAAAATGACCCTGGACATTCTTGGCAATGTTTTGGCTTCGGTTAGCCAAGCCGTGGCCACGACACTACAGGATGATCATGATGACCCCAAAGGTTGGACTGTGGTCGAAGTCGTCTGTCATTTGCGTGATTTTGATGGCTTCTTTCAACAGCGGGCGCAAATGATGCTGGAACAAACGTCACCCCAATTACCGGCTTTTGATCAAGCAGCCCTGGCCGTCGAACGCGATTATATCAGCCAAGACGTACACTTGGTCTATGATGAGTTGGTAGAATCGCGTCGGCAATTTATCGAGTTTTTTACGAAGCTTACCCCGGAGCAGTGGGAACGCGCTGGCACCCATCCTACCCGCGGCCACTTTACAATGACCGATGCTGTCATGCAGGTGAGCTTTCATGACGCGACGCATATCGAACAGATTACGCGGATTTTGAATGGTTGATAAATGGTAAGGCGTAAGTGGTAAATGGTACATGGTAAATGGTAAATCACCAATTCCTATTTACCATTTACCATGTACCATTTACTGTTTTTCAATGCCAACATTTTCTCATTGCCTATGAAAAAATTTATCCTTAGCACCCTTTATACCGCGCTCTTGTTGCCGATCTATTTGCGTTGGAGTCGTCAGCAGACGGAGCATCAGATTGATAAGATGCAAGAAGCAGTCTTTAATACGCCGGGGGCCGAAGCTATTGTTACCGCCCCGGTTGTGTTGGGCGGCCTGATGCTGGTAGGTTTTCATTTTCTCGTCGCCCGGCGTGCCTTACATTTAAAAACCTGGCAGGGCGTGTTGAGTTTATTCGTTAGTATTGTGGCCGGCCTAGGTTTATTTATGTTCCCGACACAAAAAGCGCAGTAACTTGGCCCGGATTATTATCATTGTTCACCGTACCGCTATGTGGTTCTCCCTATCAACAATGCGTACCAGTTTGCCTCTAGCCACTTTTCACACGATCATCCATAAAACTGAATAGCTGATATTAAAAGCCGGCCAAAGTTTGCCCACCGGCGGGATATCTGAGTGTATGGCAGGAAGTCTGCGCTAGCGATTAGAAAGGATAATCTCGCCATGATGCACGCGACAATTGAACGTATCACTCATCGGGAGGCTAAATAGCCGTTATGTCCGCTTTGCTGCAACAATTATTTTCATTAGAAGGCAAAACCGCGCTGGTGACCGGGGCATCCGGCGGCATTGG
>JBBQBY010000431.1:0-5950 GCA_038318235.1 Caldilineales bacterium
TTCTCACCACCGGGTAATTTGCTAATTTGTGTGGGTTTACCACCTTGCGCCGGCACCACCCACACATTCGTGTCATCTTTGTTGCCATAGTCAAAGGCAATTAGCTTGCCATCGGGTGACCAGACTGGCGCGTCACTCGGCAGCCAGTCGCTGAAATCGACAATCTGTTGCTCCTTATTGTCGGCCAGAGTGACAATCCACAAACCGGCTGGCGCACCGGGTGCCGCGAAATTTTTCTGCACCGTCCACCGATAAAAGGCCAGCTGTTTACTATCAGGTGACCAGGCCGGTTTGGTATTTTCCCAGGTGCCAGCCTGGGCGGTTAACTCCCTGGCCTGCTTGCCATCCGGCGCCATGATCCAGATCGAATCTGATCCATTACCCTGGTTGGTGCGGTCAGAGACAAAGGCAATCCATTTGCCATCCGGCGACCAGGTGGGTGAGGTATCAAATTTGGGCGAATCCGTGGTCAAATTGACGACTTCGCCGCTCGTAATGTCCAAGCGATAAATGTCACGTTGGTTGCTGTTCGGCTGGATATCCTGATAGACCAAAAACCGGTTGTCTGCTGACCAAGAGAGATTATCCGCCGTCTTGACACCTGCCGGCGGCGAGACCAGGCGTGGCGCCTGCTCACCTGTGCTATCTGCCACCCAGATCGTGGTTGTATCCGTCTTGGCCTCATAATTAAAATAGGCCAGCCAATGACCGTCTGGAGACCATTGCGGCTGGAACGCGACGCCTGCGCCATTGGTCACTTGCTTTTGGTAGGAGCGGTCGGCCGTCATCACATAAATGTTGACGTTATTCTTTTCCACACCCGTATAGGCAAGCTTGCCAGGGTAGCTTGGTGCACTTTGCGCTGTGGTAGCGGTGGTCACGGTTGTGGTCGTCAGCGTCGTGGTAGCTGTAATCGGTGCCGTTGACAACGGGATCGATACAGCCAGCGTAGGCACAGGCGTCGCCAACGGGGCAGACGCATTATCGGAGTCTGGCCCAGACCCACAGCCAGCCAACAGGCCGCCAACGATGATCAATCCCAACCCAAAATTGCGTAAACGTACCATTTTTCTCCTACTCACGCCGACGATGGAAGATCGACTCTATTTTTAATTCGTGTAATTTGTTGCCGCGCTTTCCGACACTTGCGCATTCACCAAACGCACTGGGCGCGGTTGCCATTGCACCAAAGTTACGCCAATGATCACGACTACAATCCCGATCACAGACACCACCCCCAGCTTTTCGCCAAACAGATACCAGGCGAGCAGGGCCGTACCGAGCGGCGCCAAATTCAGAAAAATATTCGACTCGAACGCGGTCAACACCTGCATCGAATGATAGTATAACGAATAGGCCACCACGGTGTTCAGGACAGCCAGGGCGACGACTACGGCCCAGACAAGCGGGGTCAGAGTCGGCACCCCTTCGACAAGCAACGCGCCGCCAAGCAAGGGCAACCCGCCGAAGATCAGCGGCAACGCGGTGAGCGCCAACGTGCTCGTCTGTTGATGGCGCGCAATCCCGCGACTCAAAATCGTCGAATAGCTGAAACAGACTAGACCAAAGAGCGCAACAACGATGCCAATCCATTCGCCGCCACTCAGCCCTGCCGAGAAAAACAGCGAACTGCCCACCAGCGTGATCACCAATCCGACCAACTGAATTAAGGAAGGGAGTTCACCTAGCTGCAGAATGCCAATCAACAAGACCGGCACGGGTAAAAAACAACTGACAAAGGTGAGGGTGGTCGCCGACAAATAATTGAAGGCAAAGAAAATTGCGCCGTTGCCTAGGGCATGCGCAAACAGCCCAATCCCAAACAGGCGGCCCCACAGCGCGGTTGATAGGTGGCGAATCGACTGTTGGCCACGGAATAAAAAGGGTAGCATAATCAGCCCAGCCAGCGGATAGCGCAGACCGGCCATCGTCAATGGCCCGATGTGCCCCATCCCATACTGGGCGATGATAAAGGATGAAGCCCAAATGAGCGTGGCGATAATACTTTCGGCAATCGCCAGGGGGCGCGCTTGTTTGGCAACAGACAAGAGAGTATCCCTATCCCTTTTATTACAACTTTACTAGCGTTTGATAAATGGCAGAGCTATATGCGTTTCGGTCGAGCGTAGCGCAAATAGTGTTAAATGGTTTAATCTAACGATCATAAGATTGTTAACTTGATCATGGGTACAACCGGCACAAGGGAGAATGGGCACCCACGCTTGACCATCCCAGAAATATAGATTTAAGGCGCTTTCTTCGATCAAACCCGCGCTTTGCCAATCTACGTCTGTATAATGCAACGTCAAAGTAATCGGTTGGGCAAATTGTTTAACCGGGTTACCTGCATTATCTACGGCATTGATACTAAAGGCAATTCCGCCAAAACCAGCTTCATTGATTGGCGCGCTGGCGGTTAGCGTCACTGTCACTGGCATTGTCAGCGCGCCACTAGAAAAATTGACACTGAGGTTGCCACTGTTTGAGGTGACTACACCGCCCGTCTGTGGATTCGCCGTACCGACGGCGGTATCTTGACTGATTAGGGTTAAGACAGGCACGTCACCCGCAACCCGGTAAAGGTCAGGGATATTCACCGCGTAATCGACATTGACAAGCGATTGTGTTGCCGTAACAATCATCTGGACCGGCAAACTATGGCCCGGTGGTAGATTGTCGACGTTCCATTCTACCTGTTGCACACCCAGCGGCGCACCGACTAGTTGACCATTGAGCGCAGCGAGAAAATTTGCCCCTTTCGGCAGTGTATCACGAATGATCATATGCTGTGCTGTGACCAACCCTTCATTTTTTACAGTTAATACATAGGTAATGGGTACGCCAGCTTGGACCATTTCCGGGGCGGTTTTGCGAATTGAGAGGTGGAGGGTGGGCGGCCTACCCGTGGCAACTGGCGTAGCTGAATCGTCCGGTGTAAACGTTGGCGTACTTGTCCCTGATGCACATGGATTGGATGTCGGCGTTGCAGTCAACGCCGAAAACGGCGTTGCGGTAGATGTAGCCGCAGGTGTTGCCGTAGATGTAACCGCAGGTGTTGCCGTAGATGTAGCCGCAGGTGTTGCAGTGGGCGCCGTTGCTAATAATGTCGCAGTTGGCGTCAGCAACTCCCGCGCCGCGTTAACGAAGCCTGGTCCGGTGACAGGACAAGGGGTGGGCGAATCGACCGCCATCGGCGTGCTGGTTGGGGCACATGGATCAGGGGTTGGTGTGGCCGTCACGATTGGCACGGCGGTCAGGGTCGGTGTGGCGGTCACGGTTGGCGTGGGCGTTTCCGTTTGCTCTGCCGCAGCCGATAGATGGCTAGCGGCAGGGCAAGGTGTCGCCGTATTCACTGGCGTCGTCGGCGGCTGACACGGATCGGTTGGCATCGGTATTGGCGTCGATGACGGGGTCAAGGTGGGTGTATCGAAGTCATTTATGCTAAGTTGCAACGTGGGTGTTGGCGTTTCTGTACATAGCGGCTGCTCAACGGCCCGTTCAGTCGCGTTTACGTTATAAACTGTATTTTTTAGCAAAGGCGCGACAAGCAGAATCACAACAATAAAACCTAAAAGTCGGTGGCGAATTATAGGCATAGGGGGATTTATTTTCAGAAATTGCGTTATAACCAGGCAGTTGCCTGCTCATCGTTTGTACAATAAGCCATCAACACCTTGTTGATAGCCGCTGCTATGTTATCACAATCTCGTTCGGAGTACCACTGGTTCAGCGGGATCGAGATATTGCGGTTAAACAGATCGTCGGCGACTGGGCATTGGCCTTTTTCGTATTCAACATGGCCGTCGCGCTCTTGATAGATCGGCAGATCAAAGGGGCGATCCTCGGGCATGGTGCCGGTTTTCAGCGTAATTGGGAACATGTCAGCATAGATGTGCCAATCCGGCTTGCCACTTTCGCCGCGGATATTGCTGTTGATTCCTTCAGCTTTTAAGGCATCGACAAGCTGGCGACCGAGCTTTATGGTCTCAGGGTAGAAACGCAGCAGATAACCGATTTCGCCATCGACGTCGTGGAGCTTCTGCGGGGTGATCTCTTTGAAACTTTTCAATTGGCGCAGGATTCGCGCTCTTACCGTGCGCGAACGATTTGTCACGTCATTCAATTTACCGAGTTGCACCACATCAACCGCTGCTTCGAGTTCCGACATGCGATAGTTGACCCCGTTGAAAAGTTCACCTTCGTAGCGCGGCAAGGCAAAGCGATCCGGACGCCAGAGGCCGCCAGCTTCGGCAAACTGGTTGATGCGATCAAAGAGGCGCTCGTCATTCGTGATCACCAATCCGCCTTCGCCGCCACCGATGATCTTGTAGCACGAAATGCTAAAGCAGCCGATGTCACCAAAGGTGCCCACATACTGGCCATGCAGCTTGCCACCAGGTGATTGGGCGCAATCTTCGATTACCTTCAAATTGTGTTTGCGCGCTACGGCCATCACCGCTTCCATGTCACAAACGCTGCCCATCACATGCGTCGGCGCAATCGCGACCGTGCGCGGCGTGATCAGCTGCTCGATCTTAGCCGGGTCGATGCCCAACGATTCGTCCACATCGCAGAAGATCGGCACGCCTTTGGCCTGGACGACCATCGCGCCGGTGGCATAAAAGCCAATCGCCGGCACGATCACTTCAGTGCCGGGGCCAACGCCCGCCGCGATCATCGCACAGTGCAGCGCCGCCGAGCCGGAACTGACGCCCAATGCATATTTAACCCCAAAGATTTCGCGCGCCAATGCTTCAAACGCTGGGCCTTTGGTGGCTTTCGGATAAGCAGTGGCATAACGCGCCAGGTTAGGGCCAGGCCCCAAATCTTCGTCAGAGACGCTGTTGCGAATTCGCTCCAATGCATCGGCGGAGAAACCAAAGCGCTCGGCAATCGACATAAATTCTTCCACGCCGATTTTTGGTTGGGGCTTGCCTTCGATTTCGGTGACGGCTTTGGGGCCGCCGTTCAGGGCGAGGGTTGATTCGATTGTTTTTTCTATGGACATGTGATGGACCTTTTCGATTTTTCCAAAAAGAATTTAGTGGCAATACCGACCCCACCCTAGCCCTCCCCAAACAGGGAGGGGACTGTTGATGGGACAGGATGGGCTATTTCCTCGCTCCCTGATCAGTTCCCTCCCTCTTTAGGGGAGCGGGAGCCCCTTGGGGCGCGGGTGGGGTCTGCTTTGCGCCCGCTGCCACTCCTGTTCATACGTCGTCGCTTGCATGCCACGCTCACGCACGTAGGCAAAGGTCTGTTGGAGCATCTTCATGGCTGGGTCAAAGCGGTCCAACGACCACGGGTGCCAGATCAACGAAACGTAGGGCAGGTCTAGTTCGATGGCGCGGTCAATAAAGAGCTTGTTGATCGCAAATTCCTCTTCCGGCGTGGAAATTGGCTGCAATGGCACCGCGGCGGGGAAAGGCGACGGCCAAGCGATAATCCGGCGCGCCGTGACCGTCAAATTGTGCGCTTTGAGCAAGTTCTCGTGCCAGCCGTGACCCGGCAATTCCCACAGCTCGGCATGACCATCTTCGGCATAGGTGAACGGCTTTTCAAAGAGCGCGGGCACCGTTGTATCCGGCCCCCAGAGCAGCGAACTGACATATTGAAACCCGGCTGAAGCGACCGTATCGACCAGCCACGGATCACCGCGCAACGCATTCGGGAAGCCACAACCAGGCCGCAAGCCAGGGCAGGGCCGACCAAAAGTCTGCTCGACCAATTCTTTGCCTAGGACGATCTCATTTTTGTGAATCGCCAGATCGGGCGTCATCCCACAAAAGGGATGGTCACGCAGAATGATATGCGAATAGGTGTGTGACGCCAGCTCGAAACTGGGCACATCGCCCAAGACGGCACGGTACTCGTCGCCTTCTTCCTGCAGCCGTTTGCCCACAATGAAAAAGGTGCCGGGGAAATCGAACTGTTCATGCACAGCCCGAAT
>JBBQBY010000432.1:0-5949 GCA_038318235.1 Caldilineales bacterium
TTAACAGCGTTCAGTAGCTAGGCTTCGACGTGAGTTCAGCCGAACGGTAAACACGTATACAGGTGACACCTCCCTATCTACCTGTTTACCAGAAACGATGGCTTATTTCCGATAATGTCTATTGTAAACAGAACGTAACTATAGTCTTCCTAAAGGAGATACAGATGGCGGAGTAGGCACGCTCTAGTGCCGCTCAGTTCGCATTAGAGAATGCGAACTCCACTAATTTACATCTCGTTTAGGAGCACTATAGCAGATAAGCCAGCAAGAGCGTAGGTCACAGTATGCTACGTGACAGCACGGTGGAAGGACTGTCACGCAGCGTGCAATCGAGTGGCAAGATACGCACGAACACCCCGCGGCCGAGCGCGAAGATATTACACGCAACTTGATCCGGCGCGCGCTCCATCAGCCGTTCGACTTAACCAAGGATTTGATGGAGCGCGCGTGGCTGATGCGTTTGATGGATGACGACCATGTCTTATTGCTCGTGATTCATCACATTGCCACTGACGGCTGGTCGATGCGCGTGTTGGAACGCGAGTTTTCGCAGCTTTATACGACGGCCTGCGTCAACCAACCGTTGCCTATCCCACCGACGATCCTACCGCCACGCGGGCCTTCTTTTATTTGCAAGAGGGGCAATACAAACTCAAATGTGGCGTAGCGCGCACGCACGATATGCTTTTCATCCTTGCCAATTCAGGTCAGAGCGCCACGGAACAGATCAGCAATCAGCAGACTATTTTGGACAGCATTCGTATTTTCAACAGTCCACCACTCGTGCGCATTGCCCCCGAACTGCTGGAAAAGACCGGTGTTTTGAGCGCACTCTGTCCGCGCGGGACAGCAGGCGCAGAAGCCTATGACGCCTGGGTTGAGACAAGTTTGGCACTCTTTGAACAAGATCGCAGCGCGACACAGGCCTATGGCATGTTGAACTTTGGTGATTGGTATGGTGAACACCGCTATAACTGGGGCAACCTGGAATACGATACACCCTACGGCTTTCTGCTCGAATATTTACGCGGCGGCGCAGACCGCTATTTCACGTTGGGTTGGCAAGCCGCTTGGCATCTGGCCGATGTGGATACCTGTCACCACCATGCGCAGCCGGATAAGGTCGGTCTGCAATATCTCCATTCACTGGGCCATGTGGGCAGCTACTATCCTGATGGTTATTGGGCGGGCGCGATTGCCCGCGAAGAGATGGAATGGAGCCATACATGGGTTGAAGGGTTGTACCTCTACAATTACATAACGCAATCAGTTGTGCATTATGTCTCTTCATATTATGCACCGAGCATGCTACACTGCACCGGCGATTAACATACATGGGATAGACCCTATGCAAGGTCGCGAACCAAGTGTGACCTCAGTCACGCCACTGTGGTATAGTGTGCCAATAAATTCGCGTAAAATCTCCCTGCCAGCGATGACAGGAACCCGATCAATTTAACAGAAGAAGGAACGTATGATGGATACTTTACGGTTAGGCACTTCTACTTATTCTTACTGGCATTTCACCAAAGAAGTGGTTCCGGTCGAATATGTGTTGGAGCAGGCGCATAAGTTGGGTCTGGCTGGTGTAGAAATCTTGCAGCGCCAATTGGCCAGCGAGGAGACCAGTTACCTGCAAGGCTTGAAGCGGCTGGCCTTCAACCTGGGCTTGGATCTATACAATTTATCGATCCATCAAGATTTCATCTGGCCCGACGCCGAGGAACGGCAGCGCCACATCGATCATACACTGCACTGCATTGATGTGGCGCATGCGATGGGCATTCCGTCGATTCGCATCAACTCGGGCAGTTGGCGCAAAACGGGCAGCTTTGCGGAATTGATCGCCGCTGGTGGGCACGTGGATCCCTGGCCGTCTTATACCGATGACGATGCGTTTGAATGGGTGATGGAGAGTATCAAAGCCTGTCTGCCACGCGCGGCGGAAAAGGGCGTTATGTTGCTGCTGGAGAATCACTGGGGGCTGACGACCACGCCCGAAGGCATGTTGCGTATTCTGGAAGGTGTGAACTCGCCATGGTTGGGCGCGATTTTGGATGCTGGCAATTTCTATTTCATGCCCGATATGTATGGCGCCATGGAGAAAATTGCGCCATACGTTCGCCTGGCCCATGCCAAAACCTATCCTGGCGGTGGCGATTCCTATACCATCGATCTGGACTATCCACGCATTTTCAGTATTTTGAATCAGGCTGGCTTCACTGGCTACGTCTCGATCGAGATGGAAGGCTATGAAGTGGCCGAGACCGCCGTGCCGAAGAGCATCGCACTGTTGAAAACCGCCTGGCAGGCCGCGCTGACGCCCGTAGCCTGAGCCACACGCTCTTCTTTTATTTCAATAACAAGCTAGCAAAAATCACCGCCCTGGAGCGGTGATTTTTGCTAAAGACGGGCACGCAGTTGGCGGCGATGATTGGCGGTGGGTTTATCCATCAATGGGTGCGCCGCCAACCGTTCGGCGTGCTCAGTCGAGCCGTCGAATCGCTCACGTCGAAGCCCCATGCCCCTAACGAATGACTTAATTTACAGTGGACTAATCGGGGATCCGTTCTAGAATGATGACTGGGATCTGGCGAGTCGTCCGTTTCTGATAGGTCGCGAAATACGGCATCAGCGCGGCTTGTTGGTTGAAGAGGCGCTCACGCTCGGCCCCTGCGGCGATGCTTGCGCGCGCCTGAAATTTTTCGGTGCCGACCTCTACAGTCACTTCTGGGTGCGCCACCAAGTTCAAGTACCAATCGGGGTGGGTCGGCGCCGCCCCTTTGGAGGCAATCACAATAATGCGGTCAGCATCTCTGCTATAATTTAGCGGATTGATGCGCGTCAACCCGCTTTTGGCCCCGGTGGTCGTCAGTAGGACGTGTGGAATTTTACCATCGCCGACGATACCGCCATTGGCTCGAAATTGTTCGATCACGTCGCGGTTATGTTCATTCCAGTCACGAATTTGAGACATGGTTTCTCCTCCTGAAATTTCTCTGCTTAAAAAAGGCAATGATCCTTGCCTGTAAGACTGACTTTTATGGTTCAAGCGGATCGCAAGGGGTTGACCAGCTTCCAAGCAGCGGCGGCACCGATCAGGGACAGACGAAAGACCGTTGCGCCGCTGCCTGGAAGATTTGAGCGATTTCCCCCTTGCGATCCGGTTGAACCACCTAATTTTGTTATATCCAATCAACGACAGAAAACTAGTACAATCACCCCATGTAGGGAACAGTCAAGGCTGCTCATTACACCTTATCAAAATACAATTCTATCCTTGATCTAGGTGACCGGTGTAACATCTAAAATGATCTCCTCCTGTCTTTCACGGCGATAGATGCCGGGCAACAACAGCACAATCAGCCCGACCACCAAGGCAGCGACGCTGGCTTGGCCGGCCAGCGTCGCCTGAACACCAAAGCGCTCGGCCAGCGAGCCAATCTGCAATTGCCCCAGTGGATCACCACCAATTGCCAGCACCAGAATGCCCATCACGCGGCTGCGCATCTCGTCACTCGTCTTCAGCAAAATAATGGCGCTCTGGAGTGTGCCAAAACAGGCCATACCCATGCCAGCACAGAACAGCATGGCCCAGGAAAACGGATAATAGTGGGATAGGGCAAATACCGCCAGCGAGACACAGATCCAGCCCGTGCCCACGATAAAGAGCGCGCCAATCTGGTAGCGCCGCCGCAGTTGATTGACCAAGAGCAGGCCGAGGAACGACCCCATGCCTGTCCCCGTGCTCAAAAAGCCCAGTTCCACCGGCCCGCGGTGGAGCACCACCCGCGCAAAGACCGGCAACAGCGAACCATAGGGGAAAATCCACATATTCATGATCAACGTTACGACAAGCACCGCCAGGATCGTCTGGTTGGAACGGACATAACGCAAACCTTCCCCCAGCGCGACCCACGGTGGCCGCGGAAAGATTTTGTTCGTGCGCGCGCTGGGTGTCCGCAAAAGCGGCAGTAAAACCGACAACGCAGTAAGCGACAAAAAGGCCATCACGATGTAACAGCCCACGGCGCCAAAGCGAGCGATTAAGCCGCCGGCAATTGCCGGCCCGATAATCCGTGAGAGGCCGGTCAGAAAACTCTCGATCAGCATCCCATCCACCATCTTGGCTTTGCCTACAATATCCGGCAACAAAGCGCGGCGCGTAGGCCAATCCACCGCCCAGGCTGTGCCCAGGCAGAAAGCAACCAGCGCAATATTCCAAGGGGCAGCGACCCCATTCCACAACAACAGGATCATCGCCAAATAAGCGCATAAATTGGCAAACTGCGCCGCGATCACCACCCGCCGCCGACCGAAATAATCGATGAGCGGGCCGGAGAATAATCCCATCAAGAGCAAGGGGAGTGTCCGACAAAAGCTGACCAGCGAAACCATCCACGGCGAATTCGTGAGATCAAAGGTCAGCCAACCGAGCACGACCATTTCCATATGAAAACATTGCCACCAGATCACCGTCCCCACCAATAGGCGGCGAAAATCAGGGACGGCCAGCGGCAACAGCGTACCGTGCCCCCAGGCTTGTACACGCATTTTCTCTTCCTCTTCCAGTTGACTTGGCACCAATAAAGGGAACTTTACCGGCTATAGTATACCAGTGACGGGGCAGAATTAAAACGGCGAATTCAGGCTTGATTCGCTATCCAACGCCAAGCAAAAAGCGTAACGCAAAGGCGCAAAGAAAAACTAGGCAGTGGTCGGCTGGCCTGGTTTCTCTTTGCGCCTTTGCGTCAAAATTTTAGCCCTGCATAACGTGAGTTAGCTAGTGACAGGCAAACTGACCGTAAACGTTGTCCCCTGTCCCAAGCTGCTTGCTACGATAATGACGCCAGTATGAGGGTGGGCAATCTCCTGAGTGATCGCCAAACCCAGCCCAGGGTCATGCGTCGTGTAGGCGCGATCCCCGTGATAAAAACGCTCAAAAATATGCGGTAAGTCTGCGCTTGAATGCGACCGCCCAACAAATCCAAGCGCGCGATCTGGGCGCAAAGACGCCGTCAACACAGCCAACCAGGTGACCACCGCAATTTCACGCCAGCTAGAGAGCGTCAGCAGATTATCCAGCATGCCCCGCAACGGACCAGTCGCCAGCAGGCCAAAGGTGATCAATATCACCAGAAGCAAGAGTTGATAGCGCGCAAAGAAGCCATATTGCAGCCAATATCTAGGGCTGCGCAGACCTAGTTTTCGTTTTTCCTTGTTTGTGTGCAACCAAAGACGCCTGATAGGCCCCCAGTGCGCGCAGAAGGGGAGCAGTTCAGTTAGCAGCGTGGCAAGCGGCGGCGTTGAACGGTACGCCATGAGTTCCTCAGATGTCAATCTATGATCGGATCTTCGGTTGTGCTGTTATGCCCTGCTAGTTGTGAGGCGGAACATAATTATATATCAGACATTATCGGGAATAAGCTCACACCTCTGGTGAGCTTATTCCCGGCTCTCCTGTAAATCCCTTATTCCCGATAAACTCTATCAGAAATGACAATTAGAAAATGGTGTATTATTGGCGGCGCGCCCCCCTAAATTTGTGACGATTTTCCGCGGGGATAAATCCCGCCGCTGACAATAACAAGTCGCCGCAGCGACTAGGATCCTAGTACGCATGATCGGCTGAGTATTCAGCCTACCTGCTCAACTGCTTGCTGCCAACGAGACGCGCGGTTGGCGATCTTGGTAAGCAACCGCCTTGGCGGAGACGCTTACCAAGATCGCCAGTGGCGAAAAACAATCGAGAGTTCACGCCCTTGGCTTAGGTGGTGTAACAACCTTTCAGTGGGGTTCTGCTACCAAGCGAATCACGGCATATTCGTACTCGCGTTGCGACCACGCCCAGAGAAAAGTCTCGATCTGCACTGCTTGTGGGGCATCAGCGACCGCTGGGTTGTTGACATACACCTGGTCGGCGTCAAAGCCGATGACAACCACGGCGTG
>JBBQBY010000433.1:0-5940 GCA_038318235.1 Caldilineales bacterium
TCCCGTTGCGGTTGATTTCACCCGCGGCTTACAACCGTTGTTAGGCAAATATGGCAACGATCCACGCTTAACGCTCATTCTCTTTACCCTGGACGAAACCACGTATAGTCGCGAGCTGGCGCCGCTAGCCGGTCACTATCCGGCGCTCAAATTGGGGCCACCTTGGTGGTTTTTTGACAGCTTGAATGGCATGCGGCGTTATTTTGAACAGGTGATGGAGACAGCTGGCATTTATAACACGGCTGGCTTTAACGATGATACGCGCGCCTTTGCCTCGATCCCGGCCCGCCATGATCTGTGGCGGCGGGCCAGTGCCAATTGGCTCGCCAGCTTGGTGGCCCGGCACATGGTCGGCGAGGATGAGGCGCGCGAAATGCTCTATGATATGGCTTATCGGTTGCCCAAGCGCGCGTATAAGCTCGAATAGAACAACAAGCGCGCCGCAACGAATGGCGCGAATTTAGACGAAATTATCAGGGGGTATCTGCGATTGGGAGCGCGACCAAGTAAAGTGCATTGCACTGGTCAGACCGATCCAGTTTACCCCATCAGGGGATGACCAGTGCAATGCACTCAGAAAACGCGCCCCAATCTCGACTACGCGCATGTTTACACTTAATCGTAACAATTTAGGCAAAAAGACAACAACGGATTCAGACAGCAACAGATAAATGGTTCAACCGGATCGCAAGGGGGGAAAGCGCTCAAATCTTCCAGGAAGCGGCGCAAGGGTCTTTCGTCTGCCCCTGATCGGCGCCGCCGCTTCCTGGAAGATGGTCAACCCCTTGCGATCCGGTTGAACCAGATAAATCCTTGCTCTATCTGTTGCTGTCTGAATCCGTTGTTGTATCAAAAGAGGATCAGGCGACGATGAACGCTCCCCAACCACCGCTCAATGCAACGGCAAAACACGCCCTTAAGCGGGCGCCGCAACCACCTGGCTTACCCTTCGTTGGCCATTTGTTCGCCTTGCAGCACAAAGGACAATTCCAATATAATCTGGATAACTGGCAGCAGTATGGGGATATTGTTCGGCTCCAACTCGGGCCATTCGTCGTGCATATGCTCTCGCATCCCGCGCATATCCGCCATGTGCTGATCGACAATCGGCAAAATTATGGGCGCGGGCGCGGCTATCAGGTGCTCAAATTATTGACGGGCGAAGGTCTGCTTACCAGCGAAGGCGACTTCTGGAAAAGGCAGCGTCGGTTGATCCAACCGCCTTTTACCCCGAAAGCCGTGCCCCATTATGGGCCGGAGATCACCAAAACGATCGCCGCGTTTTTGACACACTGGGATGACTATGCGACGCATGGCACGGTGATCAATGGGCAAACGGAGATGCTGAAACTCACGTTACAGATCTTGGGCAAGACCATGTTCAATCTTGATCTGGCAGCGCAAGCGGCGGATATATCGGAGGCTTTCACGACCGCCGTGGCAATCGTCGGCGACCGGATTACTGCGGGCATGGATATCCCCCGTTGGGCGCCGACGCCCAGCAATCTGCACCTAAAGCGCGCCTTACACACGCTGGATACGCAAATTTATGCGCTAATTGCCGAGCACCAACGCCAGCCGCAACAACATACGGATTTGTTGGCCCAACTGCTGAATGCCCGTGACCCCGAAACCGGGAAAAGCATGGATCTGCAACAGGTGCGCGACGAGGTGATGACGATCTTCTTTGCCGGGCACGAAACGACGGCGCAAACGTTGACTTGGGTCTGGTTTTTACTGGCCCAACACCCCGCCGTAGCCGCCCAATTGCAGGCGGAACTAACGGCAACGTTGGGCGGACGCGCCCCCCAAGTAGAGGATCTGCCCAATTTACGCTATACCAGCCTGATCCTCCACGAGACGATGCGGCTCTATCCGGCCGTATGGGCGATCCCGCGCGGGGCGAACGGGCATGATGAAATTGGCGGTTATCATATCCCTGCCGGCTCGATGGTCTTTCCCATGCCCTACAACGCGCATCGCCATCCTGATTTCTGGGAAAACCCACAGGCCTTTCAGCCAGAACGCTGGACCAGCGAACAGGTGACGAACTTGCCCGATTGCGCCTACTTACCCTTTGGGGATGGTCCACGCGCCTGCATTGGCCGCCATTATGCCATCCAAGAAGCGCTGCTCGTCATCGCCACCATCGCCCAACGCTATCAGCTTCACCTGAGCGCTGGACAAACGATCACGCCCTATTCGAGCATTACGCTGGCGCCTAAGCATGGCGTCCGGCTGACAGTTGAGCGTCGGCGCTGAAACAGGCTATTGGCCTTTCAGTTGCGCCAGCTGAGCACGCAGCAAAGCTAGTTCGGCTTCAGCCACTTCGGCGCGCTGGCGTTCGCTTTCCGCACGCGCATGTTCGGCTTCCGCACGTTGGCGTTCGGCTTCCGCACGTTGACGTTCGCTTTCCGCACGCGTAGATTCGGCTTCCGCTGCGTTCGGAATCAAGTGGCCTACCTTGTCAAACAGACGTAACCAGATCCCTTGCTCGTTGTGGTAAGCACCCTCCCAGGCGCCGATATAGGCATCTAATTCTTTGCTCCACAGCCACCCGCGTTGATCGGGTTTGATGCGTACATAGCTTGTTTCACTGAGCCGCCACCCCAGCAGTTGACGTGTATCTGGGTCGTAACAAAAGTATTCGGGGGTACGAAATGTGCGTTCATACAACTTTCGCTTATTGCCCAAATCTTCGTCCAGGGTCGATGGTGACATCAATTCCACAATGAGATCCGGGAGACGACCTTCTTCTTCCCAGGCCACCCACTTATTGCGTGAATAGCTGCCATCGATGCCTTTGATCACGAAGAAATCCGGCCCCTTATAATCGCGGTTGCGCACCTGCTGCAAACTATAATAGATAAACATATTGCCACCAGCAAAGAAATCTTGCCGGTCGCGCCAATAATATCTTACGCTATCATCCAGCAAGTTGATCTGCAACCGATGCCAATTTGATTCCAAAGGCTCACCGTCCTCTTCGAGCAAGTCAATGTTAGGAATATCCGGTATCTCGTACCGCTGAAGCACTTCAATAATCTGGCTCACGTTCTGTCCTTTCCCGGCAAACCACCGGCAGCCTGGATGCGCCCGTGTATTATAGCATAGACAAAGTGGTTTTAGCCTACGGCGGCAAAAATGGCGCTTACGCGCCCAAAGTGCTCATGTTGGATTTCAAACGGCGCTTGACAGAATTTTGTCGGCAATGTGGCTTCCGCCCCGCACCATTTGCACCTAAATTTGAAAGCAAATGGTGATTAAAAATTATCCAACGGTGTGCTATAATATACTCAGTAACGCGAATGCATTACCCAAACTTTTCCGTATAACAAGTGCATGTGATTTCGCTGGAGAGTGATGTATGGCATCACGAATCGGGGATCGCTTACAAGTTGCTCGTCATGATCGTTTTGTCGGCCGCGACACCGAAAAAGCGTTCTTTCGGGCCGCGGTGACGGCCGCCGAACCGCCATTCTTTGTCCTCTATGTTTTTGGCCCGGGTGGTGTTGGCAAAACTTCTTTGCTGCACGAATTTGCACTGCTTACCGAAGCCGCCCAGGCGCAGTCAATCTACATTGATGCGCGCAACGTCGAACCATCCCCAGATTCTTTCATCGCGGCCTTAGCCTCAGCCCTGGGTCTGACCCCACCCGCCAATCCACTGGACACGCTGCTGGCGCGTTCGCAGCGGACGGTGATCATGATCGATACCTCGGAAGCGCTGGCCTTGCTGGAAATTTGGCTGCGCGATACATTTTTGCCCCAGTTGCCAGCCAACATCCTGATCGTCTTCGCTGGCCGCAACCCACCGGCAGCGACCTGGCGCGCCGATCCAGGTTGGCAAAGTTTGTTGCAGCTCTTACCGCTGCGCAATCTAACGCCGGAAGAGAGCCGCGCCTATCTGGAGTTGCGTACGATCGCCACCATCGCCCATACACGCATTGCTGAGTTTACACACGGCCATCCCTTAGCCATTTCGCTGGTGGCCGACGTGTTGGAACAACGGCCAACGTTGCTCTTTGAGCCCGACACAGCGCCGGATGTGGTGCAGGCTTTGCTCGAGCAATTTGTGCAAGACACGCCCACCGCAGACCACCGCCTGGCGCTTGAAGCCTGTGCCCTGGTACGCTATATGACCGAAGGACTGCTCGCTCAAATGGTGAACATGCCCGATGCGCATTCCTTGTTCGACTGGTTGCGCAGGTTTTCGTTTATTGACTCTGGCCGCTTGGGGCTCTTTCCGCACGATCTCGTGCGCGAGGCATTGGCCGCGGATCTGCGTTGGCGCTATCCGGACCGTTACATTGATCTACACGCCCGCGCCCGCACTTATTATATAGAGCGGCTTTACCAGACAAGCGGCGCCAACCAACGGCGCATTCTGACCGATTTTATCTTTCTGCACCGTGACAATGCCGTTGTCCGCCCGATTTACGCCTGGCAAGACAACGGCGATATTTGGACAGACAAATTGCAGGTCGCTGATATATCGATCTTACTTGAAATCGTGCGCCAACACGAGGGCGAAGTTTTTGCCCAGTTGGCAGCCGCCTGGTTTGAACGCCAACCCCAAGCGACGCTCGTGATGCGCGATCGGCAACGTCAGCCGCTGGGCTTGTTAACCTCGCTCGCCTTACACGAAGCCAGTCGTGATCAGATCGCAGCCGATCCGGCCACACGCGCAGCCTGGGCCTATCTCCAGCGCTATGCGCCGATCCGCGCAGGCGAAATTGTGACCTATTTTCGTTTTTGGCTGGATAAAAATGCCTACCAAGCGGTCTCACCCATGCAAAGCCGCATCTTTATCAATTGTGTCCAACATTATCTGACCACACCAAACCTGGCCTACACGTTGTTCGCCTGCGCCGAACCAGATTTCTGGGCGGGTGTCTTTGGTTATGCCGATCTGGCGCGTCTGCCAGAAACCGATTTCAAAGTCGGTGAGCGCACCTATGGCGTCCTATGGCCACGACTGGCGCGTTACACCGCCGGCCAAATGGTTGGATTTGTTGGCCGAGCGCGAGATTGCCATGACGGCGGCCGAACCGATCGTCACGACGCCCCCGCCCGTAAGCCAACCACTGCTGGTGCTCAGCCAGCCCGCGTTTACCGAGGCCGTGCGCGACGCCTTGCGGACTTTCAGCCATAGCAACGAATTGCAAAATAACCCGCTGCTCCGTTCACGCCTGGTCGTGGACCGCGTAGGCAACGCGGCGGTGCCTGGCGAGCGAGTAATCGCGTTGCGGGCGCTGATCAAAGAAACCGCCAACGGATGGCAAGCTTCCCCCCGCCAAGCCAAACTCTATCGCGCCCTCCATCACACCTATTTCCAACCGGCGGCCACCCAAGAAATGGCCGCGGAAGTGTTGGATATACCTTTCAGTTCCTACCGCCGCCATCTTAAGGCAGGGGTGGATGAAATCGTCTAAGCGCTCTGGAACCACGAATTGGGCAATGGTATAAGCTGATTGTCATCACTGACCTCAAATACGCCTGTCAACCCCGTAACAGGTGCCCCAGAATCGCACCAGGGCTTGCTTTGCACAAAAATGCGCAAACTTGTCTGATGCCTGCGCCCCGCTCTTTTCCAACCTGCTATACTCAAATCAGAATGAAAAACGGAGTTTTACCCCCGCCTAACCAAACGAGGGGAGGAACTGATCCTTCGTCTACCTTGTGACGGTTCCCTCGCTGTTTGGGGCGAGGGTGCCCTTTGGGCGCGGGTAGGGATAAAAACTCCGGATTTCAAATTGAACTCAGTATAGTCCGTTAAATTTTTGTACAAACCTCAAAGATTTTTACCGCGAAGTTCGCGAAGAGCGCAAGGAAAAACGAAGAAGAACTTCGCGGTAAAAATCTTTATTTTGGGAGTTATTGTGAATCGTTCTCTGCTGTGCAGTCTGTTTTTGCTCGTCATTCTCTTGAACGGCTGTA
>JBBQBY010000434.1:0-5928 GCA_038318235.1 Caldilineales bacterium
TTTTTGTGGGCCGTTTTTGGGGGGGGTGCGTCATTTTCCCTTTTTTTTATTTTTTGGTGGGGGGGTTTTCCCCCGCACGGTGGGGGGCACCCCCCACGCCGGGGGGTTCAAAACCCCCACCTGCGTTACCCATCATTTCGCTTAACTTAATGGCAGTGAGGGTCGCTCTGGGGTGTGAAAGCGACCCCACCCTAACCCTCCCCAAACAGGGAGGGGACTGATCAGGGACAGAAAAAGTGAACTTTGCCTACCCACCAATCAGTTCCCTCCCTTACTAGGGGAGGGCGGGGGTGGGGTCGCTTTACGCACGCAATTGGTGAAAAAAGTCCCGCATGTCTTCAGCCAATAGTTCGGGTTCTTCCATCGCGGCGAAGTGACCGCCGCGGGGCATTTCTGTCCAATGTTGCAAATGAAGCTGGCGCTCCACCCATTCACGCGGTGGTGGATTGATGTCTTTCGGAAAGGCGGCAAAGGCAGTCGGCACCGCGGGGAGCCGCTCCAGTTTCGCCTGCACGCTCTCATTGTAGGTGCGCATGGAAGTGTTGATCGTTTCCGTCACCCAATAGACCATGATGTTGGTCAGCAATTCGTCTTTGGTCAAGCGCTGCTCAATGCCGCCATCCGTCCATGACTGGAATTTCTCTGTGATCCAACTCGCCAGGCCAACGGGTGAGTCGTTCAAGCCATATGCCAAGGTTTGCGGCTTGGTCGATTGCAGCATAAAATAAGCACCTTCGCGCATAACCCACTGTTGGCGCCTACCCATATACTGCTGCTCGGCTGGGGACAAGTCTTCCCGTTTAGGCAACGAGGTATAATCATAATGACCAATATAGGTCAGGTGAATGCCGAACAACCGCTCTGGATGCGCCGCCGCTAACTGTTGCGTGACGATTGCACCAAAATCACCCCCAGGCCGCCGCGAACTTCGTGTAGCCTAGCACGTCAATCATCAGCTTGGTCCACAACTCGGCGGTGTGATCAAACTGTAGCAGGCCGCGTTCCTGCGGGCGGTCAGAGAAGCCGAAACCGGGCAGCGACGGAATAATCACATCGAATGAATCTGCCGGGTCACCGCCCTGGGCTGCCGGATCGGTGAGCAGTGGAATCAGCTTCATGATCTCAAAAAACGATCCGGGCCAGCCGTGTGTAATGATGATCGGCGTTGGGTTTGGCCCCTTGCCGCGTTCGTGGATAAAGGGATCTGCCTGCCATCGATGTCGGCCTTAAAGTGCGCAAATTGATTGAGCTTCGCCTCCTGAGCGCGCCAGTCGAAACCGTGTTGCCAGTAATCTACCAGGCGCTTCAGATAGTCTAAATTCGTGCCATACTCCCACTCTGACCCTGCCACTTGATCCGGCCAGCGGGTGCGGGCCAAGCGTTCCTGTAAATCGTCAAGCACGGTCTGTGCGATATTGATGGTGAATGGTGTTGCTTTCATCGTGAATTCCTTTCCTGTTACATAACCTTGTGTCATTTACTCTTTTTGTCTTTTACTCTTTTTGTCTTTTACTCTTGTAGTATAGCAGGAGTAGCGGTTATAATCGATCCTAAATTATCCGGATTTTTGACAAGTTTGGAGCAACCCGATGTATCATCCAACCACCCGTTTGTTGACGATTCTAGAATTGTTACAGACCCATGCTGAACTCAGCGGCGCGGTTTTGGCGCAGCGTCTGGAGGTGGAGCCACGCACGATCCGCCGCTACATGATGATGTTGCAGGATATGGGTATGCCGATTGAAGCAACCCGCGGACCGGGCGGTGGTTATCGGCTGCGCGCCGGTTTTAGGTTGCCGCCGCTCTCGTTTACCGAGGAAGAAGCCACCGCGCTGGTGTTGGGTTTGCTGGGTACGGCCTGGTTGGAGATCGAGGTTTCACCCGTGGCGATTGAAGGCGCGCTGGCGAAAGTCTCACGCGTGTTGCCGCCGCGCGTCCGTGAGCGTGTGCAGGCGGTTTCTGCCCATTTGGTCATCGGGCCTAATCATCAAGTTGCCCGGCCAGATGCCGCGCTGTTGTTGGCATTCAGCGAGGCGATCCAGCAGCGGCAGCGCATCGCCATCGATTATCGCGCCTTGAACGACGCGGCGACGCAGCGCACCGTCGAACCCTATGGCATTGTCGGTTGGCAAGGGCATTGGTACCTGATCGGGTATTGTTGTTTGCGGCAGGCGTACCGAGTGTTTCGGCTGGATCGGATTCAGCAGATGCAGATCCTCAGCGAAAATTTTGTGCGCGCCGAAGATTTTAATTGCCAAGCTTTTTTGGTGGCCCATTATACGAGGTTACAGTCGCGCTGGCCAATTGAAGTTGAATTTCACGCGCCTCTGTACACGGTGCAGCAGAAGCTGCCGGCCTCCTACGGGTCGCTGACCGCCACGCCAACCGGCGTCTTGTTTCAAGGGCAGTATGAAGACTTGCGCGGCATGGCGCGTTATCTGGTGGCGTTAGATCTCCCGTTCGTCATTCATCAGCCGCCGGAGTTGCGCCAAGCGTTGCGGTGCCTGGCCGAGGAGATGATGCAGATCGCCACAGCACAACCAACACCGTGAAGACGAGGGTTTGGTGCGATTTGCCTTTGTCTCACGACATTAGAGTAAGGATCGTGAAAGCATCTTTGACAGCCTGACAGTCGGTATGATAGCATCCGCAAACGAAAATTTTTGAAACAATAGGGCTGATCATTTTGCAAATGTCATCACCCTTTAGGCTAGCAAGGAGAAATGGACAATGGCTCAGGACCAAAAATTGCCGATCGACGACCATCGCCACACCGCTAGCAACCCTCATCACGACCATCCCCATGCGGCGCAAATCGCTCATTCGCATGACGAGACAGATGATCATGCCCATGATGAAGCTCATGGTCATGATCACGACCATGAGCATGAGCACACTGGTCCGCACGCACATAGTCACGGCCCAGGGGTATGGGGATGGATCAACACGATTTTTCATTTACATGGTCATAGTGAACAGCAGATCGAGCGGGCCGCCGATACGGCCATAGCCGACAGCGCCGAGGGCATCCGTACGGTCTGGCTGGCGTTGGCGGCGCTCAGCATCACGACCGTGATCCAGATCGCGATCGTCTATATCAGTGGCAGTGTAGCTTTGCTCGCCGACACCGTGCATAACTTGGGCGACTCGCTCAATTCCATTCCGCTTTTGATCGCCTTCTACTTGGCGCGGCGTGCTGCCACCCGCCGCTACACCTATGGCTTTGGCAAGGCTGAGGATGTCGCCGGCATCTTTATCGTGCTCTCGATTGCGGTGAGTGCGGGTATCGGCTTTTGGGAATCGTTTAGTAAGCTGATTCATCCAGAGCCAATGACGCGGCTTGGCTGGGTGGCCACGGCCGCCGTGATCGGTTTTCTTGGCAATGAAGCGGTCGCGCTGCTCCAAATTCGGGTTGGCCGCAAAATTGGGTCCGCAGCCATGGTCGCTGATGGACTGCATGCCCGCACCGATGGCTTAACTTCGCTCGCCGTGCTGGTGGCCGTCCTTGGTACCTATCTTGGCTATCCAATTGTGGATCCGATTATCGGTTTGCTGATTGGGGTTGCCATCCTCTTCATCACCTGGGACGCCATCCGCACCATGTGGTACCGGCTGATGGATGCGATTGACCCGGCTGTGCTCGACCAAGCCGAACACGTCGCTGGTGACGTGCCAGGTGTCATGCAAGTCCACGGCACGCGGATCCGCTGGCTTGGTCATCGGTTGCAGGCCGAACTACACATTGTAGTTGATGAAGATCTGTCGACGCGCGCAAGCCATCAGATCGTCGAAGAAGTTCGCCACGCCCTCCTACACGGCCAAGCCCACCTTTCGATGGTGGACGTTCACGTCGATCCCTGTGGGCACGGCGGTGAAGACCCGCATCAGTTGACGGCCCATCATCAAGCAGGATCAGTGTAGGATGGGTCAGCCGCAGTTGGCGTGCTACCTGGGTGATCATTGCCATTGGTGGTATGACCAGCCACCAATGGCAAATAAAGTGCATAGGTTGTATCTGGTTGAGCAGCGACCGATGCTTGCGCTGCAAGACTCTTTACACTTATACATAATCCGCAGAACAAGGTCAAGCCAAAGAGGCCAACCACGTTGCGTAACTGACACTTAATTTGTTTGTGAAAACTCATCTTCATTGCTCCTCTCCCATCAGATTAATTTCTCGGCGCTCATTGCTTGATCGATATAGCTGTGAACTACTGAATTTATTAAAACAAAAATCCGGGGACAGGAACAGCAACAAGCGAGACAAAAAGGTAGACAGTAACATATACAATTTATTGTGATGGGGTATAGTCGCAGAAGAGGGGGCGTGGTTCAGGCTAAAGCAGTTGGGTTGTAGGCATGATGCCTACAACCCAACTGCGCGTCTAGAGAGGATTGGTGCATCCGGTCTTTGGGGCGCGGTGCAACGCGATTGCGCCGAGTTGCTGTGCAATCGCCACCGACCATTCACTTTTGCACGACTGGCAAAAACAGTTGACCTTGGGGGCTTAACAGCGCGGTTGTCAGTGGGTCGCCCAGCAATAAAAAGACCTTGCGTGTCCCCTGGCAGCAATCTTGCTGGGTGAAAAGTGCGAAATAACCCGCTTCAATCAGCGCACCCAGCCTGGTGTCTGCCAAGGGCGACTGCCAATACTCATTTTGGAAACCGCGCATCAGCACATCATGCCCAGAGGCCACCGACAGGCCGGCAGAACCCCAAATTGCCACGGCTCCGCCATCCGGTTGGATCTGGAAGCGTTCATCCATGGTCGTGCCCGTGCCAGAAACCAGCGGGAATTGCGCTGTGAGACAAGTCATTTCCAAGATCAGCGGCAGACGGTTCAAATTATGCAGCACGTAGATGTCATTGATGCCGAACAAATAGGGGTTTTCCAAGGTGTGCACGGTCGAAGCCCACTGGAAATGATTTGAGTGGCCGTTGTAGACCACCAGGCTGGGGCCTTGCTGGAAGGCTTTGAGCACACGCAGGCGCGCCTGTATAGGGTCTGGCTCGCGCCAGGACTCATACACACCGCCAGGTCGGGGATCGTAATAGAGGCGTGTAGCTGGCAGTTTGGATGATTGCAATGGGGGAATACCATTCACTGGATTGCCCACCACGACCAGGTCTTGAGCAGCGGCAAAATCACCCGCCGCGTCCACCGTGCCATCGGGATGGATGAAATCATCAGCGATGTAGAGGCTGGTTTGGGTTTGATAATCCAAACTTTGCACGGTTTCATACCGTAGCAGCTTATCAACGACGACTGAAAGCTGGGCTTCATTCTGTACGGAGAAGCGTCCTAGCCAGATATCGATCAGGAAACCAGGGTCGGTCTGCCCAGACAACGGATCGTCATCATCCAATTGTGCAAAGCAGTTCTCACAGGCCACTTCGCCCAGCCAAGGGTCCACAGCGGCAAAATAGGCTGGCATAATGTTGGGGTTGTGCTTGCCCAAATAGTCATGTGGATCAGTGGTGGAATCACCGACTAATACGACAGAGATCGGAGCCGGCTGCCAGTGGGCGACCGCATAGCGCAGAAATTGTCGGATCGCTTGGGGTGAGATTTGCCCATAGCTCCATGTGTCATAGATTGCCTGTACGTCGATCACCTTCACCTGGTAGCCTTGGCGTTGTCGATGCTCAACCAGTGGCGCCAGTTCATCGTGGAAGCGCGCGGGTGCTATATAGAGGGCGTCTGCTCCCCAATCAGGGCGAAATGTGACCGCTTGATGCGCACTCAGTGCCGGGGTATGCAGTGTGCCTGCTCCGGCGATCAGGTAACGGCGCGGTGTGGGACCATCTTCAAACTCCAGCGTAGCACCCCAAGCTATGGTGAGGCTCTGAGGATGCAACGGATCGGTGACATCATAGAGGGCGCCATGCTCGGGCAGGTTGAGCAGGGTGTAGCGCCAGATACCCTG
>JBBQBY010000435.1:0-5925 GCA_038318235.1 Caldilineales bacterium
TGCTTTTGTTCGGCAAACGCGGGATCCTTATTTCATTGAAATGGCCTTACAAACAAACGTGACCGGCACGCCCGCAATATGTGACGCGGTGGACGAAGTTATGTATCCGCTGGCTGGCTTACGGGCTGGTCACGGCAGATCGAGGAACAAAATAATGCCCAGAATCAAAACCGACACCGCCGCAGACCAGGCCCCACCCGCGACCTGGCAACAGACGATCACCGACCGTATCCGCGCGGGCAAACTGGTGCCGATCCTTAGCAATCGGGTGAGCGATGATCTGGTGCTCGGCGGGCATGATGCACTGGTGGAGGCGTATGCGGTGTATAGCCGTTATCCGCTGGAGCAGAAGAAAGATCTGGCGCAGATGGCGCAGTTTAAAAGCATCACTGACGAGCGCATTACCGATGCCCTGGCCCTCAAGGACGATTACGTCAACTTTATCAAAAATCGCCTCTTTGACCTGGCGGCAACGGCTGGGGTTGGCAAAGCGACCCAGGATGAGGTCGAAAATCAATTTGATCAGTTGAACTTTTCGCAATTTTGCCACCAATTGGGCTATCCTAATTTTGCACAGGATCAGACGAATCCGTTCCTGCTTTTGGCTGCCTTCGACCTGCCCATCTACATCACCACCGGCTATCATGATTTTATTGAAATGGCGCTCCAGCAGGCGGGCAAAACGCCGCGCACCGAGATCTGCCGTTGGCACCAAGATCTGGCCGAGATCCCGTCGGTTTTAGATGGCAATTACCAGCCAAGCAAAGCCGAGCCGCTGGTCTATCATCTCCACGGGTTTGACCAGTATCCTGATTCGCTCGTTTTGACCGAGGATGATTATCTTAAATTCCTGGTCGCGACCTCACAGGACATCGGTCGCAGCACCGATCCGGTGCATAGGCGTATCCGCCAGGCCATGTCGGATTCGTCGCTCATGTTATTGGGCTATAGCCTACGCAACTGGGATCTCCGCTCCTTGTTCTGGGGCCTGATCGCCCCACGCACCCGGCCTTTGACCAGCGCGATTGCGATCCAACTGGAATCGAACGAGGTTGAGAAACTCTATTTACAAAAGTATCTGGACAGCTTCGATTTCAAGGTCTACTGGGGTGATGTCCAGCCGTATATGCAGGAGTTGTATCAGAGCTTGCAGGGATAACTGGCGCCATGAACCCAACCCAATTGACCATTACCAATCCCTATGTCGGCCCACGCACCTTCACCCAAAAGGAGAGCAATCGCTACTTTGGGCGTGAACGCGACGCGCGCGATCTGCTCTCGCTGGTGATCTCACAGCGGCTGACGCTCTTTTATGCCCAATCCGGCGCGGGTAAGAGTTCGCTGATCAACACCCGGCTGATCGCACAATTAACCGCGGCGGGTTTCACTGTGCTGCCGGTTGGGCGTGTTGGTGGCGAACTGCCCACGGGTGTGAGCAATGTAGCGAATGTATTTCTTTTCAACCTGATGCTCAGCCTAGCCCAGCGCGCTGGCAATAACGATCGGCTGGCCCAGGTTAGCTTGACCGATTATCTCGACCGCCTGACCAGCGACGATGGCATAACCTGGTATTACGATGCAACATTGGAAGCCGTGTCCCCAGCGGCAGCACTCGATACGACTCCGGTCGATCCGGCCCTGGCCAGCCAAAGTCAGCCCGCGAAGACCCCCTATGTGCTGATTATCGACCAATTTGAGGAGATCCTCACCACACATCCTGGCCACTGGCAGGAACGCGAGCTCTTCTTTCGTCAGCTGAACGAGGCGATGCTGAAGGATCCGAATCTCTGGGTTGTGTTGACGCTGCGCGAAGACTATGTCCCTGCGCTGGAACCCTATGCCCCGTGCATGGCCGACAAATTACGCGCCCGTTATTACATGAAGCGGATGGAAGCCCCATCTGCGCTCGAAGCCATCGAAAAACCAGCCGCCTTGGGTCGCCGGCCTTTTGCGCCCGGTGTCGCCCAATCGCTGGTGGATAACCTGCGCCGTATCAAAGTTTTAGGCCAAGAGGGTGAGCAGCTTGGCCAGTATATCGAGCCGGTCCAGTTACAGGTGGTCTGTTATCAGTTGTGGGAAAACCTCAAGGCGCGTCCGCCTGGCTTAATTACCCAAAATGATCTGCAAGAAGCGGGCGACATTGATAACACCCTTAGCGCATTTTACGAGGATGCCATTGCTACTGTGCTACGCCAAAGCGACCTCAAAATCGCTGAGCGTGCGTTACGCAATTGGTTTAGTTCTAAATTAATTACCGAAGCCAGCACACGCGGGACAGTCTACCAGGGCCTAACCGAGACGGCTGGCATGCCCAACCCGATCATCCGCCTGCTGACCAACCAGTTTCTGCTCCGTACCGAACTGCGTGCCGGCGGCGCTTGGGTAGAATTAGTCCACGACCGCTTTGTGGAACCAATCTTGCGCGCCAACCGGGCTTGGCTTCAGCGGCAAGCTCCGCTCGTGCGGGCTGCGCAGGCCTGGAATGACGCTGGTCGTAATCCAACGCAGCTCTATCTGCCGCCACAGCTCGCCGACATTCATCAAACAATGACGAATGAACTGAGCGATCCCCTGGTGGCTGAATTTTTGGCTGCCAGCGAAACCGCCGCCCATGCGCAGGCCGATCAGGATCTGGCGCGCCAACGCGAAGTGGAGTTGCAACAGGCCCAGGCATTGGCACGTGAATCCGAGGCGCGTTCACAGGCCGAAGCGGAGCGGGCTGCCGAGGCCGACGCTCGGCGTCGCGAACAAACGCAAGCCGCCAGCCGGTTGCGCCGCCTTGTGGTGTCACTGGCCTTGCTCGGCGTAGTGGCGCTTGGGTTGGCCGGGCTCGCCGCGCTATCACGCTGGCAGGCGGTAAACAGCGCTGTCGAAGCTGAACGAAATGCCCTACGCGCCGAAGCCGGTAGCACCGCCGTGGCTGGGCAATTCGCCGTAGCTGTCGCTGTGCAAAAGACCGCCGAAGCCGAACGGCAAGCTGCCGAAACGGCCCGCGCCAGCACTTTTCAACTGGCAAACAGCCTATCAATGCTCTTGACCGCCCAGGCGCCGACAGCAACACCAGTGCCAGCATCCCCAACGCCAACTAGTCAATCGGATAGCCCAGAGACCCCAGTGGTGCAGACAACCCCTACCGTCGTTCCGCCATCTACACCAACCAACGCAGATCTTCCCGTTGGGGCGGCAACGGTTGCTGTAGAAGCCATTCAAGCACAGCTTGAGCAGGTCCAGGCCACCCAAACGGCGGCTGCACCCCTGCAACTAACCGGCACGCCAACACAAACGACCCTATCTTATGCAATCTCAAACTTATATCTACGCGCTGGGCCAGGCACGGAGTACCAGCAACTGGCCCTTTTACCGGCAGGCACTGCGATGCAAATTGTGGGGGAAAACGGTGAATGGTACCAGGTTATTGCTTTAGGTCAGACCGGGTATGTAAACCGAAATTATATATTTGAAGCACCCCAACCAATATCCCAAGATAAACCCGTGCCAAACCTTTCGCTGGCTAAACCTTTTCAAGGGGATTATCCTGTGACCCAAACCTTTGGTGAAAACCCTACTTTTTATGCCCAGTTTTTATATGATGGTGTACCATTGAAGGGGTTTAATGGCATCGATTTTGCGGTGCCGATTGGTGGGTCCATTCTGGCTACCGATGATGGAGAGGTAAAAAGTGTTAGCTTTGAGGCTGAAAACTTTGGCCACTACATTTTGCTCGAACATGCCTGGGGTGAATCGCTTTATGCTCACCTGGATCAAGTGAATGTAAAAATCGGTCAAGTCGTGCGGCGCGGTGACGTCATCGCGCGCTCTGGTAATAGTGGTGTTGCGAATGGACCGTTTTTACATTTCGGCATCCGGATTAACCCGTATGTACGCACCGATGGTTGGGGTGGGTTTAGTGATCCATTGCCGTATCTAAATCTTGGACAATAGGCATGATTGCTGCCTGTAGCTTGGTTGACGAATGTGGCCTAGGCTAAAGAATCGACCGTGGTGCAAGTAGAGTTGTGGGCGCAATCCTAGAATTTATATCCACATTTCGTTTATTTAGAGCGAGCAGGCCGCGGACTGTAAACACCTGTGATTGTTAGCCTAACGAGCCTAGCGAAGTAATCCTTGTGGCAGGTGATTGACGGGTAAGCTCGTAAAAAATGTTCGTGTATGACCATCATGCGTATAATCGTGACCAATTGCGGTCGAGTGAATCGAAAGGAAGATAACGATGAAATATGATCTGATCTTTGAAGGGGGTGGCGCCAAGGGTATGGTGCTGGTCGGTGCCTTTGAAGAATTTGAGCAGCGCGGGCATACGTTTGACCGGCTGTTAGGGACGTCGGCCGGTGCGATTACGGCGGCGCTGTTGGCGGCCGGCTATAACAGCCAAGAGATGCTCGCTGCGCTCAACGAGCACGACAAGCATGGCCAGCCGGTGTTTACCAGCTTTATGGGCGAGCCGGAGGTGTTTGACAAATCGGCGATTCAAGCCAGTGTGCTCTATGGCCTTCTGCGCAATGACAATTCGCCGTTTTTGCCAGATTTTATCGAGAACAGATTGGATAACGAGATTGTCACGCTGTTGGCGCGCCAGCCGCAACTGCGCCACCTCTTCTCGTTCATAGAACATGGCGGTTGGTATTCGGCGCAAGGCTTTGTGATTTGGCTACAGCGTAAGCTAGATGAGGGCATGGCAAACGGCAAATCGCGCGCGTTCAGCGGTATGAACCTGGCTGATTTTTATCAGGCGACGCAGATTGACCTAACTTTAATTGCCTCTGACACGACTGATGGGCGCATGTTGGTGCTCAATCACAGTACCGCCCCGCAATGTCCGCTCGTCGCCGCTGTGCGGATGTCAATGAACATTCCCTTTGTCTGGCCGGAAGTCGTGTGGGAGGCCAGTTGGGGGCTGTACCGAGGCCGCGATATTGCGGGCCACACCGTAGTCGATGGTGGTTTACTCTCTAATTTCCCGATCGAGCTTTTTGTCTCTGGTCAACCTGAAGTGACTGCTGTGATGGGACCCAAGCAGGAGCGCAATGTGCTTGGCTGTTTGATTGATGAAGCGCTCCCGGTCGAAGGATCGCTGGTGCCGTCGAGCCGCGGTTTTTCCTTGGGTACCTTGCGCACTGTGCAGCGAATCGAGCGCCTGATCGATACGGCGGTCTCTGGACATGATAAAATGGTGACGGAAGCGTTTGCCCAACTGGTGGTCCGTTTGCCGGCAAAAGGGTATGGCACCACCGAGTTCAACATGAGCGACGCCCGCCGCATGGCGCTTGTCACCGCGGGCCAACAGACCATGCGCCACTATTTCGAGACGCTCCCCCCCGCCGCCGCACCCAGAGGCGAGGCTACGCCAGAGGATGTGCAGGTGATGCAGGCGGCTGATCGGGCGGCCGTGCGATTGTTAGCGGAGTGAGGCCGGGGTAAAGATTTACGATTTTTGATTGACGATTTACGAGGTTGACTCGACGGTATAGTTGTTTCTGCTTTCTAGAATTATTGGTCGAAAGCAGGAGGATCTATGGCGACAAAACTACCTCGTAAATCGTCAATCAAAAATCGTATTTCATCGTACCTTACGCCTGCCGCTACCCTGCGCCCTGTGCGTTATTTGACTTTACGGCCACTGTACGCCGGTCGTTTCCAGATAGACAGCGTAGATCGACTGGCTGGCGGCCATAAAGAGCCGGTTCTTCTTGCGGCCACCAAAGCAGATATTGGCACAGATCTCTGGTAGGTGAATTTTGCCGATCAGGTCGCCATTCGGTGCAAAGCAGTGGACGCCGTCATAGCCATCGCCCGCCCAACCCGCGCTGGACCAAATGTTGCCGTCGGCATCGGCCCGGATGCCATCGGCCATGCCCGGTTTCATATCGACAAAGAGCTTGTCATTCGTCAAGCGTGTGCCATCCG
>JBBQBY010000436.1:0-5903 GCA_038318235.1 Caldilineales bacterium
CCGCCAGCCGCACCACGGTTATATCAGCTTGCTCGGCGCGTGCGATCTGTTCACCGAGGCGAGTCACACGCAAAATATGGTCGAAATCGTGGGCAGCATCGCTACCGACATAAAGTTGGTATGCTTCGGCTGCACTGAGCAATAATTCGGCTTCGTCCGGCGCGTGGGCAGCAGATGGCGAAGTAAGGTCGGTTGTGGTGGGCGCGGATGGCCTGAAATCAACGGGAGCAACAGGCGGGAGATGATCGTTTAGCATTCTTTCTGGTTACTCATCGGGGTAAGGGTTTTACTGGGCCATCAATAGAGCGAGCGCTTTGCGCTGCTGGCTTGCCCCGCATCCCACCGCGCATCCACAGCAGACCACCCGGCAGGCTGACCAGGTAGCCAATAAATTGTTGCAACAGACCGACCGCTGCCCCCAATTGCACACCGGCGCCGATGAACGAAAAAAGCGTAGCAAACGAAATCTGACGCACCCCCAGCCCACCTGGCGACAGCGGCACCACCACCAAAGCAAAAACGATGATCGGATTAATCGCCAATACTTCGAGCAGTGAGATTTTGCCGGGCTGAATCGCGTTGGCAATCAACCAGATATTGACACTGGTCAACACAACGATCAAGGCGCTGCCTACGGCCGTCAAACCCAAGGCGCGCCACTGATCGCGGTAGGCATCAAAAGCGTGGGCTAATTTCTGCCAGATCGGCACCAAGCGCGTCGCCAGCGGCAAATGTATGAGCAGGCGCTCGACCACGCGTTTCAACCGGCGGCTCAACAGGGCAATCACCGCGCTCAACAAGAGTAAAGTAGCCACGGTGCTCCCCAACGCCGCCACCCGCATAAAGACGAGGGCATCACCAGCAAAGGCAGCGCCATTCGGTTCGCCATAGATCAGCATCGCGCTCGATGCCAACGCCGAGGCCAACATAAAGACCATCAAGCCAATAAACCGATCAATCAGCACACTCGCCGCCGCATCGGCTGCGCGCGATGTGTCACTGGCGAGCGCATAACCGCGCATAACATCACCGCCCACTTGGGCAGGCAGGAAGTTATTAAAAAATTCGGCCACCCACTGATAGGCCAACAAGCGCGGTGTCGCCACCGGGATGCCAATCGCGCGCAACAAGATACCCCATTTGAGCCCGCTCAAGGCCACCGCTGCGGCATAACAACAGGCCCCCAACAAGAGATAACCCTGATTTGCATGGACAATTTGCTGCCAAAGCAGCCTAGGATCTTGTAATTTCTGAAAGAGCCAATAGAGCAGGCCAAGGCCAACAATTAATTTAAGAAGATTGATCAGACGGTTTTTCATACACCTAGTTTACACATTCAGTCTACCCTGGCCGATTAACTCGAAGCAATTGACCAACGAGCGATCCGTAAGCTGCCAATGCTTTATCAATACGATTGGCTTGACCCGCAAAATCGGGATCATAGGTACAGACAATAATACCTTTATGTTCAGACGACATCTGGTGCAAACGGATAAAATGTTTGCGATTTATCGTCAAGACGATCCGGTTATCTGCGCTGGCTGAGGCAAGAACGGCATCGTCAGGATATTTTTGATTCGCCTTACCTGTTTCTTGGATCGTCAACACATCATGCCCCGCTCTGCGAAGTTCCTCAACAACCTGGAAAGGAAAATTCTCGTTAGAATAGAGCCGGGCCATTTGCTATGCCGTTTCGTTGTCAATAATCTGTTGTTCAATTTCTGGCTTATAAGCTCGATAATAAGCCCAAGCATTGGTTAAATCTTCGGCCATTAACGTCGGGTAACTTTTTAAGATGTCCGCTTCACTGCTGCCCAATTTTCTGGCTTGCACCAGCACCCAAACAGGGATGCGCGTCCGTACAATACAGGGTTCGCCACCTGATACACCTGGGGTGCTTTCAATCCCAGGCAAAGCACCACCGAGATCACGGGCAATCCACTGTAACACCTGTGCTTTCTCCGCTGGTGTCATCTCAGGCAGCAATGCTTGCACTTTTTGTAACGTCGTCATCTCCACTTAACTCCAGCGGCTTTATTGCTCCAACTGCGTGCGCGAACGGACCGCAAAGGAGTCCTTCTGCGCCTGCGTGTCGCTGCGGACGGCCTGGACATCTTGTTTCTGCGTCCACGCCATGTCCCAGACGACGTGGCGTCGGCCTTGAGCAAAATCTTTCCAGCCAAGTAACCGGCTCCAGCCTTCTAAGGCAGCCAACAAGAAGAGCACCCAGACCAAGCGAATCACACCCCATAATTCCTTCAAGGCGACACGGGCAACCCGGCGATTTTGGATGCTGCTGACGGCATAGCCATACTTATGTTTCAAATAAAGATGGCCCGCATGGTTACGCCGGCGTTGGCGCACAAAATCGGTGAGGGTGGTGGGGCCGGTGTTATAGACGATGGCGTCCGGCGCATATTGCACGGACAGGCCATGCTTGACGGCCAGCGACTCGACAAAGGCTTCGTCCATCGCCACATCCGCCGGAATATGGTCAAACAATTTACGAAAGGCGATCATCTCACCCAGGCGGGGAATCTCCAGGCAAAGCTCATGCTCCATGCGCAGCCGCAAGTGGCTAAGCAGACCGATGATGTGATCGGGGGTGTTGACCGCCACTTTCTGCGCACCCACCATGCCGACTTCGGGGTCTTCAAACATGCGCACCAAGTGTTCCACGGCATATTCATGGGGAATTGTGTCGCCACTCTCTAGTACACAAATATCAGATTGCGATGCGGCCAGGAAGAGGTTGACCGCGCTGGTCTTGCCTTCACGCTTTTCTTGTTCAATCAGCTTGATGCGGGGATCACGCTGCATATATTCCTGAATAATCGGCACTGTTTTATCGGTACAAGCGCTAGCAACGACGATAATTTCAACAATCTCCACGCTGTGCAAATGCTGATCGACCAAGGCCGCCAACAAGTGACCGATATTCTCTTCTTCATTATAGGCAGTTACACCAACACTACAAAGGATTTTATTACCCCGCGCAACATTCATAGATTATCATGTCCTTGGTTAAGGCATTGAGCGGTAATTAGTAAATGGTAATTAGTAATCTCAGCGTTCAAGACTCGACGCCACTTACCACTCACCATTTACCAATGACCTTTTATCATTTACGTATGCCACGATTAACTGCTTACCAATTTCTAACTACTGACTAATTTTGCGACGGTGACGCCATCGCCACCTTCACCCAAATCGCCAGAGCGCGTCTCGCGCACGATGGGATTTTGTTTCATGCTGTTGCGCACGGCGTCACGCATGGCACCTGTGCCTTTACCGTGGATGATGCGCACCCAAGGCAGACGCGCCATCGCCGCACTGTCCAGATAGCGTTCTAACTTAGTCAAGCCATCTTCCACGCGTTCACCGCGCAGATCCAACTCCATACCGGGGCTTTCATGCGATCCACTCACGTTAATTTTAACGGCATCCGCCGTCGGCTTGACAGCTTTCTGGCGTAATTCCAGCCGCTTGATCGGCAATTTCAACCGGAAGTTGCCCAATTGCACATCGGCTTCACCGGCGCGCTCGTTGACCGACAACACCTCGCCGCTAGCCTGTAAACTGGCCACCCAGACACGGTCACCCACTTCAATCGGGCCAGCCAACCGGTCCTGCACATCGCCAGGGATGATCACATCGCGCCGTAGCTCATCGCCAGATTGTTGCGATTGCTGGCGGCGGGTCAATTCTTCGGTGGCACGCGCCACAAAATCTTCGTGCGCGCCGCCACCGAAATTACCGCGCGTCAATTGGCGACGGATCTGATCGACTTCATTGCGGGCTTGGGCCAACTCCGCTTCCATGATCGCCCGCGTTTCCGTGATAACCGCGCGGCGCGCCTCTTCGATCTTGGCCGTCTGATAACGCAGATCGCGCTCCACCAGTTGCGCCTGGCGCTCACGTTCTTTGGCGCGACTTTCGGCCTGGATCGCCTCTTGCTTGGCACGTTTGATGTCGTCTAATAGGGCGTCAGCCTGCAAGGTATCCGGGCGCACAATCGCCTCGGCGGCGTCTACAATCGTAGGATTTAAGCCCAGTCGCCGCGCAATGATCAACGCATTCGAGCGGCCCGGCAGACCAATGCTTAGTTCGTAGGTCGGGCTCAGCGTCTCGACATTAAATTCGACCGAGGCATTGCGCACCCCCGGCGTATTGTGGGCATAGAGCTTTAAATCGCTGTAATGGGTGGTGGCAAAGGTCGTGATGCCGCGATCGCGCAGCTTTTCTAACAGCGCCATCGCCAACGCCGAGCCCTCATCCGGGTCTGTGCCGGCGCCGAGTTCATCAAACAACACCAGGCTGCGCGGGTCGGCCTCGTCCAAAATCGCAATAATATTGGTCAAATGGCTGCTAAAGGTGCTCAGGCTCTGTTCAATGCTCTGTTCATCGCCAATGTCGGCATACACACCTTCAAAGACCGAGAGTTTGCTGCCTGGTTCAGCCGGCACCATCATGCCAGATTGCGCCATCAAGGTTAACAAGCCCACCGTCTTAAGCGTAACGGTTTTACCGCCCGTATTCGGCCCTGTAACCACGATAATATAGGTTTCGTCATCCAGGTAAATGTCGATGGGCACGACCCGTTTTTGATCGATCAGTGGATGGCGGGCGCGGTGTAAATCGATCACCGAGCCGGGATGTTGGAAGACAGTTTCGACTTCGGCCTGTTTCTTATAGATTTTTTGCGGCGCTTGAAAGGCAACCATCTCCGGCGCGCTGGCATCCAATTGATAGGCATACTTAGCCTTCGCAAAGGTAAAGTCTAGCTCAGCCAGAATTTGTACATTACGTCGAATGTAAAGCGCTTCTTCGCTCACCAATTCAGTCAACTGGGTGAGGATCCGCCGCACCTCTTTTTCTTCTTGCAATTCCAGTTCGCGCACCGCATTGTTCTGTTGCACCACTTTGAGCGGCTCAATAAAGAGCGTCGCGCCACTGGCGGATTGATCGTGGACAATGCCGTCAATTTGGCCTTTGTATTCGGAGCGCACAGGGATCACATAGCGACCCTGGCGTTGGGTCACCAGCGCATCTTGCAAATACGGTTTTAGATCACTGCTATGCACCAGCCGGTCTAAAATGCTGAGTAAGCGATCCTGAGCCACCCGCAACTCGCGGCGAATTTGCCCAAGGGCATCGCTGGCATTATCCCCTACTTCGCCACGCTCGTTGATACAACGGGCGATCTCGGCGCTGACGTGGTCACATGGCTCAATATTGTAGGCCATTTCGGCCAGCAATGGATACAGATGTTCCAGCCGGGTGAGTAAATTGCGCAGACTGCGCGCCCGTAATAAGGTATTCTTGATTTCCAACAGATCGGGCGCAAAAAGCATCGATCCACGTTCAGCCTTCTCTAAAAATTGGCGCAAATCTTTGACGCCGCCAAAGCTGACGTCATTTTTTTGTTCGAGCAGGCGAAATGCTTCTGAAGTCTGCGCCAACTGAGTCTTGATCGTGGTCAAGTCATCACTAGGCAAGAGCGAGCGCGCCATTTCTGCGCCGCCGCTGAAGGCACAGTAGCCAGCCAGCTGATCTAAAATTTTGGCATACTCAAGAACTTTTAGGGTATGGGGGTTCATAAAACCTTATCATCATAGCCGAACAAATAATTCTTCCACATAAATACCATAACAAGATCATATCACAATGCGTAAGGTTCTACCAAAGGTGTAACAATCTGTCAAATAAGAATGCCTGCCTACGCCTAGTGAAAACCGTAGGCAAACCCGCCTAATCCCAGTAAAATAGACCAGGATTGTGGCAGGTTCATTGGATCAGTTCAAGGGGGAAATGCGAAGTGATATTTTGGGACGCAAGAAATCTAGCACAGTTTCCCTGGCAGATGATTAGGGCTGAATTGCTTAAGACCGGCTCATGGCATA
>JBBQBY010000437.1:0-5889 GCA_038318235.1 Caldilineales bacterium
GACAGGCTCCCTCCCAGCAGGGAGGGCGGGGGGAGAGGTCTTCCAAAACACAAAAGGTCAACCGAACCTAGAAAGGTTTTTTATGCTTCAGCTTCCTTTTAACCAGCCTGGCCGTTTCTGGAAAGGCAATTTGCACACGCATTCTACGGCGTCGGATGGCAAGCTAACCATTGAGGCCGTCTGTCAGCGTTATCGTGAGGCGGGCTATCATTTTTTTGCCCTGACCGATCATTTTCTGGAACGCTACCAGTGGCCGCTCAGTGACACTCGGCCCTTTCGCACCCCTGATTTTACGACGATCCTGGGGGCGGAATTGCATACGGATAAGACCGAAATGGGCGAAATGTGGCATATTCTGGCCGTCGGCTTGCCACTCGATTTTGCGCCCACACCGGTTGATGAGACCGCCGCCCAGATTGCGGCCCGCGCCCGCGCCGCCGGTGCGTATGTCGCCGTCGCCCACCCAAACTGGTACGCGTTGACCGAGCGTGATATTGCCAATCTGGGCATGGTTGACGCAATTGAGGTGATCAACGGCACGGCGATTGATCACAACGATCATGCCGATAGTTGGGCGGTGGCCGATGTGATGTTAGGGCGCGGCCAACGTTATCTGGTCTGCGCCACGGATGATTTTCATGGCAAGCCCGAGCGGCTCGACTTCGCCCGTGGCTGGGTGCAGGTCAAGAGCGAAACTTTAGACCCGGATGCTTTACTGGCCGCGCTGAAGGCAGGGTATTATTATTCGAGCAATGGCCCAGAAATTTATGATCTGCAAGTGATGCCCGGCGAGAAAATTACGCTTCGATGTTCACCTGCCGACCGCGTCTTTGTCACCGGCAGGGGTAGCAAAGCGATCGCCATGGGTGGTTATATCAGTACAGAATTTGAAATCAGTCTGAAAAATTTCACCAGCCCCTATTGTCGCATCACGGTGCGCGATATGGTTGGCCGGCGCGCGTGGTCGAATCCAATTTGGTTTGCATGAATAAAAACGTGAGGGATGATGAGTGACAAGCGATGATTGAAATCATCCCTTACCCATTGTTGATTGAGGAGCTATCGTGAGTGAAATTGGTCTATCGAAAAACGCGTTAGACACCCCGGCCCTCTGGGTGGATCTGGATCGACTGGATCGCAATATCAGCCATCTGGCCGCGCATTTCAAAAGCGCAGGTATTAACTGGCGACCGCATACCAAAGGGATCAAAGTGCCGGCGATTGCGCATAAGTTGATCAACGCCGGCGCGATTGGTATCACCTGTGCCAAGTTAGGCGAGGCTGAGGTGATGGTGGCAGCGGGGATTCGGGATATCTTAATTGCGAACCAGATTGTTGGGAAACAAAAAGTTACGCGCTTGGCGAATTTGCGCCTACATGCCGATGTGAAAGTGGCCGTGGACAGCCGCGAAAATGTGGCCGAAATTGGGGCCGCGGCCAGTGAGAAAGGGGTCGAGGTTGGCGTCGTGGTCGAAGTTAATACTGGCATGGAGCGTGCGGGCGTTGCGCCCGGCCAACCGACACTCGATCTGGCGCGCCTGATTCATAATACGCCCGGCGTCCGCTTCATGGGGTTGATGACCTGGGAAGGCCATACTCTGGAAGCGAGTGACCCGGCCATTAAACGCCAGCAGATTGAAAAAAGTATTAACCTGGTCGCCGAAACGGCGCAACTTTGTCGTAACGCTGGGCTGCCCGTGGAAATTGTCAGCGCGGGTGGCAGCGGCACCTACGCCATTACACCCTTTTTACCAGGGGTGACGGAAATTGAAGCGGGCGGCGCCATTTTCTGCGACCAGACCTATCAAGGCTGGGGTGTCGATCTGGAACCGGCGCTGTTCGTCAAATGTACGGTCACCAGTCGCTCGGCGCCAATACGGATTATCTGTGACGGCGGCTTCAAAACGCTCCCGCGCGGTTTTGCGGCCCCAAAGCCACTGGGCATCGAGCATGTCAAAAATATTGCTTTATCGGCGGAACATGGCATTATCACCCTGGATGTGCCCAATGAGCAAGTGAAGGTGGGGGATACGCTCGATTTCGTGGTGGGCTATGGGGACGCCACGGTTTTCTTGCACGATGTGATGTACGGTGTTCGTAACGACGTAGTCGAAACAGCGTGGGCTGTGCAGGGGCGTGGCAAGCTGCGCTGATTAAGTCGCGTCACCGTCTCTCTGGAAAGATAAAAGCGAGTTACGAACAAGCTTGTCTGTGGGGTTGATGGGGAGCTAACAACGCTTCCAGGCAGGGCATTAGCGCTCATGACCTGAACGAATAATCCCTGCCCGGAAGACGGCTGATCACCTATCCGCCGCTTTCCAATGGCTCAACCTAGGTTCTTGACTCACCTTTCCACAGACAAGATTAGAAATCTCGATTTTGATGGCTCCTTTGACTTGGTTGATCCTTTGATCGGTGAAAGATTCCTATGCAAACATCAGACGCTAGCGCTTATATCCATGCCCAAGGCGAAACCTTAGATGCGCCCCAATTTTGTGGCAAGTGGTATATCATCCGCACAAGTCTAAATTTTTGGCAGCGCCGCATGAATCCAAGTGTCACATATACCTTAATGGAACCAGGCGCGCGGACAAAATTACTTGATATTATCCACTATGGCCCCGTTGGTCAATCACCCAAGCAGTTGATTGGGGTTGACACCCAAGACAAAGTCAACCCCAACCTATTTCGCTGGCGCGGGCGTAGCGGACTTGGTTGGCTATTTGGCAGTGAATGGTGCGTTTTGGATCATGACGCCGCGTGCCAAGACTGGGCCGTCACATATTTTTCGGGCACGCCTGTCACCCAAGCGGGCCTTGATATCTATGCCCGCAAGCCGAATTTGTCGTCTGCAAAACTGGTAGAAATTTTGGGTCGCCTACAAGGCCAAGAATTTCTGGCCCGTTATACGACTGTGCTATTTGCACCGGTACACGAAGCTCAGTGAGGGTCTGGTGTGGGGTTGGCGTTCACTTGCGCGCCAGAATTGAGGATGTGATCTCTGCACAACGCTCACGCAATTTTATCCTATCTGCGCGATTGCGAAACTGGCAAAAAAAGTGTTAATTTTATCGGAAATATATGATGTAGATTACCTGAATTTTTTGTTTATTAATTGTCAGGGTTTTGCAAGCTTTCTTATTTATCGAGTGATTGCAATCTTTAATATTCTGTAATACAATCATTGGGCGATCGTCAAGGAATCGGTTGTTGAATGGCGGGTAAACGTAGAAATTTGTTGTATTCTTCGACCGCAGATCATTGAAATCCCAAAATCCCTTTTCAATAGATTAATATTTCGCGTCTATAGATGTGGAAAGATGTGGAAAATACCGCTTACGTTTTCATTTCCCTCGGAATGCGATGTGATGCATTATGCGATCGTTACGGTTAATTATTTGCATTAATTTCGGTTACAGCAAAATATTTGGTAACCACTATACAAATTTATTCATTATGGCTCGCGAAAAAGCACGAAGTAACGGTGCAATTTGTGCTGTTGCTTCGTGCTTTGATTTTGGTTTGTTGTGTTGATCATCTCGATCACTTATCGAGCCAGTCGATTTCTGGATAACCTAGAGGCTGAGTTTGTACTTCGTTTTGCTCAGTGAAACGCTCAAACTGAAGTAAGGTGTACGATGTACTAGAAGCAGATGTACGGGGAAATTAAGTAAACTAAAAGAAGGGAGCTAGTTAACTTCGCTAACTCCCTCTGCCCAAGTGAACTACTGTTTGCGCTGCCAACGTCCGCCAGTAGTTCGCCGTTTCGGTGAACAGATCGCGCCTTTGGTGTCGATCTGTACCTCTTTTGCTATTTTACCATATATCGGAACAAGCGTCAAGCTTTAATTAAGGGTTTTTTAGAAAATGTAAGCTAATTTTAAGCTGACTGATGAAAAATAGGTCTTCTTTGCGGATTTTTGTAAACTTGCCCGGTGTGACCTATTGATGTTGCATTCGCCATATCGCCATTCTCTGTTGAATGAGCTAATGTCCGCTTAGATTATTTGTGCTGCTAACGCGCGTAGATAAAAATATAACGCGCCCCCTTAATCACTCGATCAGTGATCACAACAAATGCTGTCTGGGATTAGAAGGAGTGGAGCAAGCGAAAGCTTTATGGCATGGACCATCAGGGATTTGGGTAAGGAGATAGCTATGATTAGCGCAAAAAAAGTGATTGTCCCGCGTAAAGGTGATCCATTTGCTGCAAGCGCTGTTAAAGGTGTCTTCGGATCGTTCTATGCCGGTCCTTGGATTAAACTTTTAGATTTTGGCTTGCTGATTACCTTTTTGCTCCTGGTATTGACTAGTGAAAAGGTATTTTACTTTCATCTGGTCTTTGTGATCTTAACCCTTGGCGCGTTCTACTGGTCGTTTCGCGCCTTTGTGCCACGCGCCACCGTCTATGTGACGATGACAACCGCCGTCTTGCTTGGTTTTGTCTTGAGTGGCGTTATCGCTGCCGAAGAGTTGGTTGAAATCCCCATGCTGGCCAGTATTCTGGTGCTTGTTTTTGTCATTGCTCAGCAGCGAGGTAAGGCCGAAGATGCGCTGCGCAAGGTCAATGAGGAGTTGGAACAACGGGTGGCAGCCAGAACGGCTGATCTCGTGACCGAGATCAAAGAGCGTCGCCAAACCGAGCAAACATTGCGCGAAAGCGAAGATCGCTATCGTCACTTAGTCGAACTCTCTTTTGAAACGATTTTCATTCATACCGACGATGATCTGATCTATGTCAATCCTTCGGGGATGAAGTTGCTCGGCGTCAATGATAAAGATCAACTGACGAAGAAAACTCTCTTAGATTTTGTTCATCCTGATTATCGTGACACTGTGCGCACCCGGCTACGCCAGGTTAAACATGAAACAAAGGGCGCCCCGCTGGCCGAAGGGTGGTTTGTGCAACCAGATGGCACAAGCGTCGACGTTGAGATGGTCACGATCCCCATTACCTATGACGGCCAACCGGCCATGCAAACCGTGGTGCGTGATATCCGACCGCGTAAGCAAGCAGAACAGGCTCGGATGACAGAACGAATGGCGATTGCGCGTGATTTGCATGACTCTTTAGGTCAAAGTCTGGGCTATTTGCACCTGAAATTAGACGAGATTGTCGGCTATTCGCCGATGCCAAAGCAAGAAGATCTTGCCAAAGATCTCAAGCGTATGCGCGATGTGGCTAACGAGGCTTATGAGCAGATCCGTAGTATGTTGGCTGCTTTAATACCTGCCAATACCGTTCCACTCGTCAAAGTGCTACGCGATCAGGCTAAGGTTATTAGCCGTCAGGCCCGCTTCAAGGCGCAGGTAGTCAATCATGGCGAGGAAGGCGCCCTTTTGCCCATCCTGCAACAACAACTTCTCTGGCTATGTCGTGAAGCTTTAATCAATATTGCCAAACATGCCAACGCCCAACAGGTTAAAATTGAATTGTGGTGGAGTGTAGACCATTTGATCATTCTCATTGCAGACGACGGCTGTGGCTTTGATACGAATGCACCTCGCCCCAGCACATCTTTTGGCTTACGAATTATGCAAGAGCGTGCCGCTCAGTTGGCTGGGCTCCTTTCGATTCAATCGGAGCCTGGGCATGGCACTGCGCTGACTTTGCAAATTCCGCTCTCTGCTGGCTAATGTGCAGGTGGCTGGAAAATACGCTCTCTGCACGGGCAATCAGCCATTTTCAAACCGAATAACGAGTAAAAATGGTGGGCTTTGATCCCTGGAGCAATTATGAGAATTTTAATCGTTGATGATCATATCCTATTCAGAGAAGGTTTGTTGAGTCTCTTGAACGGCCAACCAGATACCTACGTCGTTGGTCAGACAGGTTCTGTAAAGGAAGCAATCGTTTTGGCCCATCAGCTTCAACCCGATCTTGTGCTT
>JBBQBY010000438.1:0-5887 GCA_038318235.1 Caldilineales bacterium
TGATTATAAACTTGTGCGATTGTCCTAAAATGCGGGTGATCGGTGAGCAGAGGTGGGAATAAAGTTAAATTAAAATAATTAGTGAGTGTAACATGGGTGCAATGCAAACGCAAACTAATCAACCTTAGAGACCGGCTGAAAAGGTCGGATTGGTCGTGCCGCTAGGATCCTGTAGGTGCGATTTGTAACCGCACCTACAGGGACTTTTCAGACCGTTTCTTACTGATTAATAGGTTAATGATGGCTGCAGTTGCAGAGAGTTGTCTCCAACGCGCTAATTCGATGGAGTATACGACTAGCATGTATAAGCCCAGCTGCTTGGCGGCAAAGCTTCAACTTGCGAAGCTAATGTTCCATCACGCTGAGGCTTGACCAATTTTGCGCCTAATTACTCGCCCCTTCGGAGAGTTCCAGCCAACGTTCGAGGGTTGTTTCGATGGTCGTTTCTAACGTTTCTAGCTGCCCACTCAACTGTTGTAATTTTGTATAGTCAGCGCCAGCGGCACTCATTTCGTCAAGTAAATGGCTTTTATTCATTTCTAATTCGGTGACGCGCGCTTCCAGGTTTTCGAGTTCGCGCTGCTCTTTCCACGAGAGCTTGTGCGTGTTCGTCGCTGGTTTTGGGGCATTTTGTGGTCGATCTATCGCTGTTTTTTCCGCTTCCAACTTTTCGGTTGCCGTCTTGTCACTACTTTGTAGCGCTGCCGTTTCACGATATAAACGTTCATAGGTGCTATAGGGTGTGGGATAACGCGGCCCTAATTTGCCATCCTCAACCGTTATCAGAAAGTCCACGGTGCGGTCGAGAAAGTAACGATCATGGCTTACAACAACCACACAACCGACAAAATAATCCAGAAATTCTTCGAGCACCGTCAAGGTCTGGATGTCCAGGTCGTTGGTTGGCTCGTCGAGAAAGAGCACGTTGGGTTGATGGATCAGCGTGCGCAAAAGATAAAGTCGGCGCCGTTCACCACCGCTGAGACTGGCAATCCGGGCGCGTTGGACGTTGCGCGGAAAGAGAAACCACTCTAACATCTTGGCCGCTTCTACAATCTCACCGTCTTTGGTGCGGATCAGTGGCGCTTCTTTCTCGATAAAATCCAGCAAGCGCATCTGATCATCTAGACCCGCGCTCCGTTGGTCGTAATACCCCAGCCGCACGGTCTCGCCCCACTGGATGACGCCGCTATCTGGCGCCTGTTTGCCACCCAGAATGTCTAGCAACGTGCTCTTGCCCGCGCCGTTCGGCCCCATAATACCAATGCGGTCGCCTGGCTCCAGATTGAATTCTACATCGTTGAGTACAACGACATCGCCATACTTTTTTTGTAACTTGTGCGCGCTGAGCACCTGATTGCCCAAGCGGCGACCGGCCAGACTAATGGCAACTTTATCCTGACCGCTATCGCCCTGAATTTGTAACAATTCTTCGGCGCGTTGTTTGCGGGCCTTTTGTTTGGTGCCGCGCGCCATCGCCCCACGCCGCAGCCATTCCAACTCACGCCGCAACAAATTCTGGTGCTTTGTCTCGGCTTCGGCCAGTAGCTGATGCCGTTGTTCGTGCAATTCGAGATATTGGCTGTAATTGCCGACGTAGCTGACCAACTGGCGGCGATCTAGCTCGACAATTCGATTGACCACCCGATCGAGAAAATAACGATCATGGGTCACCATCAAGAGTGCACCAGGGGCTGTGGCTAAATACTCTTCGAGCCAGGCAATGGTTGTGGCGTCAATATGGTTGGTTGGTTCGTCGAGGATCAGCAGATCCGCCCGATCAATTAACGCGCGCGCCAACGCAACGCGTTTGCGCTGCCCGCCACTGAGGGTGCCGACCAGCGCCTGAAAATTGGTGATGCCCAATTTGGTGAGAACGGCTTTGGCATTTGCCTCGGCGACCCAGCCACCGACCTGTTCCATGGCCGCGCTGATTTCAGCCAGGCGCATTTGTAAAGGCAAATCGTCTGGCGCTTGTTGCAAAGCGTCATTGACCTGTTCGTAATCGCGTAACAATTGCATCTGCGGCGAATTGCTGTGGAAAATCGTCATCAGCACCGTCAGATTATCATCTAAGGGTGGTTCCTGTGGCAGGTATTCGACACTGACGCCACCCCACAAATTTATGTTGCCGCTATCGGGTGTTTCTAATCCTGCCACGACGCGCAGTAACGTGCTCTTGCCGCTGCCGTTGACGCCAATCAGGCCAATGCGATCACCCTCATTGATCTGCAAATTGGCGTTATCAAAGAGCAGACGTTCACTATATTGTTTAGAAAGATTTTCGATGGTAAGAAGATTCATCCAGCTATTGTACAACGACTTTGCTGCATTCAGGGAATGAATACACGCTTGTCATTAACTATACAAAGCGGCATTTCTCAGCATGGTGGTAGTACAGAATTGCACTCAAATCGCCGCTCGAATTGCGTCCACCGTACTCGGCGTTTCCAGGCTACTCAGATCGCCCATCGGCTGATCGAGGTAGGCGGCGCGGATCAACCGGTGCATGATCTTGGCGTTGCGTGTCTTGGGCAGCGCAGTGGTGAATTTGATCGCACGCGGCTTTAAAGGTTTGCCCAACTCTTGGGTCACCAGGTCTAGCAGAATCGTACGGAGCGCTTCGTCGGCGGTGTAATCGTTGCGCAGCACACAAAAAGCCACCACCTCTTGGTCTTTGATCGGGTGAGGCACGCCAATCGCCGCTGATTCGATCACCGCGGGATGGGCGTTGAGGATCGCCTCAACTTCGGCGGGACCCAAGCGCTTGCCCGCGACTTTGATCGTGTCATCGCTGCGGCCCAAAATGTACCAAAGGCCATCTTCGTCGACGGTGGCAAAGTCGCCATGCACCCAAACGTCTGGAAAGCGCTGCCAGTACGTGTCAAGATAACGCTGCCGATCGTGCCAGAAGCCGCGTGTCATGCCAATCCACGGTTGACGGATCACCAACTCACCCACGCTGTGGCGCACAGACACACCTTGTTCGTCGACTACGTCTACGTCCATGCCGGGCATGGGTCCAGCAAAGGAGCAAGGCTTGATCGGCTTGAACAAATTGCTGCAAATGATGCCGCCGCTGCATTCGGTGCCACCCGAATAATTGATAATCGGTTTTATCCCTTGCAACGCCGTGTGAAAGAGCCATAACCAGGTCTCAGGGTCCCACGGGCTGCCGGTGGAACAGATCATGCGCAGGCTGGTGATGTCATGTTTTTCGATCGGGGCTGCGCCGTGGGTTTTGAGCGAACGGATCAGGGTTGGTGAGACGCCTAGATGGCTGATCTGGTGTTTTTCCACCAGCGCCCACAGCCGATCTACATCCGGGTAATCCGGTCCGCCGTCGTAAAAGACCATCGTGGCCCCGTTGAGCAATACGCCAAACACTTCCCATGGCCCCATCATCCAACCCATGTCGGTCAGCCAATAAAGCGTATCCTGCGGCTTCAAATCCATCGCCTGGCGCATATCCTGCGCCGCCTTGATCGGAAAGCCGCAATGGGTGTGTACCGCCCCTTTTGGTTTACCGGTCGTGCCGCTGGTGTAGATCAGCATCAACACATCTTCGGCGCTGGTCCGTTCGGTAATGCTAGTGCTAGACTGTTGCGGAACTAGCTCATGCCACCAATGATCGCGACCGGGCGTCCAGGGCAGATCTGCCAGATTGGCGCGATTGACGACAAGCACATGCTGGACGCTGGGGGTGGCGCTTAAGGCCTCATCCAGCGTGGTTTTCATCGGCACCGGCTTGCCGCGACGCAACACCCCATCGGTGGTGATCACAGCTTTGGCCTGGGCATCGTTCAAACGACTGACAATCGCGCTGGGTCCGTACCCGCTGAACAAGGGCAAGAGGATGCCGCCAATTTTGACAACGGCCAGGAACGCAATCGCCAGTTCGGGAATCATTGGCATATAGAGGCCGACGACATCCCCTTTGCCGAGGCCCAACGCCCGCAACGCATTGGCGCAGCGACAGACTTCACGATCTAGTTCGGCATAGGTCAACGTAACCGTTGCGCCTTCTTCCCCTTCCCAGCGCAGCGCCACTTGATCGCGCATTGGGTTGCCCGGCGCCACCCACTTATCCAGACAATTGTGGATAATATTTAGCTCGCCGTCCACACACCATTTGGGGAAGGGCAGACCGTCGCTCAGATCGACAATTTGGGTATACGGCTGATAAAACTGAATATCAAGATCGGCCAAGACCGCATCCCAGAACCAGCGCATATCGTTGGCCGCGCGGTGCAGCAATTCATCGTAATCGCCAATTTGGTGGCGATCCATAAATTGGCGCAAATTGCTTTCGGCCATCCACAAGGGGTTGGGTTGCCAGACAATGGCCTGCCCATAGGGAAAAGTATCAGTCGCGGGAAATTCTTCGCCCATCATTTCCTCCAAGGCGAGTGATTAGTAATACGTAGGTGGAAAGGGGTAAGTGGGGATTGGTAAAGGGTAAGTCGTCGATTTACGCGCAAATTACCCCTTACCAATCCCTATTTACGCATGGCTAATTGGGTTGATGTTTCTCGGGGCGTGAGCCGTAACCAAGCAACACTGGTTCTGCCCAGACCGCCCAATTCCAGCGCGTGTCCCCGAGACCATCGGTCATAAACTGGATGATGATCTCTTGCCCCGCCAGACTGGGCAAATCGATGGTGTGACGTTCCCAGGTCGTTGTTTGTTTGGTGGTGCTCCAGATACGGACGCCGTTTACATAGATGCGGAACGCGCACAAGTTATCCGCCTCCATCACGGCCCCATCACGAATGCCGACGGCAAAGCGCAGGCGCAGGCTGTCAATCTCGGCTGGCACCGTTAAATTATATTCACAGACGGCGCTGCCTACGGTAGGCGGATGTTGCCAAAGCGCGATTTGTTGCACCATGCCGCAACTTGCCACCGCCACCTTAATTTCCATGCCGCGCGCCGAACGGGTGGCCGCCTGACGCGCGGCGGGGAACGCTTCTAGAAAATCAAACTGCCAGCGCACCACCTGGTCGGGACGCGGGTCAGCTTCTGTTTCCAATAAGCTGTGCCAGAGCTCCTCCTGCCATTTCAGGTAGCTGATAAACTGGGAGAGCTGCATTAAAGATTGGTCATTCAGATCCGAAATACGCCGGATAATGGCGTCGATCGTCTCTTTTCGGGCTTCAAGTTTAGGCATAAGCACAGAACAGGGTAGGTGAAAATGGAAATATGAAAAGTGTGGCCTCACCCTTGCGCACCCAGAGCGCGAATGGGATGAGGGGTGAGGCTGTTGCCGTTACTTATAAGCTTGATTAGGTGGCGAATATCACTTCGCCGGCTGAACGATTGCGTGTCATGCCCATCAAATGTTCCCAGCGCTCGGCTGCCACCGGATTACTCAATAAAACGAGCGCAACATAACTGGGCTCGATTGGTTTACGAATTAAATGCATCATGGCCTCGTCCGGTGTCAGCGAACCTTTCTTCTGGTTGCAACGTTTGCAGGCTGTCACCAGGTTATGCCAATCATGGACACCGCCGCGACTGCGCGGCATTACATGGTCCACCGTCAGGTGTGCTCGGCCGGGTGCGTCGCCACAATATTGGCAGATGTAAGCATCCCGCAGCATGATCGCAGTGCGGGTCGCTGGCACACGCCGGTGCGGCAGCTTGACATAATGCACCAGCCGAATCACGAGCGGAATTGGGATCGAGCGACTCGCACTGGAAATCACCTGATTGGTCGCTTCCAGCAATTCTGCTTTTTCGTTCATCAAAAGTACGATGGCGCGGCGCACCGACACTAAACTTAATGGCTCATAACCAGCATTCAAGACCAAAACTTGTTTGGACATAATTATGATGACTCTTACGTTAAAAATCCCTTACATTCCACGATCCTCTGCTGCGCTGA
>JBBQBY010000439.1:0-5841 GCA_038318235.1 Caldilineales bacterium
CTTAACGCAGAGGCGCAAAGACGCCAAGAACGGCGAAGAAAAACGAAAGCCAACGCGAAAAAGCCTTCGTGGGTTCGGCGTGTGGTTCGACAAGCTCACCACCCGACAGCGGGGCCTGAGTCTGTCGAAGGCCAGCCGAACGGTGGTCGGTCACGGGCAAACAGTGTTGGCCCGTGACCGCTGCCTGGTTTTTCTTGGCGCCGCTTGGGCACCCTCTGGGTATATTTGCGTCAAAATTTTAGCCGTCCGTAACATGCGTTACTTAGTTTACAGTGTAAAGCAAGTAATTCTTCTCTACACAAAATAAGCTGTACCGAATCCTTTAATCGGTGAGGCTACAAATCCGCACAATCAGTTTCCACCTCCGCTGACAGCGCTGTGCGCTTGATCACACCTTGTTTGTATCTTTCCGCATAACCGTCCCTTGCCCGACAAACTAAACTAGTTGCATAATTAAAATTCGACGTATCTTTACCCCTAATCATGCGTCGATCAATCTAACCCCTATTTGCAACAAATTTCCACGTTTACAAGGAGTCAATTGGTATGTCGCCCAAACTTCGCAGTTTTTTGATCTTCGGCTGTATGCTCCTCTCGCTCGTTTCGAGCATTGTTTTCCCCCAGAGTCAACCTGTTGCGCGCGCCGCACCCGCCGCGCCACTTGATGTGCCCATCCCGGTTGTCAATGAACCGTTACAGGAATGGACGTTGAATGCTGGTCTGCTTTATTGGTCACAATATTGCGTGCCTGGTCCAGGGCTTGTCCAGGCTGCTGCTGCCACTGGCTTTGATCATTATCTGCGCCGCAAACCAGTCAACGGTGGCACCACCCGCACCCTGTCTGAACAAAATGTGACGGATAATACCTGTCTCACTACCTATGAAAATATGGGTGCGGACAGTACCGGTCTCTACTACTACAGCCAGATCCCCGCGGACCCAGGGATTTTCTTCCGCCCATCAGGTTCGCCCTTTGATCCGCCCACCAAAGTTTTGACCACCACCGTCGCACCGGTCTATGGTACACACTTGGCGATGGGCGGTGACTTTATCTATTGGCTGGCCGACTATAGCCGGATTGTGCGCGTCAATCGCGATGGGACAGATTTCAAAGACGTGGTCACCGGCATTGTGGGGGCGCGCAACTTTATCCTAGTCGGTAATCGGCTCTATTGGTTGGCGGATAATGGCCTATGGACTGCGCCGGTCGATTGCGCCACTCTCCCCTGCGCCGGCACAAAGTTGGCCGATGCTAACGGCTATTACTTGATGTATACCACGACGGGTAAGTCTGTATTGGGCAATTATTCCGTCTATTGGGTTGAAAGTGGCAATACCCAGAGTATTCACCGCTATAATTGTTCATCGATCACAATCTTCAATTGCGGCGCTGCACTGTTCTATACAGCGCCCGCCAATTGGAACATCGGCCAGCCCGCCACCGACCGTACCAATCTTTTCTGGACGGAATGGACCGGTGTCAGCACCTCGGATGGTCGCCTGTTGCGCAAACCGCTCAGCAATGGTGGCAATACAACGTTACGCGATGAACTTGTCGTTAACGTACCTACAATCAGCACGGGTAGTCTGTTCACCGATGATCAGAATGTTTACTACCATCTTTATGGCCCCAGTGGGAACACACCCGAAGGCATCTACAAGTTGCCCTTCAACGCCAGCGCGATCGTCCGTGATCTCGCCGCCGATGCACTGGAGATTACTGAAGGCATTCAAAATTTGGCCAATGACGTACCGCTGACGGCAAAAAAGCCGACCTATGTGCGGGCCTATGCGCGCGAGATCAGTGGCCCCAACGCCGCTTCAGTCGATGCCTGGCTGTATGGCACGCGTAATGGATTGCCATTAGCGGGCTCGCCGTTGCACACGCTCAACGGCACCCGCTCGCTTGCCGTTGGTGGCACGTATGATCGCGCTAAATTGAACGATGGCTGGCTCTTCCAAGTGCCAACCAGTTGGACCAGCGCCGGCACGGTGAATTTCCAACTGGTGGTCGATCCACAACACGCCTATGCCGATTCTAACCTGGGCAATAATACGTTGGCGCACAGCCTGGCCTTCACGCAGAAACCACCGGTCTGTAATATCTTCATCCCTGTGCGCACCAACGCGCCCTTGCCTTCGACGAACACGCCCAACTTCTGGCCGATGATCGACTATGCCAAACGTTTGTGGCCCACCTTTGACTATTGGTCCTATCACCAAGATTCGCCCATGGAAGAGTTGCAAGCCTGTTGGTGGGGACCATTTCCTTATCCCTGTTCCGGGCCGTATGAATTGCCCGACGATACTTGGAAGGTCTTCATTACGATTGGGGCGCGCGACGTTTTTACCGATGATCCCGACGAATGCGATGATCTCGGCGCTACGACCCATTATGTGGGCATGGTGCACCCCAGCACCAGCACGGGCACGACGACGGGCACCGGCATGACCTCAGTCTTTGATTATGCCTGGGTCAAGTTTCCCGACAGTTCGCCCATTAATCCGACGAATGCTTTTGTGCCCGACGCCGGCCAAACCCTGGCGCATGAACTGGGCCACAATTTGGGCCGCGAGCATGTCGATTGCGGTGGGCCAGACGATGTTGACACCAGCTACCCCTATCCCACCACGCAGATCGACAATGTCGGTGCGGCCAATCACTATGGCTTTGACATCAAAACGCGTAAGCCGATCAAGCCGGATGGCGCTAAAGACTTCATGAGCTATTGCAAACCGGCGTGGGTGAGCGATTACGGCTGGAAGAAACTCTTCGACAATCTGGTTGTCAATGCCAACGCCGCGGCGGTCAACGCGGCTGCGGCGAGCGCAACAAATTTAGCCGACGCCACCAATGTCATCTTGGTCACAGGCGCCGTGACGCCGACGCAAAATACCGGTTTCTTGGGTTATGCGTATGACTTCCCCACCAGCGCCCTAAGCAGTGGCTTGCTGCGTAAGTGGCAAGCGCGCACTACTGCGGCTGTGAATGCGGCGTCCGCCGAGCACCATGAGCCAGCGCCCACCGCGGCTAATTATCACATTCAATTGTTCGACGCCGCGAACAATCTGCTGGCCGACAATCCGATCACGCCGATTGCGCCGCACGTTCATGAGGAGTTGCCGACGCCGCTGGTCTTTATCAGTACCTTCCCGGCCCCCGCTGGTACGGTCGCCCGCATCGATCTGCTGCAAGACAGTACGGTGATCGCCAGCCGCTCACCCGGTCTGAATGCGCCGACCATTAGCATTCTGCAACCCGCGGGTGGCGAAACGATTAATGACACGCTTGCCCTGCAATGGCAGGCCAGCGACGCCGATGTCAATGATATTCTGCTCTACACCGTGCAATATAGCCCGGATAACGGTGCCCACTGGCAGTCGATCGCCAGCGATTTTGTCGGGCCGCGCGACAGCAAGCTTATCAACCTGACGCTCAATCCTGTGAGTCTACCTGGCAGCCAACCTAATCAGGCGCGCATCCGGGTGGCGGCTAGCGACGGTTATCATACAGGGATTGCCACCTCGAACGGATTTACGGTCAGCAACCGCAAACCAGAACCGTTTATCATTTCGCCCGCCGCGGGTGAGACGACACCGGCTGGCCAAGCGGCCCTGCTGCGCGGTGATGCCAATGATGCCGAAGATGGCGGCTTGAGCGACACCGCGCTCAGTTGGACGCTCGACGGTCAAACCGTGGGTACGGGCGAAGAAGTCAATGTAAACGGTTTGGCCCCTGGCGATTACGCCGCCGTGCTCACCGCTCAAGATTCACTGTCGCAGACCGCATCTGCCCAAGCGACGTTGAAGATTCTGCCGTTGGGTATCCCTCAGGCGGCGACCCCTGCACTGGATGGTTTCTGTGACGATGCTGGGTATACCAACGGTACAGAGGTCAGGCTATCGCCGTATAGTGATAGCGGCCAGACGAGCGTGCGCCTGCTGCGCGACGCCAACGCTTTATGGGCCTGTTTCACCGGTCTGAAACAAGGCGCAGCCACCCCCGGCGCTTTTGCCGGGCTGCGCGTGGATGTCGATAACAGTCGCGATAACCTCGCCCAACCCACCGATTATGGCTTCTTTGTCGGTGAAGATGGCGGCGTCGCCACCTATGCGGGTGACGGGGCGGGCGGCTTTGCGGCGGCTGGTCCTGGTGGTCTGCAAGCGCAGATTAGCGCGTTGAATACCACGTGGAGTGCCGAGTTGCGCATCGACGCCAGCAAACTCGGCGGCTGGGAGCATCTGGTTGGCATGAGTTTTGGTCACTACTCCGTGGGCGCGGCAGGCGATGATTATGTCTGGCCCTACAAAGCCATCACGAACCAACCCAAGACTTGGGCGTTGACCGCGTTAGGCACCCAGCCAACGCTTGCCAGTTTGACGCCGGACAACGCCATCGTGGGCAGCGCGGACACGCAAATGGTGATCAGTGGCACGAACTTCCTCACCAGCACCGTTGTCCTCTGGGATGGCGCACCAATGCCGACGATATTTGGCAGCAGCACGCAACTGACGGCCACTGTCAGCGCGGCCAATTTGGCCACGGCGCACATTGCGCAGGTGATTGCCCGCAATCCTGGCAATATCGATTCGAACCCGTTGCCCTTTGTGGTCGCCAGCCCGAAGCCAGTGATCAACAGTTTGACCCCAGACAGTGGTCAGACGGGCAGCAGCCTGACGGTTACGATCAATGGCGCTAACTTCATTAACGGCGCCAAAGTGCTCTGGGAGGCAACCGAGGTACCGACTACGTTTATCAACAGTGGTCAACTGACGGCGCAAGTTTTGCTGGGTCAAACCGGCCAAGCCCAAGCGACTGGTGTCGTCGTCCTTAACCCCGACCCCGCTGCGCAGGCCTCGAACACGGCGATCTTCAGCGTGCAAGCAGGATCAGCCGCAAGTACATCGATCTTCTTACCGCTCATTCAGCGATAGGATTGGTTCTAGGTACAAAGCGGGCGACGCCAATTTGGCGTCGCCCGCTTTGTACCCCTAGGAGAAGGACGAGGATTTTTCGATCAGCGGTGTGAGGGTTCACCCTGCCCAAGCGTGAGTGCTTCTTTCACGGCATCTGGGTTGCGCATCGCCACTTGTAACAATGCACGCGCTGGACCCTCGGGCTTGCGTCGCCCTTGTTCCCAATTTTGCAAGGTTGCTACACTAACACCGATCATCTGGGCAAATTCGCTCTGCGACTTCGCTAACTTTGCGCGGATCGCTTTAACATCCAACGGGTTAAATTCAAATGTCCGGCTGGGCTTACGGGTGCCACGTTTGATTTCACCCGCCTGCTTGATACTTTCGACTAATTGGGCAAATGTTTCATCTTTCATTCTAAATACTCCTCCACTAACCGGCGTAGAACCTTGATTTGGTTACGCGTTAAATCTTCTTGTTCGTTCTTTTTATAGAGAAACACCATATAGAAAGTTTCACCGCCGACATACCAATAGTAGATGACACGCAATCCACCCCGTTTTCCGCCATGCTCAGTACGCCACCGCAACTTTCGCAATCCACCGCTACCGGGTATAACATTTCCGGCATCAGGGCGTAGAATTAACGCTTGCTGAAGTTCGGAATAGCTTTCGTCTGAAAGGTGCGCTTGCACCACTTCTGTGAAAATCGGTGTTTCGATAAAGAGCATAATTAATTGTACGTCAATGGCGCATAAATGGCAAATTTCCTCCAAATTTTTATCTTCATCAACGGCAGAATAGCAGGCGCGACTGCCAGAACGGGGTAACGAATTTGCATTTGACCACTTATCCGTTTGCAGATATGATAAATTGGCGGGCGATTTTAGGCACCATGAATGAATTCACGGCCTGCTACGTTAAA
>JBBQBY010000440.1:0-5828 GCA_038318235.1 Caldilineales bacterium
ATGGCGTTGACAAAGCGGGCCAACGCCGGCGCGCCGGCGGTTGGGGCGCCTTGCTTGGGGATCGTGGCAGCGGTTATGCGAGTGGCAGTGCCGCCTTGACCGCGATTGCCAATGCAACCGATGGTTTAGGGCCACCCTCTATTTTGCAAACCCTTATTCTTGCACACCTAGCGTTAGCGCGCCCGCAAGATTTGATCGGTTGGCTCTACAGCGACGTGGCCTGGGCGCGCTTTGCCGCGTTGGCGCCCCTGGTCGTCCAGGCGGCTGAGTTTGACGATGCCGTCGCTAAGGCGATCATCGAACAGGCCGCCGACGATCTGGCCGCCACCGTGATGGCCGTGGTGCGTGGCCTAAAGCTGGAACAGGAACACATTCCGCTGGTGCTGGCGGGCGGCAATCTACAACCTGGCTTATTGCGCAATTGCGTCAAGGAGCGGCTACAGCAGATTGCTCCCTTCACACAAATTACCAATCCCAGCGTAGAACCAGCCATCGGCGCTGCCCTACTAGCTTTGAAACAAATAGGTAAATGAACATGAACCAAGCTAATTCGTTGCCACCAACCGAACAACGCCACCTCCAGAGCGCGCAATTAGATCAGCTTTCCACAATCGAGATGTTGCGCCTGATGAACCAACTGGATGCGCAGGTGCCGTTGGTAATTGCGGCGGTGTTGCCCCAAATTGCGCAAGTGGTTGACCGCATCACAGCGACGCTGGATGCGGGCGGGCGTCTCTTCTACCAGGGCGCCGGCACCAGCGGTCGCCTGGCCGTCCTGGATGCGGCTGAGTTAATGCCAACCTTTAATGCGCCCCCCGGCCAGGTGATTGGCTTGCTGGCGGGTGGACCCGAGGCGATGATCCACTCGATCGAAGGCGGCGAAGATGACGAAGCCCAAGGCCAACGCGATCTCGTCGCCCAGGAATTTAGTATGGTCGATATGTTAATTGGCATTGCCGCCAGTGGACGCACGCCGTATGTGCTAGGTGGTTTGCACTACGCCACCGCGCTTAACGCGCCAACCGCCGTGATCGTCTGCAACCCCAATTCGCCCATGGCCGCCGTCGCCCAAATTGCGATTGAAATTGTGACCGGGCCGGAGGTGTTGACCGGCAGCACACGCTTACGGGCGGGCAGCGCACAGAAAATGGTGCTCAACATGCTGAGCACCTGTGCGATGGTCAAACTGGGCAAAGTCTACGGCAACTGGATGGTTGATGTCCGGCCAAGCAATGTCAAATTACGCCAGCGCGCCACGCGCATTGTGGCAGAGATCACGGGCTTAGATCTGGATGAGGCTCAGGCATTATTGCAACAGGCCGATTGGCAGACTAAAACGGCGGTCGTGATGGGGTTGGCCAATGTCGATGTTAGGGAGGCAACACGGCGGCTGACTCAAAGCCAAGGCCGTGTGCGTGAAGCACTTCAGGCATAAACGTTTGAATGTATCCTTTTTTAGGTCTATCGCCTGTGCCTTCGCTCTATGGACGATTTGGTCTGTGCTTGCTAGACTGGTTGCTAGAGAATAAATCATGCCCATGAAAGGAATTTTTATGAAAAATGCAACCAACACAAACCAGGACGATGTCAAAAAATTAGGCGAACTGATTGAAGCCATCAAATTTGCCATGTTGACGACCAGCGACAAAGATGGCACCTTGCGCAGCCGACCGATGACCACCCAACAAGTTGAATTTGACGGCGATTTGTGGTTTTTCGCCGGTAAAGATTCGGGCCTGGCCCAAGAGACCCACAAACAACATCAGGTGAATTTAGCCTATGCGGCACCGGATGACAATCGCTATGTCTCGGTCTCTGGCCTGGCGGAATGGGTGCAGGACAAGCAGAAGATCAAAGAATTGTGGAATCCGCTGTACAAGGCGTGGTTCCCAGATGGGCTAGACGACCCGAATCTGGCCCTGCTCAAAATTCATGTGGAGAAAGCTGAGTATTGGGAAGCGCCCGGCGGGGCGGTGGTAACGCTGGTGGGGTTTGTCAAAGCCCTAGCCACCGGCCAGCCAGCGGATGTGGGCAAGCATGAGAAGATCGAGTTCAACGGCCACGCCAAACGATAAAATAAACGAATACGCAGTAGGGGTCAGGCATGCCTGACCCCTACTGCGTGTTATGCACCCGTCAATTCGACGCCGATATTGTCGGTAGCCTTTCGATCAAGAAACAGGGCGCGTTTGCCGCGCGTACCCTGATGTGGTTTGGGTTGGCCTGGGGGCAAGCCCATTTTCGGCCCTTCGACATAGGCCTCATCGACATTGTCCACCTTCAAACAAAAATGATGCAGCCCTGGGCCATTCGCCTTAAGCCAGGCCCATAGCGGGGATTCCTCGGTCAGTGGTTGCACCAGTTGTAGCTGCGTATTGCCCAATTCCAAGTGGGTCAACAGCACGCTGTTGTTGTTGACCGCCTCGCTATAGAGCACGGGAAAGCCAAATTTATCGCGCCAGGTTTTGAGCGCCTCTTCGGTGTCCGGCACGACGATGGCCAAGTGATCTAGTCCGTTGAACATAAACTTCTCCCTTTGTTTCAAAACAGATAAAATTAAATAACTTATTTTCCTTGGAGCCTACACTGACGTATATAGCTCCACCTCAAAAACGCACTCACAACATTAGGTTGTAACTTTTACAGCAGTTTTAATCCGCGTTTATCCGCGTCCAAAAACATAAAATTGGACGCGGATAAACGCGGATTGACGCGGATTTTTAGGATTCGCTTTTAAGCCATGTTTGGGTTGGTTTGCGGGCATTATCAAAAGCCTTACGTTTGTAGCTCGGTTCTGGACCGAAATTGAGCAACATGCCTACTTCATACGGGGTTGCACGCAGATAATTGAGTAATTGTGCTTCGTGTTCTGCCAACAATTCCTTGACAGCTTTAGTCTCGACGATCACAGTATTCGCAACCAACAAGTCAGCATAATATTCACCAACAATTTCAGCTGCATAATAAACATTAATGCGTGCTTCGCGTTCGACACGGTAACCCATCTGCCGTAACTCAATCGCCAACGCATTGGCAAACACTTTTTCCAAAAAGCCATAGCCAAGCGTGTTATAGACCTTATAGAACGCCTTCAAAATTGCATTCGTAATCTCAAAATGCCTGAGTGCCATTTTATAAAATCCGCGCCAATCCGCGTTTATCCGCGTCCCAAAGCTTATTGAGTTTTCTCGAATAACTGCGTTCATCACAACTCAATTTCATATAGCGCAGCCGTAAAACTCTTGTGTGTTGCTTCACCACAATAGCGAAAGCCTAACTTTGCATAGTAGTTGCGCAAGGCGACATTGCTCGCCACACAATCCAGCCGCAGACAGTTGCGGTTACGGCTGCGGACATGTGTCTTGGCCCACTCAATTAGTGTCTCCCCCAGTTTGTGGCCGTGCAGATGGGGGCGCACGGCCAGGCTATGCACATAGCCGGCTTCCCCATTGGCGTCGTGCCACAGTTCGACATCCTGCCATTCAAAACGCAAGGCGCCAATCGCATACTGGTTGCTAGCCGCACGCGCCAAGTATACATCGCCTTGCTCAATTTTGTCGGCCATTTTATCGCGCAAGCCCGGCGGCGGTGGCCATTGCCATTGCCATTGCGCAATACCTCTAGCCTGCAACCAAAAGGCCGTTTCAGCGAGAATTTCTATCAGCAGATCGATCTCTTCGAGGCGCGCCGGATCAACGGTCAGTAAACCTAGCGCCGATTGAATAGTTGACAAGCCAGCTCCTACAGTCACGCTTAGTGATTGATGAATGAGAGAGACGCGCGTAACCACACCGTTCCTCTTATCGGCTTATGTTCAATACCCCAAAGGCCAGAAAGACCGCGATCAGCACACCCCAGACGGCATAGGCACTGCCCACGGCGGCGAGCAAGCCCCAGCCCGTGCGCACCACCAACCAGACCACCGCTAACCAGAGAAAAGTCGCCAGCAACCCCAACACAAGCGAACGGACAAAGGCGGCAATCGTCGTTACATTATCGGTGGCACCGCCAAAGGTGATCCAGAGCGTCAGGGGTAAATTGATCGGCATCGTGCCAAAGATCACGGCCAAGGTGCGCGAGCGTTCGCGCAAAAAGGCCACGCTGAGGATGATCAGGATCGAGATAATCACGGGCAATGAGCGTGCAAAAGACATAGGATTCCTTTAACCGCCGCGGCTCAGCAGCATCAGCGCCAGCGGCAGCACGACGCCCACAAATGGATAGAATAAGATTCGTTCGACCGCACCCACCCAGGGATATTCGCGGGCGGCAAAGACACTGCTCGCCACCAAGATCACAACGCCGGCGCGGGTCAGATCCAGCGAAAAAACCCCAGCCTCGCCCAGGCCCCAGATCAAAGCGGCGATCCCGATTAAGGCTGTTACCAAAAAGGCGATGAATAAAACTTCAAACCCAACCCCAATCGTCTGCGGGAAACGTGCAGGGGGCGCCACCCCACGCATCACATCGTGCGCCGTGGCCATGGTTGACGTGATGCGCAAACCAACCTCAAGCAACCAGAGCACAGTTGCCACGACAAGCAGCGCCAGACCGACCAGGGTAATGGCCTGATTGCCGCTCCAGGTCAAGCGCGCCAGCAACACAAAACCACTAAAGAGCACAATCACGCCCGCCGTTGCAAGCAAATTTACTTGACGGTAACGCGCGCCATGCATATGGATCGCCTTATAAAGCGAGGCTGACCCAACATGGCCGAATGGTTCGGCGGCAAAAGCTGCGCCGCTGAAGAGCACAAGTCCCGCCAACAGAAGAATCCCGATCGACTGCAAATGACCGAGGTAAGGCATTAGTCAACTCCTTTTTCACAACAAAACCCAACGAATCGTCTTACACCAGCTACGCAAAAAAATATAAATAGAACAATGCGGCCTCATGCTCAACCCCGCTTCTGAAACACACTTTTCCGTTAGAAGCGGGGTTGAGCGTGTATTCCGACTCCCCTCTCCTGAACTCTGGCCTTTGATTCAGGAGAGGGGGGTGAGGGCCATCCTACCCTATTGTCACACAAATTTACCCAACCAGCCACGTTTTGCAACGAGGGTCAACAAGCCGGCCAGCATCAGTAACGGCAGGACGATGCTATAGGCTTGCCGAATCGTCAGATGATCGGCCAGCCAGCCAAGGGCCACAGGGGCGGTCAGTCCGGCAAGGCCCATGGCGAGGGTCAAACGTGCGGAAGCTTGCTCGGCCAGATGCGGCGCTGTGCCAACCGCGGTGGCTAACGCCATTGGGTAGAAATTGCCAACACCAATGCCAGCAATAAAGAGCCCGAAAACTGCTAGTGGCCCAAAGGCGACTAACCAGAAGAGCGGAAATCCAATTAAAGTAATCGCTTGCGCCAACAAAAGAATGGTGCTGCTCGGGAAGCGCCGCGCAAAACGGCTCCCGATAAAGCGGCCAATCACAATTGCTACAAAAAATACGCTCATGGCAGCGGCAGCCGTTGCCTTCCCAAAGCCAACGCCATGCTCAAAAAAGGTCGCCCCCCAAAATACGATACACCATTCTACAGCGCTCCCCAACAATAACACCAACCAAAAGACCCAAAAACGGCGCGGCAAGTGTAAGGCAACAGGGTTACCGGCCGCTTTGACTGGGCGCGGCCCCTGGCTGAAGGGTGCTTGGCGAAAACAGGCAAATAAGCCAACCACCGCGATAATGGCGACCCCGACGGCAGAACGCCAACCACCAATCGTATAAGCGAGGCTGCCCACGGCAATTGTGGCGAGGATCGAACCAAAACCAGCCACGGTATTCGACTCGGCAAAGGCGATGGTGCGTTGTTCACCGTGATGATCAGAGAGCAG
>JBBQBY010000441.1:0-5818 GCA_038318235.1 Caldilineales bacterium
GCGCGCTGTAATTGCATGAGGATAACCGAATCGTAATAGGCACCAAGCCGGATTTCTGCTTTGAGCATAAGGACCTACGATCTGTGTGATGGTGTGTTGCGTAAAGGTGCGTTGCGTGATGGTATGTTGCGTGTGTGAGGAATCGGGGCAATAATCTAGGCGGTGGTGATGAAGGAAAATCTCCGCCCTTCTTATACTTGAGCAACAGAACCACAGTTAAGCTGAGCGGATTTTAGCATTGCTTGCCCTCGCTGTCAACTGTTCGTTTGTTGGCAGGCAGGGTAATAATCCAGAGCGGATAACGATTCCTGCAGGGACGAATCCCGTTTCCGACAGTAACCCGCCAGTAAGAAGTCGCCTCAATGATTAGGGCTCTCAGTCGCCGAGGCGACTTCTTACTGGCAGCAGCCAAATTCCATTTGCGCTACATATTTTGCGTGAGAATCTTGCTATTTACGCGCGCCGAAAATTGGGAAAATCGACGGCGGAACTGCGCTGGGCCACTGATTGCTCGGAGAGCGGGCCGGGCGCGGACCAGTCGGCGGCGTCATAGACATCCGAGTCTGGCGGGAGACCTTCGCGCATTGTCTGGATCAGCCGATAGTTCATAATAAAGTCCATGCCGCCGTGACCACCGCGCTTGCGCGCGATTTCGCCCAGGTTCGTCCAGAGCGGATCTTCCCATTCCGCCTTGTAACTATCCAATGATAGCCATTCCGCGTGGTTACCAACGCCATCTAAGAAGAGCCGGGGTGGATAATCACGAAAAGTGCCTTTGGTACCCGCGATCAGAAAGAGGCGTTCGTAAGGGCGCGGCGTGACGACATCGTGTTGCAGGACAATCGTTCTGCCCTTTTTTGTGCGCAATAAACTGACATTCATGTCGCCGCATTGATAAATTTCCTGGCGTTTCGCACTATCCGCCGGCACCGCGCGGTCACGATAGGCCGACAAGCCCGCCTCGCGGCTGCTCATCGATACCATATAATCAAAGGTATCGCCATCGCCAATTTGTAAACATTGCGCCACCGGGCCCAGCCCATGGGTGGGGTAAAGATTGCCATTGCGTTCGACATGCGGGTAGCGCCGCCAGAGCCCTTCGGCCTGATCGCGCACCAATTCTGAGCGCAGATCATGGATGTAGGCACACTCGGCGTGGACTAATTCGCCCAGCATGCCCGCCTCTACCATGCGCTTGGTCAACATTTCCCAATAGTCGTAACAACAATTTTCCAGCATGATACAGTGGCGGCGTGTCTGCTCAGAGGTTTCGACCAATTGCCAGCATTCCTCTAGGGTGACTGCGGCAGGCACCTCCACTGCCACGTGTTTGCCGGCCTGCATGGCGGCCACGGCATAGGGCGTGTGGGTGGCCCACGCGGTGGCAATATAGACCAGGTCGAGCGGTGAGTCGATCAGTTGCCGCCAGGCTGTGTCGCCCGTGAAAATTGTGGGTGACGCTTGGCCAGTTGCGATCACGGCGGCGGCGGCCCGTTGTGCGGCTTCGGGTTGCATATCCGCCACCGCCGTTACGGCTACGCCTTCACAGGCCAATAATTCGTTCAACTGGCTCAGGCCGCGCCCACCAGCGCCGATCAAGCCGATGCGCACCGTTTCATGCCGCTCAAATGGAACCTTATGCATTGTCTTCATTCTATCGCTACCTTGCTCTTTCTGATGGATAAATTTGTCTATTGCTAACGCAGAGCAGTATACAGGCGACCGGTTGCCGCGTCAACCAGTCCAACAAATCCTCACTTTTATTGTGTTTTTTAGCAGTTGCATAGCTTTTACTATGCCGCTATAATTTTACAAGCCCCAACAATGCTGTCCCGACAGGCTCTATTGTGTTGCTGCACACGGCGGCAAACTTGATCGAGCCGCCGAGGTGTTGAGTAGTTTTGCTTTGCCTTTTTACTAAAATTAATCAAAAATTAATCATTCGAGAGGAAGATTGCCATGAAGCAGATGACAGATCGTGTAGATGCAGGCTTGAATCGTCTGAGCCGTCGCCAGTTTCTGCAGGCGGCATTGGTCACCAGTGTTAGCGCGGGTTTGCTGGCTGCTTGTAGCACCGGCGCCGCACCAGCCACATCCGGCGGCGCTGCTGCACCGGCGGCCCAAGGTGGCACCATAACCGTCTGGGGATGGGCAGGCACAATTGAGGGTGTGCAGAGCCAAATCGCCGCCTTTAACAAGACCTACCCAGATTTTAAAGTAGATGTTAAGGCGTTAGGCTATGAAGACGTGCACACGAACCTCTTAAATAGCATCGTCGCCGGGAGTGGTGCGCCAGATATCTGCGCGATTGACGTGTTACGTTTGACCCAATATATTGACGGGCTTGTGGATCTAAGCGATCTGGCCAAACAGTACAAAGATCAATTTGTGCCGCCAACCTTTGACCTGGGTTCCTACAAAGGCAAATTTTACGGCCTGGCCACCGACTCTGAGCCGATGGGCGTCTTCTACCGCAAAGATTTGTGGGATCAATATGGCATCAAAGAGGAGGATATAAATACCTGGTCGGATCTCGCCACCGCTGGGGCAAAGGTGAATGAGGCCAGCCAGGGCGCTGTAGCCCTCTATCACATGAATTCTAACACGACCGGTCTCTTTGAAGTCTTAGCGGTCGAACAAGGGTTTTCTGGTTATTTCTTCAATACAGATGACACCAAGGTGATTGTTGATGATCCAAAAATGATCGAGGCCGTGACCGCGCTCAAACAACTTTGGGATGGCAAGAGCGTTCAGCGCGATCCGCAGGGTGACGAGGTTACCACGTTGCTCAAGAATGGCAAGATCGCCACCCAACTGATCGGTCCAGCGTGGTACCCAATGACCTTTACTGGCCAGATGCCCGAACTGGCCGGCAAATGGCGACTGATGCGGGCGCCAGCCGTCACCAAGGGTGGACCCCGGATCGGTTATCAATACCCAACGATCTTTGTGATCCCGCAGCAAAGCCCAGCCAAAGAGACGGCTTGGGAATTGGCGCGCCTCTCCTTGTTGGGTGATGGTGCACGTGCGCTCTATGAAAAAACCAAAGTCCTGCCCGCCTATAAGCCCCTCTTGGATGAGCTGAAAACTAAACCCGATCCCTATTTTGGCAACCAAAATATCTATGAACTTTGGCAGGCGATTGGCAATGACACGCCACCGATCTTTTTCGGGGTTGGCTTCACCGAGGCCCAGGCGATCTTGGGGAACCACTTGCAAGCGATCTTGCGCGGTGAAACACCCATTGATGCCGGCCTACAAGCGGCTGGCGCAGAGATCCGTAGCAAGCTGAAGAAGGGCTAGAGGTAATTTAAATGGCAACGAGCGTTCAACCCGCCCAAGCCTGGCAACCTCTGGTGCGGCGGCGACATTGGTGGAGTACGTTGGCGCCCTACGTCTTCATCGCGCCATTCTACCTGATTTTTCTGGCGTTCGGCCTCCTACCGATTCTCTTTTCGTTAATTGTCAGTCTGTATGACTGGCGAGGCACCGCGCCCAGCACCTTTGTCGGGCTGCAAAATTATCAGATCCTGTTTCAAGATCCAGCTTTGTATAAAGCGCTGTGGAATACGGTCTATGTTTGGATTGGTAGCGTGCCGCCAATTATCCTAATGGCCTTGACTTTTGCAGTCTTGCTGAACGCCCAACGCCAGCGCTTACGTAGCCTGTTACGCACCATCTATTTTCTCCCCGTGGTCACCTCATTGGTGATCACGGGCCTGATCTTCGGCCATCTGTTTAGCCGTTCCTATGGCTTGGTCAATGGCCTGTTGGCCCATGTGGGCGTTGCGCCGATCAATTGGCTGGCGGAACCTGCTTGGATGAAATTGGTCTTGATCGTCGCCTTGCTCTGGCGCTGGACGGGCAATGACATGGTGATCATGCTGGCGGGGCTGCAAAGTATTCCGCCCGACATCTATGAGGCCGCACAGGTTGATGGCGCGACCGCCGTCCAAGCATTCTGGCGGATTACCCTACCTTTGATGCGGCCCGTCATCCTGTTTGACGCAATTATCTCGACGATTGGCACCTTCAATCTCTTCGCCGAACCTTTCGTCCTCTTTGGCGGACCCGGTGGTGGCATGGCGCAAGCCGGGTTGCTCACGGGGACTTTGCTCTATCAAAACTCGTTTGTCTATTTCAAATTTGGTTATGGGGCGGCCATCGCTTGGGTGGTGGCGGCTATCATTATTACTTTGTCTATGATTCAGCTCCGGCTGGGCAATCGTGAGGCAGATTGAGCATGACGACAATTCGAGCCACCCAACCTCTCCCACCGACCGACTTCACCCTGGCGCAACGGCTGCGCGCCCAGGCCACCCAAGCTTTTGTCTATCTGATTCTCGTCGTAGCAGGCATCATCTTTTTGGTGCCCTTCTACTGGATGGTGATCTCGTCTTTCCGCACAGGGGCTGAGTTTTATCAACTGCCCTTTCCGCTTTTGCCGCAGCATATTTCGTTAAGTAGCTATCAGGAACTCTTCGCGCGTTCGCAATTTGGGCGCGGTTTGCTCAATACGGCCTTCCTGGGCGTAGCGGCCGTGCTACTGCAAGTATTTTTCTGCTCACTGGCCGGCTATACCTTTGCCAAACTGCGCTTCCGAGGACGAGATGCCTTGTTTGTCGGCATTCTGGCAACGATGATGATCCCATCTGGGGTTGGCCTTATTCCGAACTTCATCATCATGGCGCGCATTCATTGGGTGGATACCTATTGGCCGTTGATCATCCCTGGGATTGCCAATGCGTTTGGCATCTTCTGGATGCGCCAATATTGTCAATCTGTGCCTAATGAGCTGCTGGATGCGGCGCGTATAGACGGCGCTGGCGAATTCGGGATCTTCTGGCGCGTCGTACGGCCCGTGATTCTTCCCGGTTTGGCCTCGCTCTCGATTTTTATCTTCTTGGCTACTTGGAACGATTTTCTGGGGCCATTGGTCTATCTGCGCAGCGAGGAACTTTTTACTGTACAACTCTGGCTGTCCGTCGTCTCGCGCCAGGGCAATGTTTTTCAACCGCATATCATTATGGCCGGATCTGTGTTAGCGAGTCTACCTGTCGTGATTCTGTTTGCGACGCTACAACGCTTTTTTATCGCCGGTTTGACGACAGGGAGTGTCAAGTAGGCTGAAAATCAGCTATAGCACTTCTATAGATGGGCAAGGCTTACATGTTTTTCTCAAAACAACAGTGCGCCCAAGCGTCGCGACGCTTGGGCGCACTGTTGTTTTGATTCAGCAACTGCTGGGCAATTTGTCGGACTCTATTAAAAGGCAACTGTAGTTTACTGGGTAACTGTCTCGGTCGCGCTGACCGGTTGTGTCGTCGTGGTTGATTCTGTCGCCGACAACGGGCGGACAGTGGTGATGCTCTGCGTGGTTGTGATGGACTGGGTATTGGATTCCGCTTGTGTACCGGTCAAGTTTTGGGTATTGGTCAAAACCTGCGTCGTGGTTACTGGCGTAACCAGGGTTAATGCCTGCGTACTGGTGAGCCCCTGCGTGTCGGTTAGCGTTTGCGTGCCAGTAAGAGTTTGTGTATCAGTCAGCGTAGCCGTAGTGGTCATCGGCGAACTGGCCGCAATGATGGCCGCTTGCGTCTCCCAGGGCAATTGCCCTGGTGCATCGAAGCTTTTGGCAATGACGAGTATGATCCAAATGGCGGCAATGATTAACAGCGGCGAAAGACGGCTGGGGCGTAAGATCGGGTTGCGGTTCATAAAATCCTTGATTGACGAATGGCGTGCTAGTGGTTGGTGAATAGTAGATTATGGTTGCGCTTGTCTGCCGCCGTGTTCGCGAGCGAGATGATAGCTAGCC
>JBBQBY010000442.1:0-5812 GCA_038318235.1 Caldilineales bacterium
CCAACGCTCCGCGTTGGGTGGTTCAGGGGACGCGGCGCGTCAGGACTACGTTCCCACGCTAGAGCGTGAGGAACGAGCCTGCAAATGTTGATGCACTTCTCACTCCTCACGCTTCCTTCATCAAACCAACAACGCCATCCCATCTGCCCCCGTATCCGCCGCCCCAGCCAACGCGCCCGTCTGTGGGTCAATCGTGATCGCGTGCACCAGGGCAAAGCCACCGTGACTTTCGGGAATGCGGATGATCGGGTGCTTTTTGCGCACCTCTGCACAGATATATTCAGGAATGCGCGCATGACAACGAATATTGCCCACCTGGCAATCAATGCGCGGTGCGGCCACGGCGTCGCTGATGCTCATGCCAAAGTCTAGCACATTGAGGATCACCTGGAGATTCGAGGTGATGATGCGCGTTGCGCCTGGCGAACCGAGCACCAGGATCGGCTTGCCGTCCTTGTAGACAATCGATGGCGCCATGCCCGTGGTGCGACCTTTGCCGGGCGCGATGGAGTTGGGATGGCCGGGCAGCGGGTGGAAGTTGATCATCGAGTTGTTGTACATAAAGCCCAGCCCCGGTGTGATCACCCCAGACGATGCGCCGAGCGAGTGGGTTAGGGCGACACAATTGCCCGCGCCGTCAACCACGCTCACATGCGTTGTGTGCGGTGTGCCGGTTGTGCTGCTAAAGCTGACTTCAACCGGCTTGCCTGCGTTGATGTGCGCCTGCCATTCGGCGGCGCGCTCTTTGCTCATCATCCAATTCAGTGGCACATCCTCAAATTCTGGATCAGCCATCGTGGGATTGCGGTCGGCAAAGGCTGCCTTCATCGCCATCGCGACTGTATAGATATAGTCTGGCGAGTTATGCCCCAGCGCCGCCAGATCGTAACCTTCCAAAATGTTGAGGATGGCAATCAAGGTTGGTCCACCGTGCGGCGCCGTGGCGCTCGTGACCGTATAACCACGATACGTGCCGGTGACAAGTTGATCTTCACGCAGTTTATAATTAGCCAGATCCTGCGCCGTGACATAGGCGTGATTGGCGGCTAGATCGCTGCTCATGCGCTGCGCCAGTTCACCGTGATAAAAATTGTCGGCGCCACGTTCGCCCAGCTGCCGCAACGTGCGGGCGTAATCAGGATTGCGCAGCGTCTCACCCAGGGCATAGGGCGCGCCGTTGGCTTTGAGATAGATGCGTTGGGCTTCGGCATTGGCTTCGATGTAATCCATCAATGAACAGGCTTCTGGATAAGCCGCCTTGCGCAGCCAGCCGGTTGCAAGCCGTTCGCCCACAGTAAACCCTGCTTCTGCGATGTGCGCCGCTGGTTCCAATGCCTGCGCCCACGAGATCGTGCCCCAGCGTTCGAGCATGGTCGCCATCGCCTTGACCCAACCGGGTGTGCAGACGGAAGTGTAACCCGCGTCGTTGACTTTGTCTTTCAAAAAATAGCCCCAGCCATCGGGGTTGGGGCGCAACACTTTGTCCACCCACATGTCCGGCGTCACGTGGGAACCAGCGAGGGCGGGGCCGTCAATGCCAATCGATTTGCCGCGATTGGCCAGATACAAATTGAGCATGGCGTAGCCGCCGAGCCCACACATTTGTGGGTCGAGAATTCCTTGAACCGCGGCACAAGTGACGGCAGCGTCGATCGCATTGCCGCCAGCCATCAATACTTTGGCGCCTGCTTCAACCGCGATCGGTTGCGGGGCAACGATAATTCCTGGCATGGTGGTTTGCTCCTTTGTTTTATAACTTTGCTTTGGTTAGTTCATCCTGCAGCGCGCGTAAAGTTTTATGCTCCTGGCGCAGGTTGGTGATCAACGTTCGCCAGTTTGCTTCTTCGCCGAGGCGTTGATAGAGCATGCGTATCTGGCTTAGATAATCGGCGGCGCTACTATAACTGCTGCGATTGCGTTCGGCGATCAAACGTACTACCTCTTTGAGATAGATTTCAAGCGCCGCCCGCGGGCGAGTAGCCTCGGCTGCTTTCGCCACCTCCAGATGCATCATCGGCGCAAAGTAGCCCCAGTGATTGAGCTGGGGCTTTGCTGGGGTTTGAATCTGCTTGAGTGCTTGGTCGATCTCGCCTTCTTCTAGATAGACGGCGATCAGTAAATTCTGGTAGCGTGGCTCTTTTGCGATTTTTTCCATCAGCACGGGTTGAAGCTTGCCCCACTGTTTGGTCTGTTGCGCCAAACTTTTCACTTCCTGGTAACCTGACAGTGAGGGCGTGGCCCAAAACATCTCTTCGGCAAAGCGCAACGTGGTGCCGACATCGCCGCGTTTGGCTGCATCAGCTTTGAGCCATTCTTTGATCCGACGATCCTGGCTGGTTTGACCGCGTGTGGCGATCAGGCGTGCAAATAGATCAAATTGATTGTGTGTGGTAAAGCTCGCTTCCAAGTTTAATAATTCATAATCGGTGACGCTTTTCACTGCGCTTAATGCCTCTTCCACCCGGTGCAAACTTAGCAAGCGATCCACAAGATCTTGTAAGCGATCGAATTCGCGACAGATGCGCAAAAACGTTTCGTCATCGATTGTCTCCGCTTCCAGGCTCAGCAGCAGGCCGCCATAATTCTGCCGTCGATAATTGAAAACCCCCCCTTCCGCTTTGGGCATAGCGGCGCGCACCCATTGGGCTACCATGTGTTTTTCGGTGGCGGTCGCTTGTTGAAGAATGAGATCCAGCGCGGCATACCCCATGTCAATACCGCCCCAATTCACATCCCATTTTTTGATGTCGAAGAGTGTGTGCAAAATTGTCTCTCGCAGGGATGCCTCTTTGACGGTGGCTAATGCTTCACCGAGGCCAGTGACGCACTCGTTGACCACCTCGACCAAATCACCATCCTGGTCTGCTTCGCCGAATGTCTCGTATTGCTCTAAAATGCCTTCGGCGACGGTTTGATAGACAGTAACCGCATTGTGCCAATCGCCCACCACGGCATAATTATCGCCAAGTTGTTTGATATCTTTGGCCTTGTCCGCCGCTTCATAAGCCGAACCATACTCATCTTCTAGTTGCTTGAAGAGATTGTTCACCTGGCGTACAATGACTTTGGCATCCAGCGGCTTGGTCGCCTGGGTTGGGCTAAGGAGCGATAGCTCAACGAGCGCTTCTAGATCGGGGTAACGGTCGAGCATCTTCAGCATCAGCGCAATCAACGCTTCTTTGCTCTGTTTGTCCAGCGTTGTGCGCAACGCGTCGACTTCTGTAAAAGCCGCGGGATCGTTGATCCAGGTGAGCAAGAGCGCGGCGGCATGTTTGCACCGCCCGCCATCACCCACCGGACAGGAACAGTGACCGGCCACAATCCCTTTGGCGCCTGGTGTGAGTTCGACGCGATAGGGTTGCGATGCCGAGCCAACACACTGGGCTTTGAGCAGGTCACCCTGGCGGCGCGGGTTGATGATCGAGCCATCGCGAAAGTAGGGCCGGCCTTTGGCGAGTGACTGTTCGCCAACCCAGTTGCGGATATCGGCTTCGGTGAGTTTGGATGAGATGGACATCTATAAGCCTCCTTTATCGATTTTTAGCCGATTTCTTTCCAGTTTTGTGCTTTGTACCAAGCGCTTGATAAGCAGAAGTAGTCGATCCATTCCTGAAGATAGCGGTAATCCAGTTGATCGCCGGTAGCTTCCAAGATACTTGCAATGTCGCGCATATGTTTTGATTGCTCACTTAATTGGTAATAGCGTAATTTGTAGATAATCAAGTCTTCCGGCGCGTGAACATAAACTTCGTTAAGCGGCGGACCAATGTCCACGCGGCGACGCCGCGCCAGCGCGGTTGCACGAAACTTATCATCTGGGCGTAATAAAAAGAATTCTGCTTTGAAGGCTGTGTCAAGATGAATCGCGTTGATAGGTAAATCACCTTCTGGTTGCAGTAGCAAATCTAACATCACTTCCCAGGGAACCAACATATTACGCTTTTTAAGTTCCTGCGAGAATGCATAGATTTGCTCTACGGGTAGATTGATCACCAAATCGAAATCGCGGGTGGTGCGTGGCTCACCCCAAGCCAACAAACCAACGGAGCCGCCAATCATATATTCAAGCTGGACAGTTTCTACCGTATCTAGCACTAGACGCGTAAATTCCGCGAAACTCATATCGGTTGTGGTCACGTTATACAACCTTTCCCTGACGCACTCGCCGTTGTGCTTCCTCGATTGATAAAGTGGGTTGGCGCTGGCGTAGACGATAAACGCCGGCCTTTGTTACGAAATCAATCATTGACATGGCCTGAGCAAATCGCTGCGCTGGCGTCAGTTGTCTAGTAATCGCCATCTGCGCCGGATCAATTTCGGCCATCGCGCCGATCATGCGCCGTTCCAGTTGTGGATCAAGCAACGGCCGGCCACGAATATAAAAGCCCTTATGCTCGGATTGCTGGCTATAAGCCAAATCATGCCCAGCGATTGCCAGCACACGTCGCAGGTAAAGCATATCGGCAGCCAGCGTTGCGCGTGGATTTTCGCCCCAGGCGCGCCGCCCGATCAAATAGGCAATATTCTCGATCAAACCTGTGCTGCGTTGGTAAGACACTTGCCAGATCATGCGCACGATCAACGAACGGCGCAGGGCCGGCAGATCCAGGCTACCTGCTTTGCGGGCCTGCGCCAGCCACGTGATAATCGGCGTACTATCCAGATTTAGATCGACAAGATTGAGAGCAAGTTTGTGCATTTGCACCCTTCGTGTTGTTCGGTTAACATGGCATTGATTATGCCATGAATTATACCACAGCAAAACCCTAGTTTTAATGACCCAATAAGGATGACCAGATGGATCGTTACCGCGTGAAGCCAGACAGCAAAGTTGACCTATCTGAATGGGATCCGAAAGATACCAGTGCCGTCGATCTGGACAAAGCAGGGGCCAAGGCGCGACTTGCGCAACTGAACCAGAAGTTGGCCAAGCTGCAACAACTCCTGTATGCCGAAGGCAAACACAAGGTGTTGGTCGTGCTCCAGGCGATGGACGCCGGGGGCAAGGACGGCACGATCCGTAAAGTTTTCAAAGGGGTTAATCCGCAAGGCGTGGATGTTGCCAACTTTAAGGCACCGACGCCAGAGGAGCTAAGCCATGATTTTCTCTGGCGCATCCACAAACATACACCTGGCAACCGTGAATTGTTGGTCTTTAATCGCAGCCATTACGAGGATGTGCTGGTGGTGCGCGTCCACAATTTTGTGCCCAAGGATGTCTGGCGCAAACGCTACGAGCAGATCAAGCACTTTGAGCAGACGCTAATCGACGAAGGCACAACCCTGATCAAATTTTATTTGCACATTGACAAAGACGAACAAAAGCAACGGTTGCAAGCCCGTCTGAACGATCCGACAAAACATTGGAAGTTCAACATGGCCGATCTCGCGGAACGCGAATTGTGGGATGAATATATGGCCGCTTATGAAGATGCGCTGAGCAAAACCAGCACGGAGGCGGCGCCCTGGTATATTGTGCCTGCCAATCACAAGTGGTATCGCAACTTGGTGATCGCTGAAATCTTGGTGAAAACGCTCGAAGATCTGCATATGGCTTACCCCGAGCCAGAAGCCAATTTGGACAAGATTGTAATTGAGTAATTAGCCCTCCGATTGTATGTGCCGTATTGGTTACTAAGTACGATTTACTCATAATACCCTCACCTATAGGAGAAGAACAAACATGCCGCAACAAATTGCCCCCACCCTCTTTGTGATGATCGATGGTCTGCGCCCCGATGCCCTGGCGCAGATCGATTGTCCGAGCTTATCTACCCTGCGCGCCCAGGGCGCATCAACACTTACGGCGCGG
>JBBQBY010000443.1:0-5806 GCA_038318235.1 Caldilineales bacterium
GCCCAAGTGGTATCTGTCCAGTTAACGCCAATCAACTGTGAATCTTCGAAGCGCGTGTTCTCAAAGGAACAGTCTTTCACGCCGATCAGATTGAGATCGCAACTTTTAAAAACGCAATCGCGAAATTTACAATCGCTAAAGACGGTTTCGCTAAACGAACATTTCACAAAAGTGCAAGCGTCAAATTCTTTGGATTTTACCTGCGCATTTTTATACACTTCGCCTTGAAATTTCTGGGCCGTATATTCTTTGGCTGGGCCTGATAAGTCCACGATTACCCCGGTTTCAAAGTTAATAATGACAATCTCACGCAAAGCCGCAAAGAACGCAAAGTTTATAAGCTGCTCTGGTTTTTCTTTGCGGCTTTGCGCGAGATTGCTTTTGTTTTATCTTGCCGTCCGCGCTGCACGCCGCGCTTCGCGGGCGGCGCGGCGATCTTCCCCCGCATCGGCTACCGGCGCTTCACCGCTCGCTTCCGTGGCTGCGGCGCGCGCGCCGGCGTCGGCCTTGCGGATCGCTGTGAGATAGCGCATGCAATCTTCGTCGTGCCCCATCAAGACATCGGCAGCGTAAACCGCGTTACGGATATGCTCTTCCAACGGATTAGTAATCGCACAGGTCATCCCACTAGCAATTGCCATCGAGATAAAACTGCTGTTGATCCATTGGCGTTGCGGCAGGCCAAAACTGATATTGCTGGCGCCGCACATGGTATTACAGCCCAACTCCTCGCGGATCATGCGCACCAATGTGAAAAGATCGGCCCCCGCCGTGCGCACCGCGCCCACGGGCATGGCCAGCGGATCGATGATCACATCATCGCGCGAAATGCCATAACTTTCGGCGCGTTCGACAATTTTCTTGGCCACGGCAAAGCGTACCCTGGGATCGTAACTGATGCCAGACTCATCGTTGCTGATCGCGATCACCGGTAAATTATACTCGGCCACCACGGGCAACACCGCTTCCAAGCGCTCTTCTTCGCCCGTGACGCTGTTGATCAGTGGTCGACCTTTAGCCACTTTAATGCCAGCAATCAGCGCGGGCACGACACTGCTGTCGATACAGAGCGGCACATCGGTCACCGACTGGATCAACTGGATGACTTTGACCATCAGATCCGGCTCGGTTTTATGCGGTTGGATGCTCGTCACGCCAACGTTGACATCCAAAATATGCGCACCGGCCAGGATCTGCGCCTTCGCATCGCGCAAGACGCGGCTGAAATCACCGGCCATCATTTCGGCTTCTAATTTCTTGCGCCCGGTGGGATTGATCCGCTCGCCGATAATCACAAAAGGCTCATGCGGGCCGATATTCACCGATTTTGTGGGGGATTGGATAACTGTTTTCATAGTGCTCCTTGTTTAAAGGCGGATTGCGCATCATGCAGCTTTGCTTGCCCATTACGATTTTGTTGAGGGCGCAGCGCCAATGTTTGGATGCGATTGGAGATCCGGTTGGCGGTGTCGACCACGAGCCGGATCAGGTCTTGGCGTTGATCTACTGGAGGAAAGCGGAAAAAAGGGCCAAATAGACAAATGGCAGCGACAATGTGTTGATTTTCATCATGCACCGGCGCCGCGATGCTCACCAGATCGGCGTCGCGCTCGCGATTATTCCAGGCATAGCCCTGGCTGCGGATCTGGGTTAGCTCCTGGCGCAGTTGGTCGGGATCGGTAATCGTGTTGGGGGCATAGCGTTCTAACGGCCGCGCTAGATATTCATCGATGGCCGCCTCATCCCACTGCGCCAGATAGAGTTTGCCATCCGATGTGCAATAAAGCGGCAGCCGTTTGCCAACCCAGTTGCGCAGCCGTAACTCGCGCCAGCTATCAATCTGGTCAATCGTCAGCGCGCGATCGCCGTCGGGAATGCTCAGTGAGATGGTTTCACCAGAAGCTTGTGCTAACTCTTGTAAATAAGGCCGGACCAGCGCACTTAAACTGCGTGGGTAAGCCACCTGCGCGGTCAGCGAGATCATTTCTGGGCCAATCCGAAAGCCTTCAGGCTGTGTCACACGTTCGACCGCCCCAATGCCCTCCAACGTCGAAAGCATGCGCGAAACGGTGCTTTTGGGCAACGCCACCTGGCGGGCAACTTCAGCCAAACTCGCGCCCTCCGTATGAGCTGAGACTGCGCGCAAAATATCAAAAGCCCGTTTTAACGACTGCACATCTGCCATAAGCTTGCCATATTGTCACGATTGCCAACACCAGCGCATTACAAATAGTCGTTCCACATCGTGGAATCATTCCACATCGTGGATTGTTACTATTCTACTGGAACTGGATAAGAATGTCAACACGTAAAAAGAAATTGATTGGTAATTCCCTAAAGCGCGTTCTCCTGATAAAATAAAGGCAAACATATGATTAAACCTAAGCAAGAAGTTTTATATTCGACATGGAAATACACAGATTGCGCAGATGATCATTATCGACCGACCTGACAGGTGGAGTTTTTTCTCCTGTCAGGTCTCGACCCTGGATCATAATTTGTTTTTTGGATTTGCCTTGGGCTCAATTGCAGTCTGCAAAGTCTTAAACCCGCGTCTCTCTGTGCAGATCAGTGTCTGATTTTTTATGCTGCTTTCCTATGATTAAATCTAATCCATCTAGATCCCAACCATGACCCAACCCACCCTTCGCTCTGATAGTTTTGTGCTCTATAAAAATCGCCCGGCGCGTGTGACCAGCGTGAGCGACAAAAAAATCGACATCCAGATCGACACCGGCGAGACGCTCAGTTTGCGGCCTAAAGATGTGGTCCTGCTTCACCCTGGTCCTCTGCGCAATTTGCACGATCTAAAACCACCAAAGGGTGAAATCAGATCAGCTTGGGAATTGCTCACCGGCACAACGACGACATTGTCCGAACTCGCCGAACTGGCTTACGACGCCTATACGCCATCCACAGCTTGGGGCGTGTGGCAACAGGTGACAGAAGGACTCTATTTTAGCGGCGCGCCCGATGCGCTGGTGGCGCATACGCCAGAAACGGTGGCTGCGATCCGCGCCCAGCGCGAAGCCAAAGCGAACGAAGAGCGCGCTTGGCAGGCGTTTTTGGCGCGTGTCCAAGGGGGACAATTTGCCCGCGAAGACGAGCGTTATTTAGGGGACGTAGTGGCTTTGGCCCTGGCGCAGCGTGAACAAAGCCGTGTCTTGCGCACGCTTGGTCGTGAACAGACGCCGCAAAACGCGCATGCGTTGCTGCTGGCCACCGGTTATTGGACGCCATTCGTCAACCCTTATCCGCAGCGGATGGGCATAACGACGGCGCAACCGGATGCCGAGTTGCCCACTTTGCCCGACGAAACGCGGCGTGATTTAACCCATTTAATCGCGCTGGCGATTGACGACGAAGGTTCAAAGGATCCGGACGATGCGCTCAGTTGGGACAATGGTCGTCTGTGGGTGCATATTGCCGATGTCGCTGCCCTGGTGGCACCAGCCAGCCCGGCAGATGAGGAAGCGCGGGCGCGCGGCGCTAATTTGTATATACCACAAGGTACGATCCACATGTTGCCCGCCGCGGCGACAGCGGCTTTAGGCTTGGGTCTCAACGACATTTCGCCGGCGCTTTCCTTTGGGCTGGACATCAATGCCGTGGGCGAAATCGCGCCGGTGGAAATTGTGCCCAGTTGGGTGCGCGTCACGCGCTTATCCTACGAAGAGGCCGAAACACGGCTCGCTGAATCACCCTTCCAAGAACTTTATCACCTGGCAGAAATGTTTACGGCCCGCCGGCGGGCGAACGGCGCGGTCGAACTAGAATTGCCAGAAGTCAAAATTCGGGTGGAAGATAACGCGGTCGTGATTCGTCCCTTGCCCCCCTTGCGCAGTCGTGCCTTGGTGCGCGAGGCGATGCTCATGACGGGGGTAGCCGTGGCGCGTTATGCGTTGGCGCAAGGCATCACCGTACCCTTCAGTGTGCAAGAGATCGCCGAAGATGCCCAAGGCGTAACGGCCATTACCCTCTCCGACATGTTTGCCCTGCGGCGACGACTGCGACCTGGCCAATCCAAAACGACGCCCGGACCGCATGCTGGGTTGGGGCTGGACGCCTACGTGCAGGTGACGAGCCCGTTGCGCCGTTACACCGATCTGCTGATCCACCAGCAACTGCGCGCCCACCTGCGCGGCGAAGCCCCCTTAGAACTGCAAACGGTCATGGAACGCATCGCCGTCGCCAGCGACAACATGCGCCTGATTCGCCAGACCGAGCGCATCTCCAACACACATTGGAAAATGGTCTACCTGTTGCAACACCCCAACTGGCATGGCGAGGGGATTGTGATCGACAAGAGCGGCAGCCGCAGCCTGGTGCTGATCCCAGAACTGGACCTGGAAACTGAACTCTATGGCCGGTCGGAGTTGGCGCTGGACAGTGTGGTTAAGCTGGCCGTGAGCGAAGTCAATCTGGCGACTTTAGAAGCGCGCTTCCGGGCTGAAGCATAACTCTAACCCTTCGTGCAGAAGAACTGGGCTCACTATTCATCTTGCATATCAGAAAGGTATGTTGTCACTGTTGTAAGTCGCTCAATCAGTGCTTCATCCATATATGCATATACATCTGGTATGTGTAGACCAACGACACGCTTACTGATAAGCTCGTTGTGGAACTTGCTGCGCAGACGATCAACGTGACGCTTCTCCATGACAAAAATGATCCCTGCCCAACCAAGATGGCCAGACGTCACACGAATCCGGGCACTCTCTTCCGTTCCAGCAGAGCGCGCCTGATGACCATTGACCCCATCAAACAGCCGTTCCGCGGTTAGGCTTCGTCGACGATTTCGGCTACACTGTCTCTATGGCCCGTGCAGTCAACGATGAGCAGCTTTCGCAGAAGATCCTGAAATCGGCTGGTGACGAGTTGAAAGCTTATCTCACGATAGATTGATTTTATTGCTTGGCGTAGTCGAGAGCCTTCTGCTTTTTTGCTCTTTTTGCCAGCTTTGCATGTAATCTACGTGCTTTCTCATGATAATAGGCAATTTGTTCGAGCGGGGTCTTTCCTTGCAACTCTAGCGTCTGTTTATCTCGAATTTTGCGAACTAGCTCAACAGCGTGTATCTCAATCGTTTCCATAGGTCGTTACCTCGCGCGGTGAATAAATCTGAATTGGCTTATACCCAAACTCTAAATTGACCGCATTGAACAGCCTGATCTTATTAAAATGGACAATATGTTTGAAGTTCCAACTCACCAACACATCCACCTCAGCGACTGTAGCAATCGCAATGTGCAGACTATCGGTGTAGTATTTGGGCGTCAGAATCTGGCGGCGCAGATAAGTTTCGGTCAGCTTGATGGCTTGTTCCGTAACTTCCAGAATTTCGGGCTTCAGGACGAGAAAGTCGTCATACTGAATTTGGATAGCTTCATAGGCGGCTGCAACTTCCGCGGCTACGGTCGTCGAAACGACTAAAATGAAGTTGCCTTCCTGAAAATCTCTGAGCAAGCCTTTGGACCAGACCGCAAATTCTCGATCTAGACAACCACCGATGACCGAAGTATCGATGTAAATACGTTGAACCTTCATATGCTCCTGACAATTGTATGCTAATTGCCTTGATTGGCCACAGATTCTTGTTGGTAGAAGCTCGCTTTCGAGCCTAACATTTTTTGTGACTAACTTCTATTGTACGCCATTTTCGTACACGGCCAAAGGTTCAACCTGCCTATCCACCAGCGTCGGCTCTGCGACTATTGGGATGTAGCTCCACGTAGAGTTTGGCAAACATCTCTCTACTGAAGGAAATTAACTCCCGACAATATTTAAATGTTGGCATAATTTCACA
>JBBQBY010000444.1:0-5805 GCA_038318235.1 Caldilineales bacterium
AGTTGTCGATTTTGCGGCACGGCGTTGCAGCACACGTTTGTAGACCTGGGGATGTCGCCCCTGTGTGAGAGCTATCTTGCTGCCGATCAACTGAATCAGATGGAGCCTTTTTACCCGTTGCATGTGCATGTGTGCGCACAATGTTTTCTGGTGCAGCTAGAAGAGTATGTCAGTCCTGCGCATATTTTCACCGAATACGCCTATTTTTCCTCGTACGCCGACACGTGGCTGCAACATGCCAAAGCGTATACCGAATTAGTCACCGAGCGTTTTGGGTTTAATGCCGAGAGCCAGGTGGTCGAAGTTGCGAGCAATGATGGCTATCTGCTGCAATATTTCGTTGCTAAAGGCATTCCGGCGCTTGGCATCGAACCGGCGGCGAATGTGGCGAAAGTGGCTGAGGCACAGGGCGTGCCAACGCGCGTGGAATTCTTTGGGGCCACCTATGCCCAGACGCTTGTGGCCGAAGGCATCCAGGCCGATCTGTTGCTGGGCAATAATGTCTTAGCCCAAGTACCAGACTTAAACGATTTTGTCGCCGGTTTGCAGATTCTGCTCAAGCCGCAAGGGGTGATTACCATCGAGTTTCCGCACCTGATGCGCTTGATGGCTGGTAACCAATTCGACACAATTTACCACGAACACTTTTCCTACTTTAGCTTTATCACCACCGAGAAGATCTTTGCCGCGCACGGTCTGACGATCTTTGATGTGGAAGAACTTTCCACACACGGCGGTTCATTACGAATTTACGCTCGCCATCAGGCCGATGCCACAAAACCGGTTGGCCCGTGGGTGTGCGACCTGCGCCAGCGCGAGATCGCAGCTGGTTTTATGGAGATGGCCTGTTACGCCGCCTTTGACGAGCAGGTGAAGGCGACCAAACGGAACTTGCTTAGCTTTCTGATCCAGGCCAAAGCTGCCGGCAAACAAATTGTCGGTTATGGTGCACCGGGCAAGGGTAATACATTATTGAACTACTGTGGCATCCGGCCTGACTTCTTGGATTATACGGTTGATCGCAATCCCTATAAACAGGGGAAATTTTTACCAGGAACACATATCCCGATCTATCACCCCGACAAGATCCGCGCCACCAAACCAGATTATGTGCTGATCCTGCCCTGGAATTTCAAGGATGAGATCCGGCGCCAAATGGCTTATATCCACGAGTGGGGCGGCCAATTCGTGGTGCCAATCCCAAGCGTGATGGTGGTGGAGTAAGGCAAGGATCATGATGATTGCTATCCAGCCCGATCAACACCAACCCGTAACCGCTACGGCAGAAAATCGAACAAATTGCCCATTATGTGGCGCTACAACTTTGCTCGATTTTCTGCGGGTAACGAATGTCCCGATTGCTGTCGGTCTACTCTGGCCGACCCAGGCCGAGGCCCAGCAGTCACCGACGGGGGACATTCAGTTGACCTATTGCCAGCAGTGCGGATTTGTCCATAATCGGCTATTTGAACCAGCGAAACTCGTCTATGCGCCGGGTTATGAAATATCGCTCCATCATTCACCCCTGTACCGCACCTTTATGACCGAAGTGGCGCAGCATTTGCTTGAAGAGTATGCATTGCGCAATAAAAGTGTCGTTGAAATTGGGTGTGGCAAGGCGATCTTTCTGCAAATCCTTTGTCAGCTTGGTGTGGACGAAGGCTTTGGTTTCGACCCAGCGCTTGAACAGGAAGGCGTCGCAATGATCGGCCAGGCGCGCCTGACGTTGATTCGCGATTATTACACGCAACAATATGCGCACTTACCCCATGCGCTCATCTGTTGTCGCCATCTCTTTAATCAACTCGCCCAGCCCCGCGACTTCTTAGCGACGTTGCGGCAGATGATTGGCGATCAAACGGATACGGTGCTCTATTTTGAAATGCCCAATCGGGAATACAGCTTTCGCGGTCAGGCCACCTGGAATGTATTTTATGAGCGCTGTTCCTATTTTACCGAACAAACGCTGGCGCAGATTTTTGTCAATGGTGGCTTTGAAGTGCTGCACGTCGGCCCTTGTTATGCCGATGATCAATATTTGGGCATTGAAGCACGGCCGAGCACCGTCCATAGTTGGATAAACTCGCCAGTTGGCGCAGCTCAGGCCAGATTGCCCGCTGCACTAGTTGCGTATGCAGCCCATTACCGTCAGAAAATTAGTGACTGGCAAACCCGGCTGCGAACGATGCAACAGGCCCACCAACGCGTCGTTGCCTGGGGCTCGGGTGGGCAAGGGATTACCTTTCTGAATATTTTGCAGACCCAGCAACAAGTAGCCTATGTGGTCGATATCAACCCGGAGCGCCAAGGCAAGTTTGTCCCCGGCTCAGGCCAGCAGGTGGTGGGACCTGCATTTTTGCAGGATTATCGACCGGATGTTGTGCTGATCACGAACCCGACCTACGAACATGAGATCAAGCAAGCGGTGGCGGCGCTGGGCTTAACCTGTGAATTTCTCGTTACTTAATCGAAAAGACGTAAAGTGCCATGAACTTTAGCGAAACAAAACTCAAAGGCGCGTATCTGATTGAACCAGAACGCATAGCAGACGAGCGTGGTTTTTTTGCGCGATCGTGGTGTCAACGTGAATTCGGTGAACAAGGCTTGAATACCACGTTGGTGCAGTGTAATCTCTCTTTTAATCACAAAGCCGGCACGCTGCGCGGGATGCATTATCAGCTGCCGCCCTTTGCCGAGACCAAGTTGGTGCGCTGTACTCAAGGCGCGATCTATGATGTGATCATCGATATACGGCCGGCGTCAGCCACCTTTTCACAGTGGATTGGCGTGGAATTAACCCAGGAAAACCGCCTGATGCTCTACGTGCCGCCAGGATTTGCCCACGGCTTTCAGACGCTCGTGGATGGCAGCGAGGTCTTTTACCAGATGTCGGAATTTTATGCTCCCACCTATGCACGCGGGCTGCGCTGGAATGATCCGGCCTTCGCCATCCGCTGGCCCCAGCCCGTTAGCGTGATAGCGGCCAGAGATCAGCAGTATGCCAGTTGCAATCCGGATGAATTTCATCTATTTTTAGATCACACCATCGCACAACCATAAGGATGAACGCATGAATGCTCGGGTTACCTCTCAGAAAATCGCCTTGCTCGGCCCCTATGGCTATGGGAGTTTGGGTGATGCGGCGATCCTGGAGGCTATGCTGCAAAATGTTCGTAAACAGTATCCGGATGCCCAGATTAGCGCGATTGCGCTTAACCCGAAAGACACTGAACTATGGCATAAGATCCCGGCCTACCCGATGACGCGCATGCCGGATCGGGATTGGCGGCGACCAGACCAAGTAAAATTATCGCGTAACCCGGTGCGCAGGTTTGCCTATTGGTTGCGCTATCACCCCAACCAGCGGCTGCGCAAACTGGAACGCGTGCTCTTTCGTTTGCCCTTAGAGTTGATTTTAATCAAACGGGCCTTTGCCTTTTTGGCCGGTTTCGATTGTTTGATGATCTGCGGCGGCGGTCAACTTGATGATTATTGGGGTGGCGCGTGGGGTCTGCCCTATATGATTTTAAAGTGGTCGCTCCTGGCCAAATTGCGCGGCGCGCAATTGCAATTTGTCAGCGTGGGCGCGGGGCCAATTGATGCTGCGCTCAGTCGACGTTTCTTTAAGTTTGCGCTAGCCCAGGCCAATTATCGATCCTATCGCGATGTGGAGTCGAAGCAATATATGGCGGGCATTGGTTTTAAGCGTAACGATCCGGTCTATCCGGATCTCGCCCATAGTCTGAAAATGGAGATCAAACAGGCCGCACCGTCGGCTGCTGTGGCGGTGTACACAAACGGGTCGGCAGGGGGAGATCAGCAAATGGCCCCTTCATTAATCGTGGGTGTCGGGCCAATGGCTTATTTTGACCCGCGGGTCTGGCCAGAGCGGGACAGCGCGGTCTATCTGAGCTATTTAAATAAGCTCACCGAATTTGTAAAATGGTTGATCCGCCACGGGCACACAATCTGCTTTTTTTCGGGTGACTTTCACTTCGACAGTTTAGTGATTGAAGACCTGATCAATTTGCTGGACGAAGACAAAACCTTGTCGACCGCAGGTAAGATCATCAAAGAATCAATCTATACGGTAGAAACGCTGTTACAACAACTGGCAATCACCGATATTGTGATCGCCACCCGGTTTCATGGCGTGTTGTTATCGCATTTCATGGGCAAACCAGTCGTAGCCCTATCCTATCATCAAAAAATTGATACCTTGATGGCAGCGGCAGGTCAATCGGCCTACAATCTTTCGATCGATACCTTTGACGTACCAACCCTGATCGAACGCTTTCAGGCGCTGGCTGCAAACCGGGAAAATGCCGTTGCGCAAATCGTCAAACAGAAACAAGTCTATGTGACGGCCTTAGAAGAACAATATGCGCGAATTTTTAACCCAGGATAAATTGGTTGAGCTCGGCGAGGCCATGCATCAACTGATGGCGGAACTCTATCCTATTTGCCGCAGTATTACCGGCGATGGGGTTCGTGAGTCGTTACGCCGTCTGCAAAAACAGATCCCATTAACGATCCACGAAGTGCCTACCGGTACGCAAGTGTTTGATTGGACGGTGCCGCGCGAGTGGAATGTGCGCGACGCGTATGTGAAAAATGCCAACGGCGACAAAGTGATCGATTTTCAGCAATCCAATTTGCACCTACTCAATTACAGCATGCCAGTGCAGCAGAAGATGACCCTGGCGGCGCTAAAGCCCCATCTCTTTTCGCTCCCAGAGCAGCCAACGTTGGTGCCTTATCGCACCAGTTATTACCAGGAAAACTGGGGCTTCTGTGTAAGTGATGATTTATTGCAAAGTCTGGCCGAGGGCGAATACGAAGTCTATATTGACACATCATTGGCTGATGGTCATTTGAGTTATGGGGAATATTATCTGCCCGGCGAAAGCGCAGAAGAAGTGCTGATCTCTTGCCACAGTTGCCACCCAGCCCTGTGTAACGACAACCTTTCTGGCCTGGCGCTTAGTACGTTTCTGGCGCGGCATCTGCAAACGCAGCCGCGCCGTTATAGCTATCGTTTTCTCTTTATTCCCGGCACGATTGGATCGATCACTTGGCTATCGCTACACGAAGCACAAACGGCTAAAATTAAGCATGGCCTGGTGGTGGCGTGTGTGGGCGATCCAGGGCATGCCCACTACAAACGCAGCCGACAGGGTAACGCCGAGATCGATCGGGCCGTCGTGCATGTGTTGCAGCAGGCGGGACAACCCTATGAAATTCTAGATTTTTCACCCTATGGCTATGACGAACGGCAATATTGCTCACCCGGATTCAACTTGCCGGTGGGCAGCTTGACCCGCACACCACATGGCCGCTTTCCGCAATATCACACCTCGGCCGATAATCTGGATTTTGTGCAACCCGAGTATCTGGCCGATTCACTTGCCCTTTATAGTGCCGTGTGCGACCTGTTGGAAAACAACCGGCGCTATCTGAATACCAACCCAAAATGTGAGCCACAACTAGGCCGCCGGGGTTTGTATAGTCTCTTTGGGGGCAAAAAGGCGACCAAGCTTGATGAATTGGCGATGTTATGGGTGCTTAATTTGTCCGATGGCCATCATTCCTTGCTTGATATTGCCGAAAAATCCGGTCTTCCATTTACGCAAATCAACAAGGTAGCAGTGATCTTGCGGCAACATGGTTTGCTTGCGGAGAGTGCAGTGTGAAGAATTTCCTGACCGTTGCTAAACGTACTTGGTATGGTCAACCTGATATTTACGCGACCCGAAATATTTTGTCGATCCCAAGCAGGGTAAGCGAGTGGTTGAAGCGGCCAAA
>JBBQBY010000445.1:0-5773 GCA_038318235.1 Caldilineales bacterium
TCAATGTTTTCCTGGAACAAGAAGCTGAGCCAGCCAAGCGGGCGCGCACGGTACAGTTGGCGGCGGCGGCCGGTTTCCACTGGTTGCGCCAAGAATTCACCTGGGAAGATATCGAAATTCATGGCAAGGGCGACTTTGAGGATCGGCGCCACGAACCCTATCACTCCGCCTGGGATAAATACGATCAGATGGTGGACTTGAGCGAACAATACCACATGGAGCTGATCGTACGCATTAGTAATCCACCCGAATGGACGCGCGCTTTAACCGCAACGGTGGGCACCTTTGCCCCGCCAGATCACTATCAAGATTTCGGTGATTTTGTCCACGCCGTGGTCAGTCGTTACAAGGGACGCGTCCATTATTATCAACTGTGGAATGAGCCCAATGTCAACCCAGAGTGGGGGGTCTATCCGATCAGCCCCGAGCAATATACAGAATTGCTCAAAGTGGGCACCAGCGCGGCGCGCGCCGTTGATCCGAAGGTGGTGATCATCGCTGGCGCGCTGGCAGCGACCATCGACCTCCAACCGCATGATCCAAGCGGGCGCAACAATCTTTCTGATCTACTCTTTTTGCAACGGATGTACGATGCCGGCGCCGCCCCTTATTTTGACATTGCCTCTATGCAAGCCTATGGGCTTTACAGTGGCCCGACCGACCACCGGATGCAGCCGCGCGTGCTCAACTTTAGTCGTAATTTGTTCATCCGCGACATGATGGTCAAAAATGGCGACGCCCATAAGCCGATCTGGATCGCTGAAATGAATTGGAACGCTGCGCCGGATAATGTTGACCCACGCTATGGCCGGGTAACCCTCGATCAACAGGCCCAGTATTTACCGCTGGCCTATCAACGCTTGATCGATGAATGGCCGTGGATTGGCGTCGCCAATACCTGGTATCTCAAACGGGCGACTGATGATTGGGAAGTTAACCGGCAACCCGAAGCCTATTTTCGCCTGCTCTTGCCCGATTTCACGCCGCTACCCGTGTATGACGCGCTGAAGACGTTTACAAAAACGGTTGTCCTGCCCCATGAGTAAACCTAGCGACAAGCGCGCAGCGGCGCAGCGGCTAACCAACAACTGGCCGCTGCTCCTAATCCTGCTCTTAGCCGGTCTGCTGCGTTTTTACCAGATTGGCGCTTCTAGTTTGTGGAGCGACGAAGGTAATACCTGGGCCTTGCTAGGGCGCAGTTTCGGCCAGATTGCGCGTGACGCTGCCGCCGATATCCATCCGCCAGGCTATTACTGGTTATTGAAAATTTGGACGCTGATCTTCGGCGCCAGCGCGATTGGCATGCGCAGTTTGTCTGCCGTTGCCGGCGTGGCGCTGGTCGGGGTCATCTATCAAATTACTGTTCAATTTTATGAAAAGGGCCAGCGCTGGCCTGTCACTGCGCTTTTGGCGGGCTTCCTGGCGGCCCTCAATCCCTTCCAGATCTATTATAGCCAAGAAGCGCGCATGTATATATTGCTGGCGCTGGAAAGCGCTGGTCTTTTTTGGGCGCTGTTAGGCCTGATGCACGCGCAATTGAGCGATTCCCATACTCCAACTGTTCCGGCACCACGCCTTTTTTTGCCGGCCTTGCTGTACGTTATCTGCGGGATTGCCGGCCTCTGGACCCATTATAGCTTTCCAATTGTGCTAGCGGCGGCTTGTCTGGCTTACCTTTGGCGTATCGGACAAGGGGAAAGACAACAGGCGGCGCGCAAGCTTCTATGCTTTGTCCTGCTCAACGTAATCATTGTGCTCGCCTTTGCCCCGTGGTTGCCAACGGCGTTTGAGCGCATCCGCCATTGGCCCAAGGGTGGAGAGCAGGTGACGCTGTTAACCGGTTTGCAGACAACATTGCAGACCTTGACTTTCGGCCCTTTCCACCCACTGTTCGCACCAGAATGGCTCTGGCTCAGCGGTCTCTTGCCCCTGCTTGGATTGTTGGCCGTGCGCCGCCAACCCAATTTTATAGCGCTTGCGTTCTGGATCTTAGCGCCGATTGGCTTGATGCTCGGTCTCGGTCTGTTTAGCGACGCTTTCTTAAAATTTTTGCTGATTGCTTCACCGGCCTGGTGTATCGCCGTTGCCGCTGCGCCCCAAATCGTACGCCCACAGCGGACGTATCCCGTATCCCATATCCCGTATCCCTTGCTCTGCGCCCTACTCATCATTGGAACGCTTACCCTCGCCGCCTTCACCCTGCCCGCCTATTACACCAACCCAACCGCCCGTGATAATTACGCCGGGGTGGCCCACTATCTTCAAGCAACGGGTGACCCGACAACGGATCTCGTGCTATTAGATGCGCCTGGGCAACAAGAAGTCTGGCGCTATTATGATCCGGGTTTTCCCGTGGTTGCATTGCCGCAAGCACGTCCGCCCAATCCAGAGCAGACCGTCATTGCCCTGGCCGCCGCCGTACAGGCCCGCCGCAACGTATATGCCCTGTTTTGGGCCACCGATGAAGCAGACCCAACGCACATTGTCGAGCAGTGGCTGGATCAGAATGCATTTAAAGGCTTGGAAAGCTGGCAGGGCAATTTGCGTTTTGCCGTCTATCGCCTGCCCACGCAGGTCACTTGCACCCCGTTGGCCGCGGCGACTGTCTTTGATCAACGGATTAGTTTGCTGGCCCAATGTCAATCGCAATCGCCACAACGGGTGGCGGCGGGTGAAATTGCGCTAGTCGGTTTGCAGTGGCAGGCGCTAATGCCGATCAAACAACGGTATAAGGTGAGCGTCCAATTGTTGGATGCCCGCCAGCAGGTGATTGCTCAGCACGACAGCGAACCGGCTGGCGGTTCACAGCCCACCGATCAGTGGCCGCTACAGACCACGATTACTGACAATCACGGTCTAAGCATCCCCTTTGGCACGCCGCCCGGTGCTTATACGTTGATGGCTAAACTTTATGACCCGACCAACGGTCAACCACTCTTGGTCGGTGCAGCCGAAACCGTAACACTCGGCCAGATTCAAGTTGTCCGTCCCGAGCACGCGATCCCAGTCGATATTTTGCCGATCCAGCACTGGCTGCACGCCTCATCACAAGGCGTTACGCTGCTTGGGTATGATACCTATCGCAAAGATGCCGCCCATGCCCCCGCGACCCCGATCCACCCCGGCGATCTGGTCCACTTTACCTTTTATTGGCAAGCGCCCGATCCGCTGCCCGCCAATTGGGCGCAAAAAGCTGCGTTCCAGTTACAGCTAGGCCAGCAGACGCTCAGCCAACCTTTGGTGCCAGGTTATCCGCCGGATCAATGGCAAGCAGGCGATCTGTTGCGCGGCGAGTTTGATCTGCCATTTGACGGGACAGACCGAACGCCAACGCTCCAATTTGGCGAAATAGCGGTCAAATTGATGGCTTTGCCCGGCGAATGAGGCTTACCCTGCGGAAAAAACCTATTCAGCTTGACATAGTACTATGTTTGATATAGCATAGACAATAGCAAGTTCAGGCAGAAGGGATTGGTATATGCACGAGGATGATAATTTTACGACCCAAGAATGTACAGAGCGCAAGTTTGGCCCACAATCGCTGTTGGTCAAGGACCCGATGTGTCCGGTTGACATTGCGTCGCGCATTATTGGCCAGAAATGGACACTGCAAATTGTCCATGAATTGATGGACTGCGAGTCGCGTCGTTTCTGTGAATTGCAAGAAGCACTGGGTGGCGTCAATCCCAGCACCTTAAGCAGCCGGCTCAAGATGTTGGAAGAAGAAGGCTTGATCCGGCGGATCCAAATTAGCGCCATTCCACCGCATGTCGAATATAGCCTAACCACGATGGGCGCGGAACTTCACGACGTGATCGGCGAGCTCAGAAAGTGGAGCCGAGCTTGGTTGTGCAATGTAGACCAGCCGCAGACGATCCACGACCCGGAACGCCAACTTTTTGCTGTCCATTAATCGATTTCCAATCGAACCACGAATTGTTCCAGCGCTAGCGCGGTTGCCGGTAGAATGTGGATAATTCGTAGTTTGCATGCATTAGAAAATAGCGAAGATTATGATTGTTAAAGGGTTAACGGTTGGTTTATTACAGGAAAATTGTTACATATTAGGTTGTGAAACGACGCGGCAAGCCGTTATTATCGACCCGGGCGATAACGCCCGCGCGATTCTTAAACTAGTGGCGCAACAGGGGCTAACGATTGAAAAAATCATCAATACACATGCTCACTTTGACCATGTGATGGCGGTCAATGCCGTGCATGCGGCGACCGGCGCCCCCTTTTATTTACACAAAGCCGATCTACCAATATTGCGCGACACACCAGAACGCGTGCGGTTGTGGTTGGATATGGAAGTAGCGCCAATCCACGAGCCCGATGAATTTTTAGAACATGGGCAGATCATTACCTTTGGTAACGAAGCGTTAGAAGTTCGTTTTACACCTGGTCATGCGCCAGGACATGTGGTTTTTGTGCATCATGCCAGCCAGCAGGTCTTTGGGGGCGACACCCTCTTCCAGGGCAGTATTGGCCGTTATGATCTGCCAGGGGCAGATGGCCCAACGCTCTTGCAGAGCATCCGTGAGCAACTATTGACGCTACCGGACGATTACATCATTTATCCAGGTCATGGCCCGGCCACCACGATTGGGGAAGAGCGGGCCTCCAATCCTTATGTCGGTCAAACTTCAACCAACGCTAATTAATCATTAGAAGGAATTCACCATGCAACCCTTGCCATTTCCCTCACATTGCCTAGCGCAATTTAGAAAATCAGGATCAGGCCGCATCCTGCTTTTTGTCAGCCTATTCCTCGTCGTCAGCACGCTAGCCGCTTGTGGACGCTCCAGAGAACCCGAAGGTTTGCCCACCGAAATCCCAACCTTGGTGGTGCAACCACCGTCAACGCCCGAGCCGACCGCCACAACCGCGCCGGCAGCGACCGATACCCCTGTAGCCGTCGCGACTACAGAGACGCCAACGACCACTACTGGTCTGACGACTGCCACAGCGGTTACCGAAACGACCAGTGTTACGACTACAGCTGAGACCACAACAACGATGCCAGTGACTGACACCGCAACTGTCACCGCAACTACCACATTAACCGAGACCGCCCCGATCACGACCACCCCAGTCGTGACAGCCACAGACAATCTCTCAACAAGTGTCACACCGACCACGACCGAGGTGGTCACGGCGACATCAGCCACAACAAGCACAACGCCGGTAACGGGCACCAATGCCGTGACCAGCACAAGTACGGTGACGGGTACAACCGCTGCGCCGCGCGTCTTCTTTCGCGAGCCAACCAATGGCGCCATAATTCCGGTCACCACAACGGTGGTGATGGGCGCTCAGGGCTTAAAAGTTGAGCCGGCTGGGGTAGTAGAAGTAGGGGCTGGTCACTTTCACATTTTGGTCGATACAGACTTTATCTCAGCAGGTGATGTTATCCCGAATGATGCAACCCATTTGCACTTTGGCAAAGCGCAGTTGACCACGCCGATTACGTTGACGCCTGGCATTCACGTTTTGCATTTGCAATTCGCCAATGGCGCGCATGTTGCCCTCGATGGTCCGCAATATCGTGACACGATCACAGTTACGGTCGAAGCTGGCGCCCCCGCCCAATCGGTCCACTTTGTTACCCCGACCAATGAGGCCACCGTCACCGAGAAATTTGATGTAACAATGGCCGCCGCCGGATTGCTGGTGGAGCCTGCTGGTACACCTCAGGATAACGCTGGTCATTTTCATATTTTAGTGGATCAAGATTTTGTGCCAGCCGGTGAAGTCATCACCAAAGATGCCG
>JBBQBY010000446.1:0-5767 GCA_038318235.1 Caldilineales bacterium
AGATCACATATAGACGGACTTGTTCGCCGCTCCACCAGTTGTAGAGATCCAGCCGTTCGGGCCGGTCGCCACCTTGCTGCCAGCGCCGGCTGCGCCCACCATCCAGGCACAAAATTGCCTGATCATTAAATTGCCTAAATAGTTCGGCTGGCCACTTAGGACGATCAAAATCATCGAAAATGCCCGACGTGGCAATCGGTGTGTCGCGCAGACCGGTGATCACATAGCCTTGAACGGCGGCGCGTTTACGCACGGTTTCCAGTGTGTATTTGCGCACGGTCAACGATTGGTTGGCGGCAATTTTCACCAGTTCCGGCGCGGTAAAGCCCACATTGGCCTCGGCCATCCGCGCGCCTTGTTCGAGCAAGGCGCGCACTTCGGGCCGCCAGGTGTGGGTCCAGATATCGGCGGTCATCCACCAAGGTTTTTGCCCGCCGTTCGCCGCCATGATTTCCCCCAGATCGCGAAAGCCATCCGCATCACAGAATTCACCGAAGATCCACGGGCGCGGCGTTTGCCAGTCACGGCGCCAGTGGTCGAGGGTTGGTTCCAGAAAGTGAAGATCGCCATACGTGTGGTAATCCGTAAAATCGGCAAAGTCAACGGTCAGGCCACCATACGCTTCGCCCGAGCCGCTGTTGTCGCAGATTAGCACGTGGCTGATCGCCGTGCGCACAATCGCGTTGAGTTGGCCTAATAACGTTTGATCGACGGTCTGATCCATTTCGCAGCCGACGCTATAGAGCACAATCGATGGATGATGGCGCACCTGTTGCATGTAGGCGGCATATTCTAGCGGGGCCAGCGCACGAAGTTCGTCCGTCACTTCAGGCAACCACATTGGCCATTCCTGCCAGAGTAAAATGCCTTCTTCGTCGGCCATGTCATAATAGACTTGATTTGGCACAAAGAGACAGAGTTTGAGCAAATTGAAGCCGAGGGCGCGCACCCGGCGGATTTCATCCCGCACTTGTTCTGCCGTGTAAAAGGGCGCGATCACGTCTGGATTCCAGCCCCAACTCAGTGCCCCGCGCAAGCAGATCGGTGTACCGTTCAATAATAATTGTTCGCCTGCACTGGTAAGTTGGCGAAACCCAATTCGTTGCGTCATCTCTGCCAGCGTCTGCTCGTCGTGTAAGAGGCGCAAACGCACGCTGTACAACGTGGGCTGTTCCGGCGTCCATAACAGCGGATTCGCAACGCGTAGGTTCGTGTCAATTGATCCATCGGCTGGTAGTTGAAGGTAATGGCTTGTCACTACCTGTTCGTTGTGTTGCGCATCAAGCTGCATGATATCGATTTGCAGGCTGAAATTCTGTTGCTCTAGGACTGTCTTGATCTGGCTTTGCAGGTGTACCGCGCCCGTGTGCGGGTCGGCATCAATACGTAAAGCGTGGAAGCCAGTCGTAATCGCGCGTAACCGTACAGATTGCCAAAGGCCACCAAAGGTCGTCGCTACGTCGGGGAGAAAACCGGCCAGCGTGGCCCGCATGGGATAGCGGGCCGCGGGTTGATCGCCTGGCTTGTAGACTTCAATTTCAATTAAATTGGCTTGCCCTGGCTGGGCCGCCGCGCTGATCTCGATGGCAAAAGGCGTCCACATGCCCCGATGTTGACCTACTTCAATGCCATTACAGCGCACCGTACACGCATAGCTGACCGCATCAAACTCAAGCAAAATTGGCTGACCGTGCCATGCTTCAGGAATGAAGGTTGCGCGGCGATAGCGCGCCGGGCCATCCAGCCACTTCGTATAACTCTGGGCTTCCCAACAGCCGGGTACAGAAATTTTGTGCCAAGGTGCATCGTCACCCAACGTAAATTCCCATTCACCATCAAGCACGAGCACTGGAACGAGGTTGTTATATAGCATGGCTGTTGGCACAAAGGAACCCCACCCGCACCCAGCGGAGCGGGAGCCCACTGGTAAGGGAGGGAACCGATCAGGGACAGAAGAAGCTACTTTGTCTTCCCTTAAACAGTTCCCTCCTTCGTTTGGGGAGGGTTAGGGTGGGGTTTACATTTTGATGGCGCCTGAAGTTAAGCCGCGAATAAAGCTACGGCTGGTGAAGGCAAACAATAGGAGCAGTGGAAGCCCGGAAATCACATAGCCCGCATACATGGCACCGGGGTCGTGGTCGGTGACCAGTGACCCCAAGCGCAAAATGCCCAAGATGGCTGGATACTGGGTTGGGTCAGAGAGCACCATGATCGGCCAAATGAACTCGTTCCACACGCTTAAAATTTGCAACACAATCAGCGTGGAGAGGATCGGCTTGGCCAACGGTAGCGCGATCCTGAGCAACATTGTCGACTCACTGGCGCCATCAATGCGCCCGGCCTCGAAAAGTTCACCGGGCAACGAAGCAAAAAAAGTGCGCAGGACGATGATCTGGAAAGCCTGCGCACCGGCCGCGAGCGGTAGCCAGACCCCCCAATAGGTGTTATTGAGCTTGAGATTAACCGTCACGACAAAGGCTGTGATCAGCGTGAGCACGCCAGGGATCATCAACAGGGCCAGGATCGCGATGTAAAAGAATTCACGGCCAGGAAAATCGTAACGGGCCAGCACATAGGCGGAAAGCACGCTACAGATGATGCTGATCGTGACAGCGCCAAGCGAAAAATTAAAACTATTGACCATGTACGGCTGCATCACAGACCAGGCCTTCACGTAATTCTTCACATAGAGCGGCCAACTGGGCAACCACATGGCGTCGGCCATCTGCTGTTGGCTTTTAAAAGAGAGCTCCAAGAGCATGATCAGCGGGATAAAGGTCAACACACCCAGGATCGTCAGGATAATAGCAATCGACCAATCGCCATGAAAGGTGAACCAACTGTTGGCTCGATGCTGTTGTTCAGCCTGGTCTTGGACGGCTAGGGTCGCATTAGAAACAGTTTTGGTTGTCATCGTTTAGCCTGCCTGGTACTCTACATTCGAGCGAATGTAGCTATTGTTGATCAAGGTCAACACAAAGATCAGCACGAAGAGCACGACACCCACGGCGCTGGCGACGCCAAAGCGCCCTTCGGTCATCGCCGATTGGTACATTTCCCAAGCGGGCACCGTCGTCGCATTGTTCGGCCCGCCGCGCGTCACCAGCAATTGCCAGCCAAACCCTTGCAAAGAACCAATTACATTTAGAATCACGATCAAGCGAATCTGCGGCACGATCAGTGGCAATTCCATGGCAAAAAAGCGGCGGATACTGGACGCGCCGTCCATGGTGGCCGCTTCTAGAATCTCAGCCGGAATCGCGAGCAAGCCGGCCAGATAGATCAGCAGCCCGACGCCATCGATCCAAGGAAAGCCGGTAAACATCAGCGAAAATAGCGCCGTGCTCGGTGAATTGAGCCAGGCCAACGGCTTCATGTTGAGCGCGATCAACACGGTGTTGAAGAGCCCAAAATTCGGCTCGTATAGTTGGCGCCAGACCAGAATGCCAACGACCGCTGGCACCACCAGGGGCAGGACAAAGACCATGCGAAAGGCATAGGACATCTTTTCGTTGCGCATGCGATAGAGCAGGGCGGCGCCAAACAGCGGAAACGTTGATGAGCGCACCACCTGCCAGATGGTTAACATCAACATGTTGGCAAAACCCTTACGGAAAATTACTTCGGAGGTGAAGATCTCTTTGTAATTTTCGATGCCAGCCCAGCGTTCAGGCCGAAAACCATCCCAGACAGTAAAGCTATGGTAAATCGCCGATAGGGCCGGATAGTAAGAAAAGGTGATGAGCAACGCGAAGGTGCCCAGCAACATGACATAGCAGTACCAATATTTGCGTATCCGCTTTAAGGTTTTTGCGGATGAGCGTTTTTCTTTAGAGCCGAGCTTGGTTGACATCAGACCTCTTTTCTCTGCCTACTATCCACTGTCTAACGATGAACTTTAATCTAGGCGGGGTTAAAACCCGCGGCTGACAGTGCAGGAAGTCGCCTCAGCGACTAGGGAGTTAGTGCCTGAGGGCACTTCCTGCACTGTCAGCCGACCATTTTAATGGTCTTAAATTTTCCAGTCGGGATTGGATTCCAAAATCTTCTTGACTTCGTCATCCCACGATTTTTTCGCCATGTCGAGGAAGGCGCTATCCGACATCTCCGCGGGCAGATAGGCTTGCCAATTCTTGTATTCCGTGTTCATCGCGCTCGAACTGAGCGTTGCCCAGCTTTGGTAGGGTACGGCGCGGTCATACGGTTGGCTGAATGGCGCTAGTTCGGGGCGAGCCGTGGCACCCTTGGTCAACGGGACCAGGCTGGTTTCGGCACAGATGGCGGTCACGTTGTCTGGCTGGCTGGAGAACATCAACCAATCCATGATCGGCTTAATCTTGTCCGGCGTCTTCTGCGCCAGATAACCGGGCACGTGATATTGCATCGCGCCCCAAGCACCCTGGATACGCACTACTTTGTTGGGGGCCTTGGCCCAGTTGTCGGTCGTGATCACAGGGAAGGCGAGCCAGCTGATCTCGAAGGGCGGCGGCGAGCTGGTAAAGTTACTGATCTCCCAGTTGCCTTCCATGTACATGGCCACCTTGCCCTGGCGGAAGAGCGTGCGGTAATCGACCTTGCCTTCATAGCCGATCGGGAAGAAGGGCACCATCTCCTTGAGCATATGCGCTAACTGGAGATAGGAATCCCAGTCTGGGAAATCACCCTTCTGGCCATGCTGCGCCAATTCCTTGGCGGTAATAACTTTGTTCTTGTCATCATCATATTTAAAGATGTCGTCCCACATCAACTGATTGTAAACATGAGCTTCGAACCAATGGGGGAAGCAGCAGGTGTCGACCGCAAGATCCGCGCCAAAGGGAATATAACCGGCGTCGAGCAGCTTCTTACAAGCGGCCATAAATTCGTCCCAAGTTTTGGGTTCTTTATCGATGCCGGCCTTGGTGAACGCTTCTTTGTTATAGACGGTGAGCACGCCGGCGCCATCCATATTGACCCCATACAGCTTGCCGTCGGGGCCGGTCTGCGAAATGACCGCAATTTCTTCAAATTGTTCTTTCCACGCGCCATTGCCCTGAACATAGGGATTGGGCAAGTTCATATAATCGTCAAATGGCAGCGCCCAGCCTTTGTTGACGTGCGGCCAGAGATTTTCCGTATTGGCCCAGTAGATATCGGGGGCGTCTTGGGCTGTCATGCGCGCCAAGAGCCATTCATCCAAATTACCGCCAGTGGGGAAGCGATACCACTCAATCGCTACATCTGGGTGTTTTTCCATATATTTGTCGGCCACGGTTTGATAGGCAACGCGGGCCTTGGCGCCTGCGGCTAGTTCTTGCTTGGGGTCACTGGGTTCCGCTTGCTGCGCCCAGTGCAAAATCGTGTACTTGGCCGCCTTGTCTGGGGCGCTACCGGCTGCTGGGGCAGAGCCGGCTGGGGCGCAGGCCGCCAACAAGGTTGTGCCAACCGCGGTCAACCCGACTGACTGCAAAAACTTACGACGGCTCATGTTCTGTAGGGACATAGTTACTCCTTTGTGTGGTTTGGGTAGTGGAAAATTCGCATGTCTATAAATAGGTGATATAGATTGGGCGATCTAGATAGACTGGCAAGGTTAAAGACTAGCAAGGGAGCTGCTAAACTGAGTTTAAATAAAAACGTGAATTTTTAGCCTGGGAGAAAGCTGTGACCCGCTGCCTATTGAACTCAGCCGAGCCTATAAATTCGTCATCTTATTTTGAACAAAGTTCGACGCTAATTATATGTTCAATATCCGCTAACGTCAAGGTGTTAAAAATGGCGACCGTGG
>JBBQBY010000447.1:0-5763 GCA_038318235.1 Caldilineales bacterium
CCTTATGGACTCTCTCGTGCGCAACCATCCATTTGTAGATGGCAACAAACGCGTAGGTATTACCGCAGCAGGTCTCTTTTTAAGCCTAAATGGCTGGCGCTTAACGGTCAGCAACAGTGAATTAGAGCGGTTCACATTACAAATAGCACAGTCACAATGAGCGCTTGAACAAATAGCGCTCTGGTTTGAACACAATAGCAGAAACCAAACAATGAAAGATGAAACGAGATGACGAATCAACGTAAACGTTATGCGCTAGTCGGCACCGGTGGGCGTGCCGAAATGTATGTCGATGCGGTCACCGGCGATTATGCCGACAGTGCGATGATGGTGGGGCTGTGTGATATCAGCCCAACACGCATGGCATGGCACAATCAACGCCTGGCCGACAAATTTGACGCGGCGCCGCTGCCCACGTATAGCGCCGAACAGTTTGACCAAATGATCGCCGAAACCAAGCCGGATGTCGTGATTGTCACCAGCATGGATTCGACGCACGATTTCTATATCAAACGGGCGATGGAATTAGGCTGCGACGCGATCACCGAAAAGCCGATGACGATCAACGCCGCCAAAGCGCGCTCGATCTTCGACACCATCGAAAAGACTGGTCGTTCCTTACGCGTCACGTTTAATTATCGCTATGCGCCGATCGCCACCACGGTGCGCGAACAGCTGATCCAAGGCAAAATTGGCCGCCCACTGCACGTCAACTTCCAGTGGGTGCTCGACACTTTCCACGGCGCAGATTATTTCCGGCGCTGGCATCGCGAAAAAGATAAATCGGGCGGCTTGCTGGTGCATAAGGCCACCCATCACTTCGATCTGATCAATTGGTGGCTCGACTCGTATCCGAAAGAGGTCTTCGCCTTTGGGGATCTGATGTTCTACGGCCGCGAAAATGCCGAGCAGCGCGGCGAAAGCTACAGTTATAGCCGCTATACGGGGCAGGCCGAAGCCGCCGCCGATCCATTTGCCTTACGGCTCGATAAAAATGACGCCCTACGCGGCCTCTACCTCGAAGCGGAGAAGGATACCGGCTATCTGCGCGACCGCAATGTCTTTGGCGACAATATCAGCGCCGAAGACACCATGAGTGTCACCGCCCGTTATCGTAACCACACGCTCCTCACCTATTCGTTGGTTGCCTATAGCCCGTGGGAAGGGTATCGCGTCTCGATCACAGGGGATAAGGGTCGCTTAGAAGTGGATATGACCGAACAGGTGGGGCGCACATTTGTGACTGGTGACGGTGAGACGCCGGTTTTTGCGCCCAGCGATCCAGCCGTGAAAGCCCAATTTGGCGGTGAAGAGATCCGGATCTTCCCCATGTTTGGCCGCCCATACACCGTCGAAATTCCACCGGCGATTGGTGGTCACGGTGGCGCCGATCCGACAATGCTTGAACAGATCTTTTCGCCCAATCCGCCCGCCGATCCCTACCACCGCGCCGCCTCGCACATCGACGGCGCCGCCTCGATCTTGATGGGTATCGCCGCCAATGAGTCGATTGCCACCGGCAAACTGATCATTGTCGATGATTTATTAAAGCTGCCGTAACGACCAAGCCACCCCACCCTAGCCCTCCCTCGTTTGGGGAGGGAACCGTCACGGTGAAAGGTAAGAATACCCTTCACCCCGTGACAATTCCTCCCCTGTTTGGGGGAGGTTAGGAGGGGTAGCTTGGTCGTTACAAGTTGCCACAGAAATAGTATGGCCTGGTGCAGGCAATAAAGAGGGGAGAAGGGGAGAGTGTGATACTAGGTGCTTTTGACGTTGCATCGCTGTGCGTTGCACTGGTTAGCATCTAGTTTCACCAAAGGTCAAAAGCACCTAATCCCGAATCCTTTATCCTTTAGATGAGGAGACACGAGATTATTCCTGTCTTCCTGTCTCCTCTCTATTTACATCAGCAGTGCAACGTTTGCCGGTTGGCTTCCCTTGTCGAGTAATGGTAATATTGATTACCCATAACCTTTAAAATTTACACCAGCCATAGGGAGCAAATTCGCATGAGCATTATGGATCGTTTTCGGCTTGACAACCGCGTCGCTATCGTCACAGGGGGCAGCCGTGGCTTAGGCAAACAGATGGCGATTGCGTTGGGCGAGGCCGGCGCGCAAGTCGCCATCGTCAGCCGCCGCGTGGAGGAAGCGCAAGCTGTCGCCCAAGAAATTCAAACCGCCACGGGCAAAACCTGCCGCGGTTACAGTTGTGACTTGACCCAAACCGACAAGGTTGAGCCGCTCGTGGCGCAGGTATTGGCCGATTTCGGGCAGGTTGATATTCTGATCAACAATGCCGGTATCAATATTCGGCGCCCGATTGAAGAACTGACGTTAGAAGAATTTCGCCAAGTGCAGGATACGAATGTCACCGGGCCGTGGCTGCTCTGCCGCGCCCTGGCCAAACACTTCAAGGAGCGCCGCTATGGCCGCGTGATCAATGTGGGTTCGACATTATCGATCATCAGCATTGCCGGTCGCACGCCCTACGCCACCAGCAAAGGCGCGATCCTCCAGATGACGCGCACGCTGGCCCTGGAATGGGCACCTTACGGCGTTACGGCCAACTGTATTATGCCCGGTCCGTTTGGTACGGAGATGAACCAATCTCTGTTAGAAGATCCAAAAAGCTACCAGGAATTTATCTCTAAAATTCCGTTGGGGCGTTGGGGCGATCTGGACGAAATCGGTGGACTGGCTGTCTTCTTGGCCAGCGATGCCAGCAGTTTTGTCACCGGCGCGGCGATTGCGATTGATGGCGGTTGGACGGTGCAGTAAGGAGGGAGAGGGGAGACAAGGAGACAAGGAGATGACACTGAGGGTGTGATCGAATTTCTCCCTGGCTTGGGGATTAGGCATACAGGATTAGGGATTAGAGTCTCCCCCCTCCCCTTGTCTCCTTGTCTCCCTGTCTCCTTGTCTCCTAGAGTGGATCTACGCACACGTTTTCTGATAGATTGGCGTTGCTGGGCCTGTAGAATATTCGAGGAGTTGGGCGCGCCGGGTTTTTACCATCGAAGCACTGGCGCGCGCGATGACAACGACGATCCAGCGGTCGATTTTTGCCAGGAACTCATGTGGTTTTATGTGCCCATTAAATAGCTCTTTAGAATAGCCCAACAACTGTTGAATTTTTACGGGGCCTAGATTGGTATACAGAAAAACGGAGAGGGGCGAGTTCTTAATATCAAAGCTTGGTTCGCTGAGCAACCCTTTATCCAGTAACGTAAAAATTGTCGATTCATCGGCAAAATCGGGTAACTGCGCCGGCGGCAAGTAATCTTCGAGTTTTCTAACTGACTCCCCTTTTTGCGAGCGTTCACCCATAAAAAGCGAAAGCGGTGCATCGCCACCAGAAACTTCAGCCAAAGCCTCCAACACCGCTGTCGCCAATAGCTTCATGTGCAAATATTCGCGGGCGGTGCTCACGTTGTAACGGGCACGTGCTTTCAACGGTTGCAGTTCGGGCGCAGGCGGAACATTGCGGTACTGATGAAAAATGTAATCAGGATTTAATGTGCTCAGAAACGCTTCCATGCGCTGGAGCGCCTGGCGATACTCAGAGATCGAATAGAGTTCCGGCGCGCGGAGGGCGACATTGGCTTCAGGCAATAATTTCCAGGTATGATCCAAGAATTTTGCCACATCAGCCTCGGCAAAGTTGGCCACATCTTTATTCGCAAAGCTGACGGCTGTGGTCAGGCTCTGTTCGATTTCAGCTTGCGGCATACCCAAAGCGAATTCGTGGTTTAGGTTGTGCAACCTTGCTTCAAGTACATCAAAGTGTGCCTGGTTCTGCCTGTTTTTGCCGCGAAATGGAATCGTGGCTTCCAGGCAAACAATCAACTTGAGCAAATCTTTTTCGCACACAAGGTCTTCTAGTTTTTCCACCATCACCAGTGTACTCAAAAATTCGTTGAGACCGTTGGTCGGTGACAGATGTTCACCCGGCTGCAAGTCAAAAATTTTCAGGGCAAAAATAAACCCTCGACTTTTTTCGTTTGGCTGACTTGTAACAAAAATTTCGCCATTTTTCTGCTCAATATACGGCGTGATCAGTTCTTGGAGCCCCACCGAGAAACCCAGATCCACCTGATGATAGACCAGATCATGAAAAAGCGCCGCTAATGACTGAATCGGATCAGTAGGGTCGGCCAGGGCAAAAACGTGGTCTAAAGTATGGAACTTTCTGGTTTGAGCGGCCATTGCGCGATAGACCATCACCGCAAGTCGCTCCAGGGTTAATGAGGGGATCGGAACAGCTAGCTGCTGAAACGACTGCTCAAAAAGAGCAATTAATTTTTCAAAGACAACGATCTGCATTGGCCTCAGGCTCCCTATAGTGCTCCATACTATCTAGTACTTAAGGTATGTCATGTTGCGCAACTTAGCAATAGTACGGACGCGCTACTGCGTATACGTATAACCTGAGTATGCATAAGCTAGCCAACCAATTAACCTAGAAATTCTATTGCTATTCTAAAGGATTAGTAATAGCCTAATTGTTACAAGTTCATGACAATTGTGCTGCGTGGACGATCCTGGATCAAAACCGATGTATTTATAAATTTAAGTTTAAAAATCTCTTTTATCATCAAGGAGGATATTATGCCAACGAGTGATGCGCCCCAGCCAGGGCGCTTGGCGCCTTATGGCCGGTTGCCGGTGCCCCATTTGACCCCAGAATTACGCCAACTTGTACACACTGGCGCCGTCTACAGCCTAGCGGTCAATTATTATGAAGGCATGCCCAAACCAGCGCCCATGGTGCCTTATACGATCAGTGCGCGCAATCGTCATGGCGATTTGAAGGGGATTGAGCCAGCGACTTTCGCCGCAGAAGCGATCACGATGGCGGCGCACACGGGCACGCACATTGATGCGCTCTGCCACATTGGCGAGCGCCAGGATGCGCAAGGCCAGCCAAGCCCAGACGGTGAACCGCGGCTCTATGCTGGCAAGGGCGAAACTGTGCCCGCCACGGAGAGTGCGAGCCACCAGGGTCTTATGCAAATGAATATTGCGCAGATGCCACCCATCGTTACACGGGCGGTGCTGTTGGATATCGCCGGAATGAAAGGGATGGACGTGCTGCCGGATGCCTACATGATTACGGTAGCCGATATTGAGGCCACATTAGCCAAACAAGCGACAATCATTCAGCCGGGCACCGCCGTCATCCTGCGCACTGGCTTTTATCACCACCTAGTCAGCGGCGATTCGGCTTACGTGGATCGGATTGCCGGGCCAGGCTTAGAAGCGGCGCAATTTTTGGTGCAGCAGGGGATGATTCTGATCGGGGCCGATAACATGAGTGTCGAAGCGATGCCACCAGTGGATCATGCGGTACACCGCTTCTTGCTGGTGCATAATGGGATTACGCACTTGGAGAATCTCTATCTAGAGGAATTGGCCGAGCAACAGATCTACGAATTCTTGCTGATCGTCACCCCGTTGCGCTTGGTTGGGGCAACCGGCTCGTGGGTGCATCGTTTTGCGTTTGCGTGAATTTGCGGCGTGGCATGCCTCGCCTCTACTCGGTCTGTTTACTCGTACTTGGGCAGCCAATCACCGTGGGCTTCGATTAAGTCGTCCACGAGATTCCAGATCTGCTCCAGGCTCAACTCGGCCGCAGTGTGCGGATCGAGCATGGCGGCATGATAGATGTGTTCGCGCTTATGCGTGAGCGCGGCTTCTACCGTGAGCGACTGCACGTTGAGGTTAGTCTGTATGAGTGCAGCCAGATGCGGCGGCAACA
>JBBQBY010000448.1:0-5759 GCA_038318235.1 Caldilineales bacterium
GGGTGACTTGGTTGTTACGGCTTTATTTAACAACCAGGCGGCCTTGCATGGTTGGATAGTGGCCAGAAACCGTACAGATCACAATATATTCGCCTGGTTCTGGCGCCGTAAACGTGGCCGTCGTCTGACTGTTGTGATAGACCATCCCGACGCCATACAACAAAATATTACCAGCCTGGCCTTCTTCATAAGGCGCAGGGATCGTAGCGCCTTTTTTGACAATCGCCCAATTATGTTTCAAAGTGCCTTTGTTTTCGAGCGTAACGATCACATCGGCATGGGCTGGTACGGTCCAGACTGGCGGATTGGTAAGATTGGTGTCGGCATCCCCATAATACGAATCGTGGATCAAGATGTTGATCAACGCCGCATTGAAAATAGGGACTGGCAGTGCAGTTGCGGATGGCTTGGTAATGGCCGGCGTATTGGTGAAATAAATACGGCTGACCACAACCCCTATAATAAAGACGGCAGCAATAGCAGAGATAAGCAACGAAAATCGCTTGATAAGGTTTGGCCGTCCTTGCACTACACACCTGCTCCTGTTACGATTTAATTCATTTACCAACGGCAGCGTTCAACGCTCAACAGATCCACTAAAAATCCCACAAATCAACGCGCAATAACGGACCAATCACAGATGGCCCTTACACCTCGTATGGCGCTTGAAAGAGTTATCGATTAGTTCACGCGATGCGGTTGATGAGTAACGCCTGGATACCAAGCCGCAGGAAAAAAGGTAAGCTAGTCATTCTGCACGGGATTGATACAATCGACAAGCCGATAGGCAAGCGCAAGCAGTTCAGAGGTACCAATAAGGTCTGTGCAACAGGCCGCAAACTTAGATTTCTCGCTCTGCTGTGGTATCTTTGCGTCAGCCATTGCTTGCGCTTGAAATATTACGCAATTATATAGCACTAGTTTACCAACATGATATTACAATTTGCTTACAGTAAAATTTGTTGGTTTGGTAAGTAATATTTAGTTAAGATAAAATCCACAATTGTAAGTGAATTGTAATTGCATTTTCTAGCTTATCGACTATAATAATTCGGTGCTACAATGAAATTAGTTTGAAAACGAGGGTTCTGAAGCTTCCAGGAAGCTGGTCTACCAAAACTCCTGGTTTCAAACTGATTTTACTTTAGTTAGCTTGTTTTGTCCTCCATGTCATTTACGGGCCTAAATTCCTACGCTACAGGTATATTCATGCGGTTCAAGCATGCCTGCTCGGTAACCCGCGCAGCAACGTCAACTGTTTTTCCTTAGATTGCCAGATCAAGTTTTAAAGAAAATATCAATGTCTTATCTCTCTCGACCTAAATTTTTTATCAGCGCGATGGCGATTATCATGTTGCTGGCTATATTTGCATGGTCAGTCGACCATTATATGCTGCGGATAACCAGTCTGATCCCTTCAATTGAGATATCGGGCTCCGACTCTGCGGCCGCAAAAATCCTGAGTCGCGGTAAGTTGCGCGTTGGCGTTCGCGAGGATGATAAACCGTTCGGCTATATCGATAGCAACGGGCAAACGGTTGGGTTCGACATCGATCTAGCGCGCGAATTGGCGCGCCGCTGGCTAGGCAGTGCAGACGCGCTGGAACTGGTGAAGGTGTCACCGGCCGATCGTATTCCGCGGCTGGCGGCGGGCGAAGTCGATCTGCTCATGGCAGCGATGTCCAATCAACGTGAGCGCGATGCATTGATCGATTTTAGCCAAACGTATTATCTGGATGGACAAAGCCTGCTGGTGCGTGACGATGCGGGCATCCAAACCTTAGAAGATTTACAAGGTAAAACCGTGGTTGCGTTGCAAGACCCCAGCGTCATTACTACTTTACAAAATGAGGCGAATCTTCAGAAACTAGCGTTAAAGATTCAAGCTTTTTCCGACTATGCGACAGCATTGGAAGCGGTGACAACGGGGAAGATCGATGCCTTAGCCGCCGACAGCGTTACCCTCAGCCAATTTGCCCAGGATAACCCTGGGTTGCGCATTGTGGCGGGACGCTTGACGCGCGAACCCTACAACATCGGGGTGCCGCAGGGTGATTCTGATCTGCGCGACATGGTCAATTTTACGCTACAAGACATCAAAATCGATGGCACCTACGATAAATTGTATCAACGTTGGTTTCCCGCCGATCAGCCTTATGCCGTAGAAATTTCACCCGGTCTGTGGCCCTATCCGTTCAATAAACTACCCAACCATGCGATCCAACCTCATGTTTCTCAAATTGAAACAATTCTTAAGCGTGGCAAGTTGGTGGCCGGCATTCACACCAAGTTCCCGCCCTTTAGCCAGACCGCGGGCACGGGTGAACACAGCGGTTTTGACATAGATCTGTTGCATGAATTTGCCCGGCGCTGGTTGGGTGACGAAAATGCCGTCGAATTTGTGCCCGGCGAACCCAATGACCTAGTCGGGCAATTGGCTGCGGGCAAGCTTGATCTGGTGGCCGCTGGGCTGGTTCAGCAACGCAATTGGGCCGCCCAAATCGATTTCAGCCAAACCTATGTGGGTGCGCCGCTTGCCTCGCAGCCCCTGAGCATCGGTCTGCCACACAATGACTATGGTTTCCGTGAGCTGATCAACGTGACTTTACAAGAAATGAAAAGCGACGGGGCCTATGATACGCTTTACAATCGTTGGTTTGGCAAAGATTCACCCAAATTTGCCCTGGAAATTATCCCCGGCGACGCCAGTTATTTACTGTTGCCCCAACAGGACCAGGCCGCGGCCCCACGCGTCACCGCGGCCACCGAATCAACCATCAGTCGCATCCGGCAACGAGGAAATCGGTTATTGGTGGGGGTAGCCAGCGATGCGCCACCTTTCGGCCAGCAGGACGGCCAAAATCAGTTGGTTGGGTTTGATGCAGATTTGGTGCAAGCGATGGCTAAAGTTTGGGGCCTTAGCGTACAACTAGTGCCCGTAACTGCCGCCGACCGCATTCAGAAATTGGCGATGGGCGAAGTGGATATCCTGGCCGCCGCCATGCCGCGCAACAAAAACGAAGAGGCGAAAATCGACTTTAGCCAGACTTATTTTGTCAACGGGCAAAGTTTATTAGTATTGCAAAACAGTGGTCTACAGACGATCCAAGACTTAGCCGGACGCACGCTGGCCGTACTCGAAAATTCAAAAGCTGGCGATCAGATCCAAGCCTATGCCGATGCCCAAAATATTCAAATTACGCTTCAGCCCTATCCTAGCTATGCAGCAGCTTTGGTGGCGCTCCAGGCCAATCAGGTATCAGCCTTAATTGGGGATAATGTGGCGCTCTTGCAGTTTACCAAAACCGATCCAAGTGTGAGGATTGCCGGGCAACCGTTTACCTACGAGCCTTATGGGCTGGGGTTGCCTTCTGGCGATTCGTACTTTAATAACTTGGTCAACATTACTTTGCAGACGTTAAAACAACAGGGCGTCTATGATCAGCTCTATCATAAATGGTTCGGCGCGGCGGCAGCCCCCTATGCGATTGAACTCTTTCCTGGCACCTGGCGCTACACCTTTGCCGATTCACCGACCACGCTAGACAAACCGGTGCGATCCAAAGTCGAACAGATTCTAACCAAGCGGCAATTGGTGGCGGGCGTGCTTTATGATCTAAAACCCTTTGGCTTTTTGGGCGCCAATAATCAACCCGAAGGGTTTGACATCGACATCATGCGCGAATTTGCCAAGCGCTGGCTTGGTGATGCCAATGCGGTCGTCTTTGTACCCGTGACTGCGGCGGACCGCATCCAGAAATTGGCGGCGGGTGAAGTCGATATTGTGGCTGCTTCGATGACCCACAAACGCGAACGCGATGAGTCGATTGACTTTAGCCAGACCTATTTTCAAGATGGGCAAAGCTTGCTGGTGCGCGCCGACGCCGGGATTACCAGTTTGGGGGATCTCAATGGCAAAACCGTGGCCGCCATTGCGGGGTCGGCCAGTGTAGAAAATATTCAAAGCGCGGCCAATCAGCGCGCCATCGGCATCAATATTTTGCCCTTCCAAGAATACGGACAAGCCCTCCAAGCCTTGAAAGCCGGCCAGGTGGATGCAGTAACGGCCACACGCGCCGCCTTGGCGCAATTTGCTAAGGATAATCCAGGGTTGGCGGTGGTCAGTGAGCAGTTTACCAGCGAGCCGTATGGGTTGGGTATTCCTAATTATGATGGTCGATTCCAAGATTTAGTTAATTTCACCTTGCAAGAGATGAAAGCTGATGGCACCTATGATCGCCTTTATCACACCTGGTTTGGCAATGACGCGCCTTTCGCCTTGGAAGTGTGGCCAGGGCAACCCTATCTTGACTTGGATATGATCCCGATGGTGCATGTGCCAGTTGGCGAGTACGTCCGCGGCAACCACACCGGTTTCCCCGACGAAAAAACTGAACAATTGCTGCATATCGATAGTTTCTACATTGATCAATATGAAGTGACCAATCGCCAATATGCGCAATGTGTGCAAGCAGGCCGTTGTGCTTCGCCCCGCTTGCCGCGTTCGGTCAATTTTACTAACTACTATGCGCAATTCGCCTTCGCCAATTTTCCAGCGATTTGGGTCGCCTGGCCAGATGCGGAAGCCTACTGTGCCTACCGCGGCAAACGGCTGCCCACCGAAGCCGAATGGGAAAAGGCCGCGCGCGGTCCGCAAGATACGCTCTATCCCTGGGGCAATGAAGACCCCACCAATCAGGCCAATTATAACTACGCAGCCCGCGATGTCGCGCCGGTGGGCACGTTCCCGGCCGACCGCAGTGGCTATGGTGCTTATGACATGGCTGGCAACGTGCGTGAATGGGTGGCCGACTGGTATCAATGGGACTATTATCCAAATGCGCCCACCCAAAACCCCACCGGTCCGGCGTCGGGCGTCACCCGTGTCTTGCGCGGCGGCAGTTGGAACGACATCGCGCTCTATCTGCGTTCCACCGTACGCAAAAATTTCTTGCCCGATAGTTTCGATTCCAACCTTGGTTTCCGCTGCGCCAGTTCGACATTCCCACCCGCCCAGTAACGCGTCTACCAATCGAATTGACCGACAATACTCATCGTCATTTACATCAAATTGGCTGTTGCAACCCAGGCACAGCCAATTTGACGTTCTCCCCATTTACGGCTATGTTTTGGAGACAAAACAATATCCGTGCTAGATACATCATTTCATTTACGTTCAAGCTTCAGTGGGAAAGGAATCAATTTATGGTAACCACCATTATCCTTGTCAACGTTGAACATGGCAGCATTAATACCGTAGCGGAAAAATTGGCCGATATGGACGGCGTGGCAGAAGTCTACTCGGTCGGTGGGCGCTATGATCTGGTCGCCATCATTCGGGTCAAAACCAATCAACAGATGGCTGACCTGGTGACCAACCAGATGCTCAAGGTCAACGGCATTCAAAAAACCGAGACATTGATCGCCTTCCAAGCGTTTTCTAGACATGATCTAGAAAGTATGTTTTCATTGGGTTTTGAAGCGTAAGCCAGAGAAACTTGGCCCAAGAATCAACTGGCAAACTGATATAACTTGAACCCGCTGCAAACCCCTGCGATTTTAAGCGTGCGGCAAGGCGGGTTTTTCCATAGGCTTTAGCCGGTGATGGTGTTGTGTTTGTTGTGCCACTGTAATCCAAATGTAACATAATTTTATCCTGTCTCGTGGTATAATTACACCTGTACGACGAGCTACAAACCTAAGGCCCGCGGGCAGACTAGTGGTTTTCAGGCGAGCCGTGCAAGCCCATTACCAACTGA
>JBBQBY010000449.1:0-5755 GCA_038318235.1 Caldilineales bacterium
ATCACGCAGGCCAATGAAGCCCACCAGCGCATGGCAGAAAATCGTAATATTGGTAAGATTGTGCTGAAAATAAGACCGGAATAAATGAGTAATCAGCCTGTGTAGTTCGCATTCTCAGATGCGCTTCTAAAGGCAGAAAGACGCATCTGGGGATGCGAACTACACAGGACCGAAATCAATCATTTTGCTTTCATGCGCCCACGACAACGCCGGTTGGCAACTCGATCGTAAATGTTGTGCCTTTGCCCATTTCACTCGCCACGCTAATTTCGCCATTATGCGCCTTGACCAATTGCCGCGTGATCGCCAAACCTAACCCACTGCCGACCCCGCTGCTATGGGTGCGCGCCCGATCCGCACGCCAGAAGCGGTCAAAGATAAAGGGCAGATCCTCCGGCGCAATCCCATCGCCTGTATCGGCGACGATGATGCGCACACGGTGGTCTACGGCGGTTGCGTTCAGGGTAATTGTGCCATGCCGCGGTGTATGGCGAATCGCATTGTTCACGAGGTTGCTCAACACCTGGTCAAGCCGGCCCGGATCGCCGTTGACGACCAAAGGAAAAGGGCTGGCCGCTGGCGCTTCCCCATTCGCCACTTGCAACTTGATCTCCGCCGCTTCCGCCTGGCCGCTGAAACTGGTGGCGACGTCTGCCAGCAGATCGTTGACGTCAACCGATTCGCGCCGCAGTGGCAGTTGACCAGATTCGGCCAGCGAGAGCGTGCGCAGATCATCCACCAGTCGGGCGAGCAGGCGCGTCTCTTCCAACGTCGCCTCGATATGCTCAGGTGTAGGCTGATAGACGCCATCGAGAATGCCTTCCAAATTGCCCTGGATAATATGCAAAGGTGTACGCAATTCGTGGGCGACATCGGCGGTCAGATTACGCCGCTGCTCATCCGTGCGCGCCAATTCTTCGGTCATGCGATTAAACGAAAACGCCAATTGCCGAAACTCGCGCGTGCCCCGTTCGGTCACGCGTACATTCAAGTCGCCCTCCGCCACCGCATCCGCCGCATCCATAATATCGGCCAGCGGTACAGCAAAACTACGAAACAGTCGCATGCCCATCCATAAGACTAAAAATGGCAGAAATAGAACCAGGCCACGGCCACCGAACCAGGGAAATCGGCTAGTTTGACTATTGCCATGTAAAAAACTAACCAGATGGAAAGCCAGCGCGCCCATGCCGCCAATCATCAGCAGCAGCACGACAAAAACGCCCACCACGCGCGAGAAAAAGAAACGGCGGCGCTCACGCCAATCGGCGCGCACCCACGGTGGTGGCCCCTGCCCGTGCCGCCAATGCTGCCAGTCTGCGATTGGCATTTCTAGTGATGGTATTTCCGACGATGCGCTTGTTGACTGGGCCATCTCAGCCTGTAATTTCTCACGTTGTCTACGTTTCACCCGCTCACTCGGTCCGTGAATTGATAGCCGATGCCGTAGATTGTCAATACATAATGAGGATCAGCCGGGTCTGCTTCGATCTTGCGCCGCAAATTCTTAATATGGGCGTCGATGCTGCGATCAAAGCTGCCCTCGGCCACGCCGTGTAAGCGGTCGATCAATTGCGCCCGACTAAAGGTCTGCCCCGGATGCTGCGCCAGCACAGCCAGCAAGCTGAACTCGATACGCGTCAGCTTCAACACTTCGCCATGCAAGTGGGCGCGATGACCATTGAGATCGATCTCCAAATCACCCGTACGGATCAGCCCCAGCGTCTGCACATCGCCTTGCGTACGCCGCAAGACCGCGCGCACCCTGGCTACTAGTTCACGCGGGGAAAATGGCTTCACGATATAGTCATCGGCACCCAGCTCCAGGCCAATCAGGCGATCGGTCTCTTCGACGCGCGCCGTGAGCATGATAATCGGCACACTCGACTCGCGGCGCAAAGCGCGGCAGACATCCAACCCATCCATGCCCGGCAAGTTAAGGTCGAGCACGATCAGGTCGGGTTTTTCCTGGCGCGCCGCCGCCAGCGCCGTTGGCCCGTCACTGGCGGGCAGCACGCGAAAGCCACTCTGCGCCAGATAATCCTTCGCCAGCCGGACAATTTTTGGTTCGTCGTCTACCACAAGAATTAGTTCGTTCATAATCGGTACACTATCATCGCTTCAGCTTATGTAATGTGAGTTCGCAAGGCTAAAAATCTGACGCAGAGGCGCAAAGCAACGCAGAGAAAAACGAAAACAAGCGAAAAATATTTGTACAGCCATTATTGTTTCTTTGCGCCTTTGCGTTAGGTTCTTTGCTGTGCCTAACGTGACCTATGTAAAACCAATTTTAGCAGGCATTGAGGCTAAAGCATAACGCGTCCCCAGCCACGTCCAGCGTCAGTCCCGTCAACCAGGGCAAACGATCTGAGACCAGAAAGAGTGCGGCCAGTTCAGTCCATATGCAACATGCGTTGATATCATCACAAATTACCAGGTTGGCTTGAAGACCATCGCGCCCACCGCGGACAGCAATAGGAGAAAGTTGATCACGTTGTGAGTGCGCTGGCCGGCCCGATGATGGCCTTGCCAAAGAAATTGCTCTGTTGGAGCAGCGCCGACAAGACGTTGCCATCTTGTTCGCGCGTCAGGCGCAAATTGAGTACAGTCAGCGTACAGACGCCGCCCAGCCAAACGACGACCGATGCGATATGCAGGAATTTGAACAAGGCAAAGAGGGTAAACATCGCGATTTTCCTTTCAAATGGGCAGGTGTGGGTAGGAAAGTGGCACAGTGAAACAGTCAGCCAGTGATAATGAACTCACTGGCTGACTGTTTCACTGACTTACTGTCTCACTGTATGCACCAGACTCTAGTCAGAAACTGCGGTTAAACGTTGATCCAACTTACATTCTCGGGCTTGTTCTCGGCTGGTTGGGGAGCGGTGCCGGCTGGATTACTCGGTTGCGCCGCCTGGGGTTGCTCAGGTTGCTGACCGGGCTGTTGGCCCCACGGTCCACCACGATGCTGCCACGGGCCACCTTGCCACGGACCACCTTGTCCACCGTTCTGTCCACCACCTTGATGGCGCCAGCGGCGGAAGGCAAAGAACTTAAAGGCCAGCATGATCAAGAAGCCGAAGAAGAGGAAGCGGAAAATCCCACCGATAAACCCGAAACTATGTCCGCCACCCCCACCGTAGCCACCATGCCATTGGGCAGCAGGGCCATAGGTGTCAGGATTGGCAAGCAAGGGCGCTACCGTCTTGACGCCGTCGCCATTGTTGACCATCAAACCTGCCGTGTAGCCTTCGTTCCATCCCGCCTGGTGAATCCCATTGGTGATGGCGCCGAATATCAAGATGCCGACGATGGCGGCAATCGCCAAGCGCACGATTGTACGCTTATCCATCTGCTCTAATCGTTCAAACATTTCTAAATCTCCTCTGTAATGGGGCAGGTTTCACTGCCCTGGACAATTTGTTGTTACAGCACTTTGGTCTTTCGTTGGCTGCTTATGTGTCCATTATGCGGCGAACCTGTGAAGAAAATGTGAAGAGATGTGGCAGATGTGGTGAAGTTTGTGGGGCAGGGATGCGGGGATCAGGTGGTGCTGATCTATGGTATAATGGCATCATGCACAGTTTGCAGGCTCGTTAATGCTAGGAGTAATCGCATGAGTACGCTAGAACAAATCGACAAACAGTGGATTCAACCTTTGCCGCTGCAACAGCAACTAGAGTTAATTCAAACGATCACACAACGGCTGATCCAGACGCGGCAGAAAGAAGCTTTAAGCCCGCCTCACTTAGCATTATAAATTTGCATGGTCTAGGGGCTGAAATCTGGCAAGAGGTTGATGCGCAGGTGTATGTAAATCAACTCCGTGGAAAAAAGCTAAACATTGACATAACAGGGCGTTCTTGCGCGCCAAATATCACCTACGCACGCCCAATGCCTTGCAGATTAGCGCAGCCTTAACCACCAGCTGTCAGGCATTTCTCACCAATGACAAAGACCTGCGCAGGGTAACAGCGTTGCGAATTCTGATTATAGGATTGCCCCGTAAAACCCAGCACCTTCAGGCTTGGGATATAAGGGGCTAAGCCCTTCGGACGCTACTGCGGACGGTGCTTTAGCGTTCGACTGCACGCCGAAGTCACGACCCATGTCGCCCTTCCCTTCACGGTGATGTTGCGCTCTTTTGGGCACCCTCGTTCGACTGAGGCTCACGAACGTCTGGGTACCAATTGTCACTATATTTTCCCCTGTAACGTGGTATACTATAGTTGTTGTTCGCTTTTCGATAACCAAGATTTCCGAACAACAAACTGAAACAAGCACCTTTACCAACTGAATATTGGTCGTTGTGAGCGGAAACCGTCGCTCACGTAAAATATTTAACGAATGAAGGTCGAAGATAAAGCCTTCAACTACCCTGGGAGCCAGGGAAAGTAACGCCGTGGGACACATGAGCAGTCGATTAGGACACTCAGCCCCGGAACAAGTTCAGGAACAAACAGCTAGGCTGTTTGTTCTACGAAGCCCAACAGCTTCAGCGTTGGGTAGCTCACAGATGAATTGCAGTGAAGTGATCTACGCGCTTCAGCCGATACTCGCGTGCCTTCAATATCTGCACGATCGAATGCGACCAATCGGTTGTCCATTTTTTGCGCTGTAATTCACTGCCAAAGATCCCATTGATCGAGATGTGATAGCGGTAGTCTTTATCCTTGCCAACACCTGTTGTGCCCGCTACTTCATACAAATCAAGTGTCAGCGTCATCGCGCGGAAGGCGTAATAGGCCTTCCCGTCAACAATGGCCGGTTGTAGCTCAATATCGAGCAGCGTATTCAGTTCGTTGGCGAAATCAGCCATTGGTTGATCGGCATCGATCAGGAAATCAACACTTCTAGCCATACAAATTCTCCACTATACTTTTCCTTACTGCACTTGAACAGGCTTCCCACCCTGCGCCGCCGAACGGAACATGGCCGTGATCAATTCCACCGAACACGCCGCCACTTCGCCGGGCGAATCGTTGGAACCATGGCCCTGGATCAATTCGATAAACCGGTTTGGCGGCACATCACAGTCATATTCGCCGGCGTCGGCGGGGATGTCAAAACTTTGATTTTTGCCATCGTGGCGACGCACTTCCACGCGCTCCCGTTCGACATCCAGCAGCAGGATGCCTTCGTCGCCAAAGATCCGAATGTCAACCTGGAACTTGACGCCATCGGGCAAGGTAGCCGCGCCCGAAATCGTGCCGAGCGCACCGTTCGCAAAGACGACGGTGGCGGCGTTGTACATGTCCACTTCAGAATCCGGTGAGATCATGCGACAGGTCACTTCTTGGGCGCGCAACCCCGTCAGCCAGAACATCAGGCCGGATGAGTGCGTCACCTGCCCATGCGCATAACCACCACCCTGGTCGGGGGCTTGCCAGGTGGCCGGATCGGGCGCGGCAATTGTGGGCGTCCATTGTGAAGGCGGCGCGCCCCCACCGCCAAACAAACTTTTGGTGGGCGAAGCCATGTGACAAAGCACATATTCAACTTTGCCGACCACGTCATCTTCCATCAGGCGTTTGGCCTGTTGGATAAACGGCTTGTAGTGCCAGCCATACGGCACGATCAGGTGTAAATTTCGGTCTTTGGCCAAATTGACCAAATCCCAGGCTTGCTCGGGGTTGAGCGTCATCGGTTTTTCCACCATCACATGACAACCGGCCTCGAGCGCAGCGCGCGCATGCTCGTAATGCACATGATGCGGCGAGGTGACGATCACGCCGTCTAAATTTTGCTGCAATAA
>JBBQBY010000450.1:0-5724 GCA_038318235.1 Caldilineales bacterium
CGCCGGGCGGGATTGACAGCCATATTCACTTTATCGCGCCACAACAGATCTACGAAGCGTTATCAAATTGAATTACGACAATGTTGGGCGGCGGCACCGGCCCAGCCACCGGCACGAAGGCGACCACCTCGACCCCCGGCGCGTGGAATTTAGCGCGCATGTTCGAAGCGGCGGAAGCCTGGCCGATGAACTTTGGCTTTTTGGGTAAGGGCAATGCCTCGACCAAGGGCCCACTGATCGAGCAGTTGCGTGCTGGCGCCTGTGGCCTTAAATTACACGAAGATTGGGGCACGACGCCCGCGGCGATTGATACCTGCCTAAGCGTGGCCGACGAATTTGACGTGCAGGTGGCGATTCATACGGATACGCTCAACGAGGCCGGCTTTGTGGAGAATACGCTGGCGGCGATCAAGGGGCGGGCCATCCACACCTATCACACCGAGGGCTCCGGCGGTGGTCATGCGCCCGACATTATTAAAATTGCCGGTTAGCCCCACATTTTGCCCTCTTCCACCAACCCAACCCGCCCGTTTACAGTCAACACGATTGCCGAACATTTAGATATGTTGATGGTCTGCCATCATCTCAACCCGCAAGTGCCGGAAGATGTTGCCTTTGCCGAAAGTCGCATTCGCGCCGAGACCATCGCCGCCGAAGATATTTTGCACGATCTAGGTGTGATCAGCATGATCTCAAGCGATTCGCAGGCGATGGGGCGGATTGGCGAAGTCGTGACGCGCACTTGGCAGACGGCGCACAAAATGAAGACCCAGCGCGGGCCGCTGCCGCAGGATTCCAGGCACAACGATAATTTCCGCGCCAAACGCTATGTCGCCAAATACACGATCAACCCCGCCATCACACACGGCATCAGTCACACGGTCGGGTCGATTGAGCCGGGCAAATTGGCCGATCTGGTCTTGTGGAAACCGGAGCTTTTTGGCGTCAAACCAGAGATCATTCTTAAGGGTGGGTTTATTGCTTGGAGTGTGATGGGCGATGCCAATGCTTCGATCCCAACGCCACAACCGGTGATCTATCGGCCAATGTTTGGTAGTTTTGGCAAAGCGCCCGCCGCCATTAGCCTAATCTTTATGTCGCAAACGGCGGTGGCGGCCGGCTTGCCCGCCCAGCTTGGCCTGCAAAAACAGGCAGTGGCCGTAGAAAATTGTCGCACGATTGGTAAAATCAACATGATCCACAACGACGCCATGCCCACCATTGAAGTGGATCCCGAAACGTATGAAGTGCGCGCCGACGGCGAATTGCTGACGTGCGAACCAGCCGAGATTCTACCAATGGCACAACGTTATTTTCTGTTTTAAGCATAGATTGCTAAATTATTAGCTTTTGCTTAAGCTAAAGGCGACTATTCTTAAGGAAAAAGTGGCGGATTGTGATTTTTACACAATCCGCCACTTTTTTTTCTTTATTTTCACCAAAAAAAATGGTTGTATTATTAAAAAATATACAAAACGCACAAAACGTGCGCCGGCACGCCAGCACACGTTTTGGCTGGCCCTAACCGTCGTCTTATCGATCTTACTAAATGCCTGTGCCGCCCCGGCGCCCGCCGGTGCACCAGCCGCCGCCGCAACCGACACCCCGGCGGCATCAACCGCCGTGACATCAACCGTGGCTGCGGCCAGCGGTGACACGATTAAAGTTGGCATTTTGCATTCGTTGAGCGGCACGATGTCGATCAGCGAAGTATCGGTCAGAGACGCTACCTTGTTAGCCATTAAGGAAATCAACGCTGCGGGTGGCGTCCTCGGTAAGCAACTGGAACCGGTTGTCGAGGACGGCGCCAGCGATTGGCCGACCTTCGCCGAAAAAGCCAAAAAATTGCTACAGCAGGACAAGGTAGCCGTGGTCTTTGGGTGTTGGACCAGCGCCAGCCGCAAGGCCGTCAAGCCGGTCTTTGAAGAGTTGAATGGCCTGCTATTCTACCCGGTGCAATACGAAGGTTTGGAACAATCACCCAATATCTTCTACACCGGCGCTGAACCGACCCAACAAATTATTCCTGGCGTCCAATATCTGATCGACACGTTGAAGGCCAAGAAGATCTATTTGCTCGGTTCTGACTATGTCTTCCCACGCACCGCCAATTTGATCATCAAGGCCCAATTGAAGGCGTTGGGCGTCGAGTTGGCTGGTGAGGAATATGTACCGCTGGGCGGCACGGAATTTAGCACGATTATCAGCAAGATTCAAGAAGCCAAGCCGGATGCAATTTTCAACACGCTAAACGGCGATAGCAACGTAGCTTTCTTCAAGCAATTTAAGGATGCGGGTTTCACAGCAGCGACCCTGCCCGTGATGTCCGTGAGCGTGGCCGAAGAAGAAGTGCGGGGGATTGGCGCAGCGAATATTGCCGGTCATTATGTGGCCTGGAATTATTTCCAAACCACCGACACGCCCGAGAACAAGGCCTTTGTGGCCGCTTATAAAGCCGCTTACGGCGCCGACCGCGTCACGGATGACCCGATTGAAGCTGGTTATTTCGGGGTTTATCTCTGGAAGGCGATGGCGGAGAAGGCCGGCAGCGTTGCGGTAGCCGACATCAAGAAGGCAGCCGCCGGCGGTGATATCACCTTTGCCGCGCCGGAAGGCATGGTGAAGGTAGACGCGGAAACGCAACATACCTGGAAAGTTGTCCGCATTGGCAAGATCAATGACAGCGGCTTGATCGACGAAGTCTTTAGCAGCAAAGAGGCCGTCAAACCCGATCCGTTCTTGAAGAAAATTGAATGGGCCAAAGGTTTGGCTGAAGGCGCCAGCCAGTAAGCAAGTGGCCCCAGGTGGGAAGCGTATCACCCGCCAGTGGTCGAATCCAGTAAGCTAGTGTAGAGAAGTAACTTTACCCAATCGGTCAACGACACGGGACAAGGAACAGGGCAACATGCCCTGTTCCTTGTCCCATGATTGATTGTATAAGTTCAAAGTGACTGGGCTATAATAGCGGCATTGATAAAACCGCCCACTCGTCACGCCGCCTTGATCGTTCCCCAGCGGCTTCTCGCCTAGAAATGCTGGATAGCCCAAATAATGTTGAAATTACAAACGAATCGTAGATTACAAACTGCGTTGATCATGTTTTTACTGTTTCTCGCGACATGGGTGCCACGTGTCGCCAGCCTGGACCGATCAGTCACCGTGGATGAGCGCAAATGGTTAGCCCGTTCTGCCAACTTCTATCACGCTATGTGGGTTAAAGATTTTGTTGCCACGCTGCAAAGCGGACATCCTGGCATCCCGGTGATGTGGGCTGGTGCGCTTGGCTTTGCCCAACTTGAACCGGCGTATGCGCGCCTCGCCACAACTTCGATCGGGGACGGCGAGGATATTGAGACCTGGCTCCGCCAATCCAGCACGCATACGCCCTTAGCATTATTAGTCGCCGGGCGCTGGTGGAGTGTATTGGCGATTGCGTTGCTCATTACGGCTGGTTATCTCCCTTTGACACAACTTTTTGGCGCTAGTGCAGCAGCGCTGATTACGCTCTTTGTGAGTTGGGATCCCTTTTTGCTGGCGCTGTCGCGGCAATTGCATCCAGACAGTTTAGTGGCTAATCTGACCTATCTGACTTGCCTCTATTTTCTAGCTTGGTTGTATGTCAGCCAGACTCGACGCAATCTCATCTTCTCAGGCGTGTTGATGGGCGTGGCCTGGTTGACCAAAGTGCCGGCGATTTTGCTGCTACCGGCAGGCGCCTTGGTCGTACTCGGCGAACTTGACTGGATAAAAACAGGCACGCCTTTTTCGCTAACGCAAAGCCTGGCCCGGATCTGGCAGACGCAAAAGCGTTTGATCATCGGGGCGATCCTATGGGGCGCCATCGCAGTGATTAGCTTTGTGGCATTATGGCCAGCGATGTGGCACGGACCACTATTTACGTTAGAAAACATGGCCGCCGAAATGAGCGACTATGTCGAGGGCCATATCAGTGTAAATTATTTCTGGGGCCGCATTGTCGAAGACCCAGGCATCTTTTTCTATCCGGTGGCCTATCTGTTTCGGACAACACCGGCCACACTGTTGGGCTTGTTGGCGATGCTCTTCTGCCTGTGGCAACGGTGCTGGCCTTTTGACCGCTCACTTGTCCGTCGCAGCGCTGTGGCCCTGGGTCTGTTCGCGCTGGTCTTCATGGGCGGGATGACGCTGGGCGGGAAAAAATTTGACCGTTACCTATTGCCCATCTTTCCCATGCTTGATGTGCTAGCCGCGCTGGGCTGGATTGGGGTGGCTCAATTGGTGGTTCAGTGGTGGCGCAGGCGGTCGGCCAAGGGAAATACGACGACACTAGCGCCGCAACAACTGGATCGTCTGGGCCTTCCCGTTGTGCTCGGTGTGACGCTTTTGTTACATGGTATTTTTGGGTTTGCCAATTATCCCGAATATCTCACTTATTACAACCCGCTGATGGGCGGTAGCGCAACTGCCCCGCAGGTGATGATGGTTGGGTGGGGTGAAGGGTTGGACGAAGCAGCGGATTGGCTCAATCAGCAGCCGGGTGCTGAAAATCTGCGCATCGCTTCCACCTATGGCGATGGACCGTTGTCGTATTTTCTAAAGACCAAACAACCGGTGCAGTCATTCTGGACGCCGGATTTCTGGTTCGATGCAGATTATGCGGTGCTCTATGTCAATCAGTGGCAGCGACGCGATATCATTCGTGACATTGTTAATTATTTCTCAGAGCAGACACCAGCGTATGTGGTGCGCCTGCACGGCCTAGAGTTGGCGCGCATCTATAACATGCGCAGCAAAGCCCCACCCGAATTTAGCGGGGTCTACATTGATAGCGCGGTTAACTTTGCCAATAAAATTCGGCTGGCCGCATATTCGCTGGGCACGCACACGTTTCTGACCGGCGATCACCTGTTGATCCGCCTTTACTTAAAAAGCTTGGCAGCGATCGACAAGAATTATATTGTGTCCGTCCGTCTGATTGGGCCGAACGGCAAAGTCGTGGCCCACAACGAAGGCGCACCGGGTGGGGAACCGGCCAGCGCTTGGCCGTTACAAGCGGTTCGCTATGATCAACATACGCTGATCGTACCAGACGATGCGCCGTCGGGTGAATATCAATTGACCGTCGCTATCTATGACCCAGCGACGCCCAATCGGCAGTTGCCGATTGGGTCGAGCGCTGCCACACGGGGCGATCATTCGCATGTGATTACGAAGATCCAGATTCGTTCGGCCACGAGTTATGCCATCAATGCGCAATGGCAAGATGTGCAGATCACCCAGTTACAACATGAGCCACGGATTAAGCCGGAGCAGCCATTCTTTATCGATGTGACGGCGACCGGCAAAACAGATGGTTCGCGCAAAATGTCTTTACGGTTGGTCAATCAGGCCGCGCAGACGGTGGCCCAAGCGGACACAGTGCTGGCCGCCAACATGCGGGTCGAGTTAACATTACCAACGGACGCGCCGCCCGGCTCCTATAAGGTGGTCGCGGTGGTGTACGATCCAAAAACGCTGGCGCCGTTTCCCGATCAAGCGGGAAACTTTACAACGACATTGTCAAAGGTTGACTATATAAAGTGAGTCAAAATGCTGACTACACAAAGGTAAACAGGGGAGAAATAAACTTTTATGAACGCAATTCTCTTACAGGCGTTCAATGGCCTGAGCGTAGGTTCCATTTTGTTGATGGTTTCACTCGGTCTGGCCTTCGCCTTTGGCCTGATGGGTGTGATCAACATGGCG
>JBBQBY010000451.1:0-5718 GCA_038318235.1 Caldilineales bacterium
GGTCGTGCCAGGTCTCTTTACGGCCGCTGAAGTAGCTACGTATAAGCAACATTATATGGATATGCGCGCCAGTGGCCCTTTGCCCGGTGATTTTCCAGGCGTCGATGTGCAAAATACGGATCCACTGAAGAAATTTCCGCGCATGATCCACATGCACCGTTGGGACGATCTCAGCCTGCAATGGATGCTCGATGCGCGCGTCAACCGCTGCTTGACGACGTTGCTTGGGCAAGAACCGTTTGCCGTACAGACGATGCTCTATTTCAAGCCACCTGGCGCGCGCGGGCAGGCGCTGCACCAAGACCAATACTATTTGCGCGTCCAGCCAGGCACTTGTATGGCGGCGTGGATGGCGTTGGATCGCTGCGATGAAGAAAACGGTTGTATGGAAATTGTGCCAGGTAGCCATACCTGGCCGTTGCTCTGTACCGTTCCCGCCGACACCACGCAAAGTTTTACCGATGTGACCGTGCCCATTCCCGAAGGTGTGCAGGCCAAACCCGTGATCATGGAAGCGGGCGATGTGCTCTTTTTCAACGGGCAACTGATCCACGGCAGCTATCCCAACACCAGCCCAGACCGTTTTCGCCGGGCCTTAATCGGGCATTATATTGCCGGGGAAGCGGAAAAGGTTTCCAAGTTTTACCAGCCCACCCTGCGCATGGACGGCAGCGAAGTCCAGCTCGCCGAGAGCGAGCGCGGCGGTTCTTGTGGTGTCTGGGTTGATCAAAATGGCGCGCCCGTGGTCGAGATGGTGGCGGCGTAGACCCCTCCCTAACCCTCCCCCGGCCGCTTCGCTGGGAGAGGGGACTGTTTGGTGGTCAAAACGAATCAACTCAATTTTGTCCACCAAACAGTCCCCTCCCTGTAGGGAGGGCTAGGGTGGGTCTAAAGATATTTCTCGAACCAGCGTAGCGAATTCTGCCACATCTCCGGCGTAAACTTGTGCGGCGTGTCCGGCTGTAACTCGACGGCCAGCGCATCAGGCCGTTGGGCATAAATCGTTTGGAGGGTCGCTGCAAAACGTTGCGCACCATCCGGCGGCACTTGTTGATCCTCGGCGCCACACTGGAAGGTAATGGCTGGACGGTGCGCATAGAGATCCAAGTGGGTTAAAGGATTGCGCCGATCATAGCAGGCTTGGGCAAATTCATCCGGCGCGCCCTGTGGCTCGAATGAACCGGGGCGCAGCCAATCAGGGGTTGCGACGCCCGCCGCGACGGCAACAATGCGCGGATCGACCCCAGCTGCCGCGACAGAAATATCACCGCCCATCGAAATCCCACCCATGCCTACTTGGGGCGCAACCCCTAGCGTCTTGATCGCCCACTCAATGATCAACGGTGTCTCCTCGGCGGTCTGGGCCAGGATCGGCCAGAAGTAACGCCGAATGTTGCCGCGCACCCGTTGACGTAATTGATCGTTGGTCTCGATGCGGCGCTCGCCGTGCTGCACCGGATCAAAGCTGAGCCCCACGAAGCCGGCCCGCGCCAGACCCTGCAAATTCTCTTGTAGCCCCTCTTTTTGGCCGCTGAAACCGGGTAGCCAAATCACCAATTTGCGCGCTGCGGTTGATTCGGGTTCAACCCATATGGCTGGAATGCCAGCGACTGTCGTCTTCTGAATTGGATTGTTTGTCATAGCAACTTTCTAAAAAATGCAGGTTACACAGAGCACACGGAGTGAAAATTTGTTTTTCTCCGTGTGCTCTGTGACTTCTTTGTGCACTCTGTGTAACCTGCATTAAAAATCGATCACCATTGCGCGACGCCACCGAGCAGCAACTGTTGCGCGGGCGTGCCTTGCTCGCGCAACTTGGTCACGCGCGGACCGTCAAACGATTCGCGCGATTTCATCCATGCGTTCTGGTAGCACATCAGGCAGACGCGCCGCCGTATGTCAGATTTGTTGGCTGCACCCCGGTGATAGAGCCAGCCATTAAAGAGCACCGCCTGGCCCGGTTTCGCCAAGACAAATTTTTCATCGGGGAAGCGTGGGTAGCCTTCGGGTGGTTTGAAGGGCGCGCGTTGGCTGCCCGGCACAATCACAATTGGTCCATTCTGCATGGTCAATTCGTCCAGGTAATAACCACAGTTGATCTGGCCGGGGATGCTGCTATAGGGCGTGCCATCCGGATCCACCGGCCAGGGTCCGTCGCGATGCCAGCTTTGATCTGGCGCGCCCGGTTCGGTGACACGCGCGGTGGCACTGTGCAATTGGACGCAATTGCCCAAGATCGCCTGGATGCGCATGAAGATCGTCGGGTTATCAAGCAGAAAGGCGAAACGATCATCTTCTTCGAGTAATTGATGGGTAAATTGTGACTTGGTGCGTGTAAAAGTTTGATCCAGCGCGCTGCGTAATAGCTCAACCTGTTCGGGCGTGATCGCATTTTCAATGATCAGATAGCCCCATTTCATAAAGAACTTAACTTCGCGTTCCAGTTCCGGCGTTAATTCTGGGTTGAGTTGAGTCGGCACAATGGCCGCATCGTAGGGCATAACCATTCCTTTATTATTTTTCGACGGTCAATGAGAGGGCAAACCACCATTGGGTGATTTCACCGGGCGCCACTGCACCAAAGCGTTGCCAATCCTGCACGGCGCGATCCAACGGATCGGGTGCGCCGATGCCTGGTTCAATCGCTAAATGTTGATAGCCATTCCACGAGCCGCGGTTCAGCCAAATACCAATTGTATCAACTTGTTTTGCATCAAAGGTATAGGTGAGTTTTTCGCCCGTGCGCGCATTATGAATCGCTACGTTGCCGGCAGGCACCGGATCGCTGAAGAGCTTAATCCCGCGCCCCGTACCGCCGAGATCGAGGCGTTCAATGTGGGCCTCAGGGGCCAGATTGGGCCAACGCCAGCGGGTCTCATTGCCTTTGTCCCACGGACAGTTTCCCGCCACATAGGTGCGCATGCCGGTGTCTGCGGGCAACACCAGTTGATCGCCTTCACTGATCTTCATCAACGGGTGATATGCCCACATAAATTCTTGCAACTCAGCCGACTCGTTGCGCAACGTATACTCGAAACGCACATTATTGTCGACGAGCGAGATGCGCCGTTCCAGCCAGAAGGGTGAAATCGGAAACTTGATGCTGGTGACCAGTGCTCCCTGCGCAAAGGCCGCCTCGTCGAGCGTCCAGGCTTCGGTCCACACTTCCCCGTGATCGGTCAAGTCACGCCCGCGCCACTGGCAAGGGACAATGGTGGGGATACATTCATCGGCGCCGACAATGCTGCTTTCGAGAAATGATGAACCGGTCGGTTGGCGGAAAAAATGCGCGCCTTGGGGCGGCGTCCACATCCATTCGCGCCCAGTAGCATGCTGGATCAAACTGGAAACCTTTGCGCCCAGTTCGGGCATAACGGCGATTTCAACGGCGTCATTACGCAAGCCGTAAATCTGAAAACCTTGGATCGTGGCTTGAAAAGTATTAGTCATCGTGATTACATACCAATTATTTCTAGAAAGCTATAGATTGGGATAATTTGCGTATGGCGATAGGTTTTTAAATTGAGCGGTGGTCATTACCAGATGCCGTATCTGGATCAGCCAGGATTGTGGGGGAATCTTAGTTAGATGATATCCGCTATAGTCGGCGAATTTGTTGGTTGCTGCGACGCGCGTTGGCTTTACTTTTCTGTACGATGGGCTTGAATTTCCTCATGGGGTTCCGTTTGCGTCAATGTGGGTTCAAGCGCGTGTAATTTATCAATCGTTGCAAAAAGCCGCCTAGCTCGATATTGGGGCTCTGCTTTTAACTGCACAATAAGTTGGTCAACCGTATCAAATTCGTTGGCTAGCTCTTCATCATCATAGTCGATCACAGGGATCTGATTTTCGCCCAGTAACTCGATAAAAGCCCAGCGATCCAAACCCGCTAACCGCGCGGCTTGCCCTAAGGAAAGCAAATGGTCCTGGTAGAAACGTAGCGCCAATAGATGTTGTGATTGCTCGGCTAAAGCTTCGCGGAAGAGACCATGCGCACGCAGGGCTAAATAGATATCCTGTGGAATCTGCGTTTCGAAGGTCACAGTTTGGGTTGGTGGCGCAAGTTGTGGTGTTGATGACAAAGTTCTTTCCCTCTGTTCTAGTAGAAAGGTCAGCACAAGTTCAACAACATTATACAACTTTCTGCCAGGCCTATCAACCTAATGATTAACCTATGGCTCTAGCTAACACGTTACTGGCTGGAGTGATAATAAGCCATTGATCACCCTTTTAGCGCGCCAAAGGTCAAGCCGCCAGTGATATATTTCTCCAAGAGCATCCCTGCGATCATCACGGGGACGACGCTGACTAACGCGATGGCGCTCATATTCCACCATTCGGTGTAGCCAGTGGTGCTGACTTGCATCTGCATAAAGAGCGGGATCGTGATCGCCTCGCGAAAGGAGAGCGTCAGGGCGACGAGGTATTCATTCCAAGCGCCGATCAGACAGAGCACAAAGACCGCCACCAAGCCGGGTGCGGCCAGCGGCATCGCGATGCGAAAGATAATACGCAACCGTGACGCGCCGTCGATCATAGCGCTTTCTTCGATCTCGACCGGTAAGGTCTCAAAGAAATCGCGCATCACCCACACGACAAAAGGCACCGCACCGCTGGCATAGACGATGACGAGCGCGGTGCGTGTATCCAGCAAATGTAACTCGCGGAACATCACCAGAAAAGCCAGGATAAAGAGCGCGCCCGGAAACATGCGCTGCGACATAAAGCCGAGCACAATTGAATTATTATGCCGGCCAAATTTAAAGCGGGCCAACGCATAGCCGGCCATCGAGCCAATTACCAGCGCGATAATCGAGGAGATAAAGGCGACAATCAGGCTATTCATAAAAGGCGTCATAAACCAGCTTAGGCGATCCACGAAGAGATAGCGCCAGGCATTTAGGGTGGGCTGGAAATCGATAAAGGGCAGATAGCGCGACTTCACGGCAAAATCGACCTGGCTTTTGAACGACGTGATCACCACCCAGTAGATCGGGAAAAACAGAATGAGCGACCACAAACTGAGCACGATATAAGAAATGGTCAAGCTGAGTCGCTTGCGGGCTTTAATCCCCATGTATCCCTCCTGTACACTTATTGCATAAGTGCTAATCGATTTATTCGCTACGTCCCAACGCGCGTCTGGACATGAACAAGAAAGCCCCGCCAAAGACCAGCATGATGATCATCAGAAAGTAGGCTTGACTGCTGCCAAAGGCCAGATCGCCGCCCTTAACGCCTGTCCGGTAGATGGCTAAGGTAACCGTCTCGGTGGCCTGACCTGGCCCACCGCCGGTGAGCACCATCACGATGTCCACTACCTTAAAGGCGTCAATAATGCGGATCAACAAGGCAGTCACCAGGAGCGGCATCAGGAGCGGCATGGTAATGCGCCAGAAACTTTGCCAGGCGGTGGCGCCATCAACGTGGGCCGCTTCATGCAAATCGGGCGGAATGCCCTGCAAACCGGCCATAAGCATCAGAATCATGAATGAACTCCATTGCCAAACATCCACAATCATCAGCATAATCATTGCCCAGGTCGCATTAGTAAACCAGGGAATGCCTTTAAAGCCCAGCAAGCGCAGCAATTCGTTGACCGGCCCAATATCTTCGGCAAATAACATGCGGCCCACGACGAAAGAGACTACTACCGGGCTCACCATCAGCGGCATGAGAAACCAGGTGCGGAAAAATTTGCGGCCGCGCGTGATATTG
>JBBQBY010000452.1:0-5718 GCA_038318235.1 Caldilineales bacterium
CCCTGATTCGCGCAATCCTGATTGGGCTTGGCGCAACACTTACGTTTGACCTTTGGGGACTGTTTCTCAAATATACCTTTCAGATTACGCCCTCCAACATCTGTCTAGTCGGGCGTTGGCTGCGAACCATGCCCGAAGGAATCTTTACGCATTCCAATATTGCATCTGCCCCACGGAAGAGCGCAGAATGCACGGTAGGCTGGATCGCTCATTACATGATTGGCATCACATTCGCCAGCGTTTTCGTTGCATTCGTCGGCAACAGCTGGCTTCAGCATCCGACGCTGATTCCTGCAATCGGCTTCGGGGTCGTCACGGTCTTGGCGCCGTTCTCCATTATGCAACCTGCATTTGGGCTCGGATTTGCCGCATCAAAGATGTCAAATCCTACGCAGGCAAGACTTCGTAGTTTAATGAATCATACTGCGTTTGGTATAGGTCTTTACCTTTTCGCATTGTTGGTCAACTGGTCACTACACGTATATGTTTAACATGGCATTCGACAGGGGCGAACAAAAGGCTGCGTTTATTGAAGGCGACAAACCCATGAACACCAACCGCCAGACCGTGATCAAGGAGAGCAAAATGAAGATAACAGCCTCGAAACTCATCCGTTGGTCAGGATTATCCGCGATGGTGGCCGGGATTATTTTCGCAGGCATTCAGCCGATCCACCCACCTGACGTTCTTGCGTCCGTCAACACCAGCGCATTCATCATCATCACCTCCTTGAAGACGGTGATGTCCCTGTTTGGCCTGTTCGGCATTGCCGGGCTCTACGCCAGACAAGTGGAAGAGACCGGTTGGCTGGGTCTGGCCGGCTATCTTCTGCTAACCATCTTCTATGCCGTCCAAATGTGCTTTTCATTCGTCGAGCCCTTAATCTTGCCGCTGTTGACGACCGTGGCGCCGACGTTTGTGGAGAGTGTTCTGGGGATGGCAAGTGGGGCCGGTGGCCCGCTAAACCTCGGCGCCCTCGCAACGGTCTATTCACTCGTATCGGTGCTGTATTTGCTCGGCCTCCTGCTCTTTGGCATCGCGATGTTCCGCGCCGGCATCCTGCCGCGCTGGGTGGCTGGCCTGCTTGCCTTCTCGGGGCCTTTGGCAATCATCATGGTTGCGCTGCTGCCTCACCAGCTCGAGCGGTTGGCGGCGATGCCGATGGGGTTGGCGCTGGCCTGGCTGGGCTATGCGCTCTGGTCTGAGCGGCGCGAGAAAGTCTCGGCAGCCTTGTCTGGCAAGCTAGCGCCCCAACTCAACCAAGCCGCAGCCGAGTAAGTTCGCTGGAGACTGTGTAACGTGGACAAGCGGCTTTACGGCCGCTTGTTTCATTGCGCACTCAATCATCACCCGATCAAGCTCTTATCACAGGACTTATGCGTCGACGTCGACAACTGGTTGGGGCCTTCTACGTTTATTTTAGGAGTCAAATGATGCGCAACTCTTCAGAGTTTGACAGAAGGGTTACCTTTGCAGTTTTTGCTATCCTCACTGGATTGATTTCGGTGCTGACGGTTGTCACCCCGCTACCCACGGCAGGCATGGCTCAGTCGCGCTATGTGCTTCAAGCGATCACGGTGATGGTATGGGTGATGGTGGCAATTCCATTCGTCGCTGGACTAGGAATCTTGCTCGGCGGAAGAAGCAGCCCTTTAGCTCTTGCTGCCACACTGCTATCGACAGGCGGCATACTTCTCCTTGGTTTTGCCACGTTCACCTCTATTGGTGCGTTTCTCGCCATTACCAGGGCCGGTGACGTAGCGCCGAGTGCTGCTGACGCCGCCTATCAGGCTGCAATTTGGAGCAACCTGTCATTCTTTCTTTCGGACCCTGGCCTTATGACCTTGGGTTTTGGTCAGTTCCTCTTCGCATGGCTCGCTTGGAACAGTGGCACCTTTCCAAGACTTGTGTCGTTGGCTGGCTTTGTTGGCGGGCTTGCTGGCTTGCTCACACTGGCAGTGTACCAAACAAGCCTACTTGCCATAATCCAGATTGGCGCTTTTGGTATTTGGGGCATTGCCACGAGCGTTATCTTGTTCCGGAACAAAAGTCTTGCGGTGCCATGATCTCTAGCACAAGCGAGGTATCGCCCACCGATTTGTACTTATTTTTATTTGGAGAGCAATGAAAACATTCGATGATACGGTTAAGCTCGCGGCGCTATGCGTTCAAAGCGCACCCCTGATACCCCTACCGGTGGCGCGTTTGGGATCGAAGCCAGCGTGATTACGGTTATGTTGGGGCTTGGCTTGGGCAGCTATTTTATGGTTCGTGCCGTGCGCCAGAAACGCATCATGCGCGGGTTGTTGCAGCGCGGCGGAATTAACGGGCTTAGCAACGTTTTATGAAAATGCGGCACATGGTACAAGCTACTGCCACAACTGATCTCCTGGCGCGTGTTGCACAAGCAAACTTCATGCGCCCAGCGCACGCTTGACCGAGATTGTCAGCCCATCAAGACCCTGGTGCCGCAACACAGGCACGATGCTCGACACGAGCGCCGGATGCGCAGCGACAGCGGCGTTGTAGTGTTTCGTGCCGCTTTCAGCCGTGGCGTCAAGTACAGCATCGGGCAGCGTATTGTCGGCCAGGATCAACCCACCGTCGCGCACAAGGGCCACGGCTTTTTGCAAGTACGCCACATAGCCGTCTTTGTCTGCATCGATAAAAACCAGATCAAAAGGCGCTTCGCCCACTTGTTCCATGGCGGTCAGGGTCGCCAACGCTGGCCCGACGCGCACTTCCACCTTTGCCGCCAGTCCCACTTCGGCCAAATTGCGGCGTGCAACATCGGCATGATGTTCATTGATCTCCAACGAAATCAATTTGCCATCCGCGGGCAAGGCACGCGCCAGCCAGATGGCGCTATAACCGCCCAGCGTGCCGATTTCCAGGATACGTTTAGCCCCGCTCATCAACACCAATAGGTGCAGCAATTGACCGCCGCTGGCGGAGACATTGATCTGCGGCAAGCCTGCTTGTTGCATCGCCGCACGCGTCGCCTGGAGGACATCATCTTCCGGCGCGAACAGTTGGCTGATGTAGTGATCGTAGTTCTGCATGCTTTTTTCTGGGGTGCTCATTGCGTTTGCTCCGTGGCTGATTTATCCGTGGCTGATTTATCCGTGGCTGATTTGTCCGTGGAAATAATCTCGCGAATCTTGTTTTGGCATTCCTCAATGACTGTGCGCATCCGGCGGATCGGCTCCTGCTGCCCTTGGGCAATGGCTGTGCGTAGCCCGTTCCACACAATGCGGTTCAGGTGTTCGAGCTCATCTTGCAAAAAGCTGACCTCAGGCTGGCTTGTTGCCGCAACGCCCGGCTCGGCAAAGCGCCCCCAGAAGGCCGTCACCTGTTCGGCCAGGGCGGCAAGTTCTGCCTGGCCGGCCTCCGTCAGTTGGTAGATGCGCCGCTCAGCTTCTTGATTGGCGCGCACCAAGCCCTGATCTTCTAAATATTGCAGGGTCGGATAGACCGTGCCAGGGCTGGGGATGTACCGACCGGACGAGCGCTCCTCCAGGGCCTTGATGATTTCGTAGCCATGTTTAGGCCCGTCGCGCAACGCATCTAAGAGGATATAACGCGCGGCGCCGCGCCGCGCCCGGTCGCGCCCACCACCATGACGACCGTGCCTTCGCTCGCCTCTGTCTTGCGGTCGGGCTTCCTCGCTGCCAGCTCCCTCAGCGCCTTGATGATGTCTACCCTTGTGGTCACCATGGTGACCACCCGCCTCATTGTCATGCCGTATTTTTCTATCTCGCATAAAACCTCACTTGGTGATCTCTAAGCCCTACGCCGCCTTGCAACGATTAGTTTCTGTTGAACCATTGCTTGGCGCTGCATAAGTCCATTATCATATCGCGATATATCGTTATATCACTGCGGGTACTATACCTGATGGAAAAGCGCTTGTCAAATTATATTATCGCGATATATCGTTATTGTTTGGATAAACCTATGCTGGTGTCATCCAACGGGTGGCCGGGCGCATTAGATTTTATTGCTTTAATTTACTAGCGCGTTTCGAAAAGCACTTCAGGGTATTGTTCTGGCGGCCCATCCAGCAGCGCGGCTGGGCGGTCTGCTAAATGTTGGTCGAAGAATGCCAGCGAGTAAGCGTTGACGATGGCGTACGCCCGTTGGGCAGCAAGCGGCCCGGCAAAACCCAGCTGAGGCGCAAGCGGAGAAAAGTACGGCGTATCGGTAAAGTTGACATGGAACATACCGGGCACCTGCACATAGTAACCATCTCCCAGCAGGCTCTTCTCGAACACTGCCCGCATCGTAGTCAGGGTTTGGGTGATGTCGGCCTCTGACCAACCGCCGGATCGCGCTCTTTCCAGCCGCATCGTGGCCGCATCCCGTGTGATCCACATACTCGGCTGCCGCAAGCCAGCCAGAACGACATCCGCGGTCATGGCGGCGTCCATCATCAGACACGCGTGCAGCCGTGGTTCCCTGTGACAGGCTTCACTGGCCACAATCGCACCAAGCGAAATCCCGAACGTACCCACGCGCCCCAGGTCTAGCCGTCCAGTCAGAATCCCGTTCGGGTCAGTTTTGTCCAGAGCAGTGAGCTGATCAAGGGTAAAGCTGACGTCTTGTGCGAAATACGGGATGATACCATGCTTGAGCGCTCGGCCGTTCAGCATTGGCACTTTTTCGACCGGGCTGATGCTCTGTTGGATCAGAACATTCATCTGGTCTTTCGACAATCCGGTGATCTGGTGTCCGTCTGGGAAAACGACCGACGCGGCAGCATACGGCTGATCGATGGCGGCGACGATGTAGCCGTGCGCGACCAGTGCCTCGACCTGGAAGGGATCAGCTCAGCCACAAATGCCTTATCCGCATACTGGCTCAGATTGCCCTGATTGACATAGTCCAGTACCGTCTCCCGTTCGGTCGGGTTGGTGATAAAATGCAGCACGACACCCGGCTCCAGCCGCACAGCCTGCACTTGGTCAAGGTCGGCCGACTTAATGATCTGGCCGTCATATTCCGAGCGGGTATTCTGGCGCAGTGGGATGGCGTCGAACAGCGGACTGCCCTGCGGCGTATCCGCGGTCAAACCAATGTGGATGAAATCTGCCGCATCCGGGTAGGTCACTTCGGGTGCATACCCAGTAGCACGCGCGGCGATTAGCAGGTTTTCCAGCGCGCAACCCAGGCTGATCCAGAGTTCACGGTCGCTGGGGTCAACGGCGGGCAAATGACGGGTATAGTCTGGGTGGATTTCGATCGCCTTTTCTTTGATGGCAAAATGCCACGGTTGGGTATTGTGTCCACTCGCGGCCAGCGTCGCATAACGGACGAGTTCGCGCATGGGTGCGGGCATGGCTGATATTGCTGCATCCTGCGCAAAAGGTCGGCGGGCTTGGTTGGCCTGTTGGTCATAATCCAGCCACGGGGCATAGGTGTATAAGGCATAGCCCCCCGTGGCGGCTACGGCGGTTACACCAGCAGCCGCCAAAAATTTTAGAAAATCACGCCGGTTCAGGCTTGGACGAGGGTTCAGGATCGGATGAGCTTGTGTTTTGTTCATAATTCAATTCCTTGTGTAATAAGCAATGTGAGATAGGTGTTAAACCACCAACCACAAGGGTGCGACGAACTGGGCGATCGGCCTTGCGACGGCACGCATCCTGGAGGCGATCCTGCGCGACGAACGCCGGGTGCTGCCCGTGAGCGGCCCCGTGTCCGGCCTGGTGAAAGGCC
>JBBQBY010000453.1:0-5709 GCA_038318235.1 Caldilineales bacterium
AGCTAAGCCAACGGTCAGGGCAATCGATGGCAACATTTTCCGCAACGATGCCGGTGAAGAAGCGGTGAGTAAAGTCCAAGCTTCGCCATCCTCTGTCGAGTTGATTGACCGCTGGAAAATTATTGATAATTTGCGACGCAGTTCGCTGTCACCGGCCCTGCTGCTGCACTTTGTGGCGGCATGGACCGTGTTGCCAGGTTCGGCGTTATTGTGGACAGATCTTGGCTTGGTCACCCCAGCCTTCTCGCTGATTATCGGCGCGCTGACCGGGCTTGTCCATAGTATCCGCAGCAAGAACGATGCCAATAGTAATGGCGGCGCTTGGCGCGTTGTGCTCAAATCCTTACGCGATAACGCCTTGCGCTGGCTGCTCTATCTGGCCTTTTTGCCCTATGAAACGTTGGTATTGTTAGATGCCATTTTCACCACGCTAGGTCGGGTGTTTATCACGCGCCGGAATCTCCTGCAATGGACAACCGCCGAACACACGGTGCGGCTGTTCGGCGACGAAGTGAAGACTACGACTACGTTGCGGAAAATGTTGCCATCGATTGCCCTGACCGTTGGCTTAGCTGTGCTAGTGGCGTGGATTAGACCCAACGCACTACCGATTGCCGTTCCTTTCTTTGTCACCTGGATCTTTGCCTGGCAAATTGCCTATTTGATCAGCCGGCCCGATCCAGAACCATCCAAGTCGATCACCCCAGAACAACAAAGACAACTGCGTATTCTGGCCCGCCGCACCTGGCTGTTCTACGAACAATTTGTCGGGCCAGATGACAATTGGTTGCCGCCCGACCATTTTCAAGAATCGCCGCGCGGCGTCGTTGCCCATCGCACTTCGCCAACGAATGTCGGCATGTATTTATTATCGATGTTGGCCGCGCACGATTTGGGCTACATGATCCATACCAATTTAGCATTGCGTTTACATTTTACCTTCGACACGCTGGAAAAATTGGATCGCTATCGAGGTCACTTTTTGAACTGGATCGATACGCGCACCCTGGAACCTTTGTCGCCGCGCTACGTATCCACGGTGGACAGTGGTAATTTGGCTGGCTGTCTGATTGCCCTCAAACAGGGCTGTTTGGGCATGCCTCAGCAACTGGTCTGGCGCAGTGAATGGTGGCCAGGCACGCTTGATCTGCTGGCCTCACTCGGCGAGACGGTGGTGGCCAGCGGCCAAGAGAACGAACCATCTACCGCCCCGCTGATCGCCGTGATCGCAAAAATCGAACAACAAGTGGCCGCGGTGGCCGAGGATCCCAGCCAGTGGTACAAGATGCTAAGCCACCTGGCGGGTGACAGCCGTCAAGAGTTGGATGGTCGTTTGATTGACTTTATCGAAGCCAACGCCGCCCATCTAAACATCGAAACCATTCGCGATTATCGCATTTACTCGGATCGGATTCATACACGGCTGGATAATATGCAGCGCGAGGTTGATCAATTTTTGCCGTGGCTGACTTTTTTAGCCCAGCCGCCCGCGCTCTTCACCCAGTTCGCGAAGCCAACGGCAATCGATACGCCGGGCGCCGAAATTTTTGCCAGCCTTCAGGCCACTTGGCAAACCCTGCAAGCCACTTTTCCCCTAACCCCGCGCCTGGTCGAAGTGACGGCCATCTGTGGCACTGGCCAAATGCACATTGAGCGAATTCTACGCCTGCTCGGTCAGATCGATCAAGAAATCCGCGCCACGAACGCGGCCCAACCGAACGGCGCAGTGCAAGCGGAGGCGATTCAGGCCGCGCGCGTCTGGTGTACAAGTTTGCTTGCACAGCTGAAGGAAACGCCCAACGCAGTGGAGGGTTTGTTGAATAGCTTTGCAGAATTGGCCGAACAAGCCGAAACGTTGATCACCGAAATGGAGTTCGGCTTTCTGTTTGATGAGTATCGCCAGGTCTTCCATATTGGTTATAACATCGACGCCGGCCTGTTGGATAACAGTTACTACGATCTGCTGGCCTCCGAAGCGCGCATTGCTAGCTTGATTGCGATTGGCAAAGACGACATACCGCAGAGTCACTGGTTGCATCTGGGTCGCCCGTTGACGCGAGTGGAAAATGGCGAACAGGTATTGCTCTCGTGGAGCGGTACGATGTTCGAGTATCTGATGCCACCACTCTTGTTGCGCACCTATCCTGGCACATTGCAGCACCAAAGTTATGACGGCTGTATCGACCATCAAATTGCGTATGCCAAGCAAAAAGGTGTGCCTTGGGGCATCTCTGAATCGGGCTTTTACGCCTTCGATGCGGCGATGAATTATCAATATTATGCCTTTGGTGTGCCGGGGCTCGGCTTTAAACGCGGGCTGACCGATGATCTCGTGGTCACGCCCTATGCCTCGATGCTGGCGCTGCCCTTCCGGCCCCAGGCCGTGCTGAAGAACATGGAACAGCTGAAAAGTTTGGGCATGATGGGCCGCTATGGCTTCTACGAAGCCATTGATTTTACGGCCGCGCGTCTGAGTTTGGGCCAAGATAAAGCGATTGTGCGCTCCTATATGGCACATCATCAGGGTATGATCATGTTGGCGGTGGCCGACGTGCTGCAAGGATCGCGGATGGTGGACCGTTTTCATGCCGATCCCAGAATTGAAAGTGTCGATCTACTCTTGCAAGAACAGGTGCCCCAAGATGCACCGATGAGGTATCCGCACGAAGAAGAAAGCACACCCGTCCGCCCAGCCGCGCCGGCGATTGTCATGCATCCCTGGCCCGTGCCCACGGATTCTCCGATGCCGTTGGTCCATTTCCTTTCGAATGGCAGCTATGGGGTGATGATCACCAATGCAGGGGGTGGCTATAGCCAATGGAAAGATATCGCTTTAACCCGTTGGCGCGCAGATACCACGCTCGATGATTGGGGTTGCTGGCTCTACATCCAAGACAAAGCGAGTGGAGCGATCTGGTCGCCAACCAGACAGCCAACCGGCAACCGTTCTGAACATGAAGAAGTTCTGTTTCATCCGCACATGGTTGAATTCCGCCGGCGCGATAATGCCATTTCGCAGCATGTCGAAATTATCGTATCACCGGATGATGATGTGGAAATTCGGCACATCAATCTCACCAACGACAGCGATGAAGCGCGCCATTTACAATTGACCAGCTACGGCGAAATTGTGATGGCGCCGGCCGCAGGTGATCGCCGCCATCAGGCCTTTGCCAAATTGTTTGTGGAAAGCGAGTATCTGCCCGAGCTCAATGCCTTGATCTTCCGCCGCCGCCCCCGTTCTGCTGACGAAGACCCGCGTTTCCTGATCCACATGCTGGTCGTCGAAGGTAAGGCAACGGACGCGGAAGAGCAAGGCGCCTATGAGAGTGATCGAGCCCGTTTCTTGGGTCGCGGCCATACCCCGCGTGACCCCGTAGCGCTACAGCCTGATCAGGTGTTTTCTAATCTTGGGCTTTCTAATACTACGGGCGCCACACTCGACCCGATCATGGCGCTGAGTCACACGATCCATCTGGCGCCGCGCACGACGCGCCGCTTGACGTTTCTCACGCTCGTGGCCGCCACCCGACCAGAGGCGATCAACCTGGCTCGCCGTTATCAGGCCACCGCCATGATCACGCGCGCCTTCACGCGCGCGCGCAGCCAGGCTGAACGCGAGTTGCGTCAGATCGATTTGAATAGCACAACGCTGGCGCCGATTCAGCAGATGCTCTCCTTGCTTTTGTATCCCCATCCTGCCCGTCGCGCCGATCCGGCCACCCTGGTGGCCAACCGCAAAGGTCAATCTAGCTTGTGGGCCTTTGGCATCTCCGGTGACTACCCGATTCTGCTAATGCGCATTCGTGACGAATCAGAAGGTGAGTTGCTGCAACAGTTGCTGCAGGCGCACACCTATTGGCGACGCCGCGGTCTGCAAGTTGATCTGGTGATCCTCAACCAACAAGCCAGCAACTATGGACAATCCGTCCATGGTTTTATTCAGCGCATGATCCAACGGATGGATAGCAATACCTTGTTGAATCAACGCGGCGGCGTCTTTGTACTGTACGAGGACCAACTCAATCAAGGCGACCAGGTTTTACTCCAAACCGCCGCGCGCGTGATTTTGGATGGTCATAAGGGTCTGCTGGCGCAACAATTAGATAATCTGCTCCAGCGCCCGATGCGTTTGCCAGCCTTAGTCCCCATGTTGGCAGCCAATGAGATCCCAGATCGTACGCCGCCGCTCCTGCGCCCGGCAGATTTACAGTTCGACAATGCAGCCGGCGGGTTTAGCGCAGATGGGGGCGAATATGTGATCTATCTGCGCCCTGGCGAAACGACGCCAGCCCCGTGGATTAACGTCGTGGCCAATCCTGATTTTGGTTTCTTAGTGTCAGAAACCGGTAGCGGTTACACTTGGTCGATCAACAGCGGCGAAAACCGGCTCACCACCTGGCGCAATGACCCTGTGAGTGATATGCCGGCGGAGATAGTCTATGTCCGCGATGAAGAGACGGCTGAAGTTTGGTCACCCACACCGCAGCCTGCGCCCGCAGATCAACCGTATCTGGTGCGGCATGGCGCGGGCTACACCACGTTTGAACATAACAGTCACAATCTGAAGCATCACTTGCGGCTCTTTGTGGCGCCGGATGCTGTCGCCCAAGGCATGGCGAGCGCTCCGGTAAAGATCGTGCAGTTGCGGCTGGAAAATGTCGAAGACCGACCCCGGCGCCTCACCGTCACCTATTACGCCGATTGGGTGCTGGGCGTAGATCGCGATAGCACCCAGCAACACCTGGTGCCAGAATTTGAGGAAAGCTCAGGTTGTTTACTCGTGCGCAATGCCTATAGCGCGGAGTTCGGACAACGCGTGGCCTTTGTGGCCGCCAGCAAAGAGTTACACGGCCTGACCACTGATCGCACCGAATTTCTGGGTCGGCTCGGTGATCTGCGCCGCCCCGCCGCGCTAGAACGCGTCGGTCTGGCTGGTCGGCTGGAAGCGGGGATCGACAGTTGCGGCGTGTTACAACTGCATATTGATCTAGCGCCGGGCGCCAGCGAAGAAGTTTACTTTTTGATCGGGCAGGGTGCAAACCGTGAACAGGCGATCGCGCTGGTCGAACAATTCAAAGCCCCAGAGACAGTCAACGCGGCTTGGCAAGCAACCCAGCAACAATGGCAAGCCATTTTGGGCACGCTAACTGTCAAAACCCCGGATCCAGCCATGGATTTGCTGCTCAACCAGTGGCTGCTCTATCAAGCGCTGGCCTGCCGCACTTGGGGCCGTTCTGCGCTCTACCAATCTAGTGGCGCCTTTGGTTTCCGCGATCAGTTGCAAGATGTCATGGCGCTGATCCATGCGCGCCCGGATCTCACCCGCCAACATATCTTGGAGACGGCGCACCACCAATTTGAGGCGGGCGATGTATTGCACTGGTGGCATCCACCCGCTGGCCGCGGCGTGCGCACGCGCATCAGCGACGATCTGCTCTGGTTACCCTATGTCACGGCCAATTATGTCGCGGCCACGGGCGATACGGGCATCTTGGATGAGACCATACCCTTCCTCCAAGGTGAGCCATTGCGTGAAGACGAAGAAGAGCGTTATTCGCTCTACGACTCGACCGAAGCGGTCTATTCGCTCTATGAACATTGTCGGCGCGCCTTACGCAAAGGCACAACAGCCGGCAGCCACGGCATCCCCTTAATGGGTGCGGGTGACTGGAATGACGGCATGAACCGTGTCGGCATTCAAGGCAA
>JBBQBY010000454.1:0-5682 GCA_038318235.1 Caldilineales bacterium
GATTTCGCCGATGATCCCCTGGAGGCTGGTCATTTCCACCACCATCGAGGTGACCAAATCAGATTTGGCGAGCGCGGCGGCGCGCGTTACGTCGGCGATTTGCGCATCGGTTGCCTTGAGCATCTGCGCGAGCTGCGGCGCTAGTGTTTTCAGCCGTTCCACCTTGTCGAGCATCGAACCAAGCTTTTCATGGAAGGTCAGCGTACTTAGGCGTGGGGTGTAGCTTTCCAGCGGTCGCGCGGTGTCCTGGCGATAAAAGAAGGATGCGTCAGAATAACGCGCGCGCAGCACGCCTTCGTTGCCGGCCACGACCACATCCGGGTGGGCCAGGCCGTTGGCATTGGCAATCGTAATGAAATGCGGCAGCATTGTCCCTTGTAATTCTGCCCCAAAGAGCGGAAAATAGCGCTGATGTTTTTTCATCACCGCAATCAACACCGGCGCTGGTAGTTCCAGATATTTCGCCTCAAACGAACCGAGCAGCGCTTGGGGCGCTTCGACCAGATCGGTCACTTCGTCGAGCAGCGCCGGTTCATCGGATGTGACGCCTTTGACGCTCGCCGCGCTCTTTTGCACCATTTCAGCGATCCGTTGTTGCCGCTCCGCCCGATCCACCAGTACGCCTTGAGCGGCCACGGCGGCAAAATAACTGTCGGCATTGTTTACGGCAAATGTCGTGAATTCGCCCGGCGGCAGTTGGGCGACGGCATCGGCGAAACGCGGGCCGCGACTGCGATTGCCGCTGGTGACGCCGGCCCAGGTAAAGGGCACCACTTGATCGCCGTAGAGCGCTACGATCCAGCGCAACGGGCGTGGAAAGGCGACATTGCTGCTGTTCCAGCGCATGGTTGTTTCAAAATGCAAGCTATCGAGCAGCGCAGTGCAAATACCGGGCAGCACACTGGCAGTTGCCTGGCCTTCCACCCGCTTGATCGCGTACACGTAATTTTCGCGTTTTTCCAAGCTATTGACCGATACACCTTGGCCTTTGGCAAATCCTTCGGCGGCTTTGGTCGGCTGGTCCAGGCTGTCAAAGGCGCGGTCGAGGGCGGGACCCCGTTTCTCCTGCACCTCATCAGTCTGGCGGGCGGCCAATTCAGTGACATAGGCGATCAGGCGGCGGGGTGTGCCGGTGACGCGTAACGCCCCATATTCAAGCCGCTGTTCCTTAAGTAATTTAGCCAGATTTTCTTGAATTTGGGCAATCCCACTCACGACATCGTCAACGGGCAATTCTTCGGCACCGATTTCGAGGAGGAAGGGAGTAGGGAGTAGGGAGTAGGGAGTAGGGAGTAGGGATGTGACATCTCCGACTCCTATATCCTTACTTCCTGTATCCTTAATCCCATGCTCTTTCAGCCAGGGAAATTCTTCGCGTTCGCGCTGTTTTACATAAAGTTCCGCCACCGAGCGCGATTGGCTACGCATGCCCGCGAAAAATTTGGCCCGCTCGGTGACGCCAATCGCACCGCGCGAATCGAGCAAATTGAACGTCTGGCTTTGGCGCAAGACGTAATCATGCGCCGGGATTACCAACCCGCGTTTGATGCAGGCATCCGCTTCGGCGTGATAGATTTCATACAGTTGTTTGAGCCGTTCTACATCGGCCAATTCATAGTTGTAGACACAGTTCTCGATCTCCGCATCGCGATAGATTTCACTGAATTTATGTTGACCATCGACATCAATGTCCCAGACCTGGGTTTTATTCTGCAAATACATGATGATCCGGTCGAGCCCATAGGTGATTTCGACGCTCACCGGGTCGAGCGGCAAACTGCCCGCCTGTTGGAAATAGGTGAACTGGGTAATCTCCTGCCCATCCAACCAGACTTCCCAGCCTAACCCCCATGCCCCCAGCGCAGGCGACTTCCAGTTGTCTTCGACAAAGCGGATGTCGTGGCGCGCCCGATCCAGCCCAATCGCTTCCAGGCTACCCAGATACAATTCCTGGGGATTGCCAGGGTCGGGCTTTAGGATCACCTGGTATTGATGATGCATCTGCATGCGGTTGGGATTTTCGGCGTAACGGCCATCATCGGCGCGGAAGGATGGCTCGACATAGGCCACGTTCCAAGGCTCCGGCCCCAGCACGCGCAAGACCGTCGCTGGGTTCATCGTGCCGGCACCCACTTTTTCGCTATACGGTTGCCAGATCAAACAGCCGCGCGCCGCCCAATATTCATGCAGGCGGCGGATCACTTCTTGCATTGAGGGTGGATTGGACATAAAAAAGCTCTTTCTCGCTTTAAAAAATGCGAATAGGCACAGGCACAAAAATTAACACAAAAATAAGCATCACAAGATAACCAATCCAGCGTCGTTTTCGATCCAACGTAGTCACATCGTCCAAGGCCGGCGGGTGATAGGGACCGACCAGGAAAAAGATTAAGATCAGCCAGAGAAACCAGCCTGAATACCCGATCGAGGCCAGCACGGGCAAGAAACGCTGGAGCGGCTCTAAGCTTGCGATGGCAAGGACCAGCATCACACCAATTACAATCCGATTGATATAGCGCGCCTTTTCGCCAAAGAGCGCAAAGACCGTGTGGCCACCATCGAGTTGTCCCAGAGGCAACAGATTGATCGATGTCACCAACAGGCCAAACCACGCCGCCGAAGCCACGGGCGAATAGTCCAAAAGCACATCTTTCATCGCCACCCAATCGGGTAAGGGTCGACCAAAGGCCCAAAGCTTGGCGAGGTAATAGAGAATGCTGTTGCCCTCCATTGTGATGCCGCCGCCGCTTGGCAAATCACCAACCCTGGCCATACTCAGACCAATGAATAGCAAAGGAATGGCTAAGATCAAACCGGCCAATGGGCCCGCTACCCCTATATCAAACAATTTTCTGCGGTCCGGCACCGGTTCTTTTAAGCGAATAAAGGCCCCTAAGGTGCCGCCGCCTGGCCCCATTGGCACGGGCAATGGGATAAAATAGGGTAAGGTCACGGCCACCTTATGATAACGCGCCGCAAAATAGTGCCCAAACTCGTGGGCGGTCAAGATGCCCAAGAGCGTAAAGGCGAACGGCCAACCCTTGATCAAGTTCTGGGGCAACAGAAGTTCCCATAACGAAGTGGCGACCACGCCGGCGCTGGCATAGAGCGAGCCGACAAACAACGTGCTGATCAACGTCACCACAAATAGCCCAAGATTGATCCAATAATTCGATGGTCGCGGCGTCACCACGCCGGAAATCACATGCAACGCCACCTGATCGGTGGCACCACCTGGTTCTAGTTCGTCCGTAACGGGGCGTAACATGGGTGTATAGCCGCGCCGATTGAGTTCGGCCAACCAGCGGGGAAAAACTTCATGGCTCGGACGCAATAGACGACCGCGCAAAATCAGCGCGCCTTGGTTACGTTGATCGCGCGTGATCTGGGTCGATTCGATCAGCATATCACCGGCCACCAGCGCGCGTACTTCTTCGGCCAACGTTTGCGCTTCGGCGGCTGGCATGTCATGAAACGGGTAAAAACGGGTTAAAAGTGACTGCTCACTCATTAGTTCCTCAAAAGTAAAGCCCAAAAAATCATAAACACCGAAAATTTTTTCGTCGAAATGTGCGTTTTATCTTACGCTTGTCTGCTCTGGATGGCAAGACAATATCTTCCTATTATGCTATACTTGGTCAAGTTTGTGAAACTTTTGGCCCGCATACTGGCAGTTGAAATTTGATCAACTGAAGAAATTCGATTGTAGAGATAGTTGCGGATATTTTACCCGTAAAATGTAGAATGTTCGCAACCTTACTCGGCATGGCTGCGAAAAATAATTTCTTCCGATAGCGACTTTGCAATTGTTGCCCAACAAAATGAATTGCCCGTGGAGATTTTGAACTAATGAACCCTTTTTTACAAAAATTACATGAACATCCACTCCTCTGTGATGGGGCAATGGGTACCATGCTCTTTGCCAAGGGTGCGAGCATTGATCAATGTCTGGAACAGTTGATCGTTGACCGGCCTGGTTGGGTGCGTGATATTCACCAGGTCTATGCTTCCGCTGGTGTGGATGTGATCAAGAGCCATACCTTTGGCGCCAACCGTTTTCGCTTGGCCGATCATGGGTTGGCCGATAAGGTGCGAGAATTTAATTTCAAAGCCGTCAAATTGGTGCGTGATGTGCGCGAAGTGGCGGGCCGCTCGATCTTTATCGCCGGCAATATCGGACCCTTGGGGCGTCGTCTCCATCCGATCGGTCCGATTGCCGAACAGGAAGCGCGGGACGCGTATCGCGAGCAGATCAGCGTGCTCTGGGAAGCGGGCGCGGATCTGCTGCTCTTTGAGACCTTTAGTGATGTTGAAGAGCTAGAAATCGCCGTTCAGATCGCCAAAGAAGTCTGCGATCTGCCAATTTTAGCCTCGATGACCTATGCTGAAGATGGACGCACGGCCACCGGCTTGCGGGCAGACACCGTGACTTTGCGTCTGTTAGCGGCGGGCGCGCATTGTGTGGGCGTCAACTGTTCGGTCGGGCCAGCCCAGATGTTGGACACCTTACGCGCTATGCACAAGGCTGCGCCGAATGCCCTGTTTAGCGTGATGCCCAACGCCGGTTTCCCCGAACGTGTGGAAGGCCGTTTTTACTATCCCGCCGGGGCCGACTATTTTGCCCAGCAAGCGACGCTCTTTCTGCAACAAGGCGCCCAGTTGATCGGTGGCTGTTGCGGCACCACCCCCTTTCACATCCGCGCCATGCGCAATGCCTTGAATGAGCATCTGCTCCGTCAAAATACGCCGGGCATTAGCGCCCCGGAAATTATCACGGTGCGTGAAGAGGTGCCCGTGCATCGCGCCAGTAGCCTGGCTGACGATTACGGTGTGACCGGTGAAGATCAACCGACGCAGTTGTTGCGCAAGTTGCGGGCGGGCAAGTTTGTGATCAGCGTCGAAGTGGATCCGCCGCGGGCCTTTACGGCGCAGAAGCAGATCGAAGGCGCACAACACGCCAAACGGATGGGCGCCGACGCCGTGAATGTGGCCGATAGCCCGATGGCGCGCGTGCGGATGGGGGCCCAGGCGCTCTGTGTGCAGATTCAACAACAGGCGCAGATCGAGACGATTTTGCACTGTACGACGCGCGATCGTTCATTAATGGGCTTGCAAGCCGACCTGATCGGGGCGCGGGCATTGGGCGTGCGCAATATTCTCGCCCTCACCGGCGATCCCCCAAGCCTGGGCGACAGCAAGCAGAGCACGGCGGTCTATGATGTGGACAGCATTGGGCTTGTGCGCATTATTGACAAGTTTAACCAGGGGTTTGACCAATCTGGCCAGGAGATGGGCCAGCGCGGTGGCTTTACAATTGCCGTGGCCTGCGATCCGACGCGCGCCAATCTCGTGGAAGAGGTGGACCGCTTCTATCAAAAGGTGAGCAGTGGCGCCCACTTCACGATGACCCAGCCGATCTTCGAGCCCAAACTGTGGAGCAATTTCCTGAGCATTTATGAGGAACGTTACGGCAAATTTCCCGTGCCCGTGCTGATCGGCGTGTTGCCGTTGCAAGGGCATAAGCATGCCACCTTCTTGCATAACGAAGTGCCCGGCATCACACTCAGCGAAGCCGCGCTAGAGCGCATGCGCAAAGCTGGCGCGCAGGGCCGTCAAGAAGGCGTGAAAATGGCCCAAGAATTACTGTTGGAGCTCAAAGAATTGCCGCATGTGCAAGGTGTC
>JBBQBY010000455.1:0-5677 GCA_038318235.1 Caldilineales bacterium
AACCTGTGCCGGCCCATCATCTGTCCAAATAATAGGGCTAATTATAATGGATCGCGTTATATGTGTCAATCCTATTTGTCTGACCCTGCTCACGGATTATGCGGACACTCATTCACATGCAAGAACTTCTGGCACTCTTCATTGAGGGTCAGCGTGCGCCCACGCCGCTGTTCCCAAGTTGCCAACAAAGCGTGCGAGAGCAACGGCAAGGCGCCGGGTTCAGGGGCGCCGCCAACACGTGCGCCAATGTTATGCAACAGGAGATCGACCAGTCCAGATTCAAATTCCCAACCAGCGCGGTTGGCCGGTTCTTCGATGGCGCAACGCAGTTCTGCGCTTGTCATCTGCCCGATGTATTCCTGTTGGGCAGCGACAGCTTGGCGTAACAGTGGATACTGGTCGCAGTGGGCATAAAAATCGGCGCGCAGTGCGATCACTACCGTGGCACCCCCTCCTAACCTCCCCCAAACGAGGGGAGGAACCGTCTCTTCGCATGCCCCATCACGGCTCCCTCCCTAGTTTGGGGAGGGCTGGGGTGGGGTTGCCCTTTGCTCCTCGTTTGGGAAGGGCCCAGAGGGCTCCCCGGTGGGGTAGCCAAGGCCAACAACCTTTCAATAAAAGCGACACGCGTAGCTTCATCGTGGCACAGGGTAAAGGTTTCCTCAAATTGATCCACCAGCACGAGCCTATGGGCTGAAGTGGCACTGGCGGACCACCCGCTGAGTTGTGCCGCTAGCATGGTGAGCGGTTCTGCGGTTGGTGTGAAGACGTGCGTAGCCCAGCCGGCGCGTTTGAGCGCACCGCGAGGCCCGCCCGCACGAGCGACGACTTGCCGCTGCCCGATGCACCGACGACCGCCAAGAAGCGTAGCGCTGCCTCCGTGGCGAGGTTCGTGACCCGGTCAGCGAGTTGCGCGGTGAGGGTTTCGCGGCCAAAGAACAGAGCGGCGTCGGTTTCGTCGAAAAACAGTAAGCCTTTGTAGGGCGCCATGCCCGCGAGCGGCGCATCTTCTTGGCGCGCCGCTCGGCCCAAAGCAGAGTGGACATAGCTCACTAAGCATATCATCAGGTTTTTCAAATATTTCAATGGACTCAAGCCGCATTATCTGCTCATTTACCTCGTGTGAATAACCTTCGGCTTCTCTAATAAACAGATTCGTCGCCTCTATTTCTTCCTGAATTCGGCTGAATTCACGTCGAAGTTCATTAATTTCTTCTTTAATCTGTGGCAAAAGATCATTTATGATTGAGGGTGCTATAGTAGGCTCCCATTGCATTCCATTTTTGTAACTATTCAGGCAGGACAATTGCAATGAAACCACAATATGCAGTGGAGACAATCTTGAGAACCCCAATTTGTAGATTATTCAACCGTTGAAATGACTAGATCGCAACCAGTATGCGAAGTTAAAATCGGCTGCCAACCACTATATGTTGTGGTTTTTCAGAACTTTGATCCGCTATTTCGTGCCTGAATAGTTACCCATTTTTTAGCGCAGTAGTCACAGCATTCGGGTCATCCGCATTAATTTCGGTTGATGCTAAACCCACTTCTTGTGCTTGTTTGAGTAAGCTAATTTCAGCATTATTTTTCTCAGTAAGTCTTGCTTCTGCCTCTCGAAGTCGGTTACGCCATGTTCTCAGCTCATTTGACACCTGATCGTACTCTCGACGTAGGAGGAGATCTTGCTCATATACCACATCCAGGAAGTACAGAAGCGTCTCGCGTATGGTCTGTTGGTTGCCCTGTTCTTGCTGGCGATGAAATAATATATCTGGGTTCATGATCACGTTGCTGCGTTGGAATAGGTAAAAGATAGTGTATTCCAAAGATGTCCGAAGAATCTCCTGTTGTGAATATTCGTATAGTGGCAATGCCTACGGTGTCATCAAAGGCATCGGCGTGGTCACCTGCGTGTACGTCAATCCTAAAACCGACCAGTTTTGGATCATTGACTACCGCATCTACGATCCAGCAGGTGATGGCAAGCCGAAGATCGACCCTGTGCTCGATATGCTGCTCACCGGCGTCTATCAAAAAAAGCTCGCCTTCTGGGCCGGCTTGATGGACACCTGGTATGCGATCAAGCAAAGCATGTTGCAGATTGAACGATTCGGCAAAATCTACTACTGTCCGCTGAAGGATAATCGTCAAGTCGACGACGCAGCGGGTTCTCTGCCCTATCGCCGCATTGACCGTCTGGATTGGACAGACGCAGAGCAACAGCAAGGCAAAATTATCAAAATCAAAGCGTTTCCTGCTGATCATAAGGTGAAAGTCTTCAGAGTAGGGCTGTCTACCTAGCGCACGGACGATGTCGTTACCAACGAGATAGTGCAAGACAACCGGAAAGTCGGCCAAGATGTGTGCGGCTTTCGCTGGAAAGTTGAGCAATTTCACCGTGAGACCAAGCAGTTGACCGGGATTGATGGTTGCCAATGCCGAAAGGCCCGTAGCGTCCGCAACCATAGCGGCTGCGCCATTTTAGTTTGGGTTCGTCTCAAGCAAGTTGCTCATGATTCGCAACGAACGATTTACCGAGTCAAACTTGACTTGCTCGATGACTACCTTCGCCGGCAACTTAAGTCGCCTTCCATTCACATGCGTCTTGCGTAAGCCCTAGCGATGAACTATATTTATGCTAGGAAGCCTCATGTATCAATTGGATTGGCTCGGGATGGAAGCGATACGCGGAACGGCTACATTGACTGGACATTGCGGCATAAAAGATAAGGGGATGCGGTCATCTTGAACGCATCCCCTTGTGTATAAAGCGGCTACCCGCTCATCCTGTCACTCTATCATCAATCTACTCCACTCGCGCCGGCACCAAAAAACTGATCGCCAGCGCCGCCAGCGGTAGCCACATGACAATGTTCATCGTGGTCTGCAAGCCATAGAGATCCCCGACACGGCCTAGGGCAGCGATGCCGAGACCGCTGGCGCCGTAGGCCAACCCAAGCGTCAGGCCCGAGGCCAAACCGACGTTGTTGGGCATGGCTTCCTGCACCATCACCACGGAAAGCGGCCAGGGCATGGAGAGAAAGAAGCCAGTCAACGCCAGCATGAACAGTTGCAGCCAGCCGTTGCTATGAAAGACCGCGAACAAGGTGCCCATGACCAACAGCGAGGCGATCATTATCACCATTTTCCGCCCAATGCGCTCAGCAGCAACACCACCGAACAGGGTTCCAGCGGCACCACTGAGTGCAATTGTGGTGATCATCAATGCGATCCAATCGGCCGGAAGCTGGCCGAATTTGGCATAATAGAGCGGGATGAAGGTCTTCAAGCCGCTGAGAATAATCGTTTGCACCGTGATCAGGGCAAGCAACAGGATGATCAGCCACAGATTTTGCTGCCGTTGCTGTGTGCCCTGTTGCCCGTGGCTTGCCGTGCGCACAACCGCAGACTTGCCGATTACGCCCGCATTGGCGGCCAAAAAGCCGAGCGCGACCAACGTGGGAATCATCATCCAGATCGCGGCATGGGTTCCCCAACTGTGTGTGAGCCAGGCAACGAGCAGGGGTCCAATCGCAAAGCCAATATTACCGCCAAAGAAAAAGAACGACGATGCGGTGGTCGTCTTTTGACCACTGACCGCGCGCAGCACAGAGAGCGCTTCGGGGTGAAACATGGCTGACCCTAATCCACTCAGCACGACGGCGGCGACGATCAACCAATAGCTGGGTAAAAACATCACGGCCACCATACCAACGCCGGTAAGTAGACAGCCGGCATAGATCAGCCAGCGCATCTGCTTGCGATCACCCAGGATCCCCAAGAGTGGCTGAGCCAGTGCGATGACAATGTTGTTAAAGCTCATAATCGCGGCGGCACCCGTGTAGTCGAGTGAAAAGGTCTTTAGCAGCAGGGGCAGCAAGACCGCTAACGAGCCAGTTTGCATATCGACCGTGAGATGACCGAGGATAATGGCAAATAAGGTAGCGCGCTTGATCTCACTTGTTGGGGCGGCTGGGGCAAGCGGCCCAGAGCGAATTGATTCGGGGAGGGCTGATGTCGTCATAATTTGGATCCGTTCTGGGTCTGGCTACACCCGATGCATAAAAAAATAGCGCCGACCACTGCCGGCGCAGTTAAAATTTTGCTGTGAAATATCATAACGCATGTTGTACATTTACCAGGAAAAATCAGTTATCCAGAAGACAGCGCCGCGGACGGCCTTCATTGAAAGTGCGCATCGACCAGCTTGCCGCGCGCGTTCACCTGCAACCGCACATCAACGTTGCGCTTGCTCCCCTTAAACTGAAAACTGGCCCAGGTTGTGCCGTCGCCACCGGTTATATCGCCCAGCGTACAGGGTCCGCAAAGGATGTTGGCCAGGCACAATTGATCCCAGAGCGCAATCCGATCCAGGTTGGGCGCCGCAAGCCGCGCCAATGCTCGGCGCGTGGGCTTAGCAATCAGCGGGATCAGTTGATCGGCAACAGCTTGCAAAGCCGGGGATGGTGACAGGGTGGACAGAATCGTCAATGTCTGGATGCGCGGCGGTACGGTCGGGGCCAGCGTCATTGACACTTGACACCAGCCGCGTTCGCCCACCATGCGCCATTTGCCGCGCAGCCAGTTCTCCACCATAAAAGGGCCGTCTGGCTGTAATCGGCCATGTTGTTCCTGCAACCGCGCCAACTCGCGCTGTCGGTGCACTTGATCGTTGTCCAGAAAAAAGTTATCGGCAAAGAGCGTGGCAGCCAGTTCGTCGTCCCAGGCCGCGAGCAGGCGCAGCACACCTTCACGCGCGGCGGCCAATGCCGGGGCGATTTGCGGCGTGCGCGGTTGCACCTGGCTTGTGTTGATCAAGCTGGCTACGGCTTCGACACAGGCGGCACTGACGTTGCCATAGGTCACATTGGATAAGGCCACGACCCCAACCCCGTGCGCCGGCGACCAGCGCATATGCGAACCAAAACCAGGCAGGCCACCGCCATGCCCAACGCTTTCCCACTGGCCGTTATGCTGAATGGATAGACCATACCCATAACCACCGGCATTGAGTTGCGGACGGGCGCCCAAGGCAGGCGCGCTGATCGTCGGGGTCTGGGTGCGCCAGATCTGTTGCATCTCGCGCAGCGAACTGCGCCGGATCAACTCGCTTTCCACTTCATCGCGTGGTGGCCAAGCCGCTTGAAAGAGCGCCACCCAGCGCGCTAGATCGCGCACCGTGGTGAAAAGCCCCGCAAAGAGTGCGACATCACCACCAGCAGGCAACAGCGGCTCTTCTTTCCATTGCTCATCTTCCCAGCGATAACCGAGCGCCAGTCGCCCAGCGGGTACATCCCTCGCGTTCCACACGGTTGAAGTCATGTCGAGCGGTTGCAAGATCTGTTGGTTGATATAATCGATGGCCGGTAGACCGGCCACGTTGGTGATGACGCGGCCCAGCACCATATAACCGTAGTTGGAATATTCAAAGGTGATGCCCGGTGGGTTGGACCAGGCGACGCCCGCCTGGTAAAACTCGCTCATGGCAGCGTCACTGCGATAAAGTTGGCGGTCGCCCCAGGGATCGTCCTGCGGCCAGCCGGCGGACATCGTAAGCAGTTGACGCACGGTGATCAGCGATGTATCAGCCGTGGGATAACACAGACTTTCTAACGCTGGAACATAGGTTGCGACCGGTTCATCCAAGCGTAATTTGCCAGCATCACGCAGTTGG
>JBBQBY010000456.1:0-5672 GCA_038318235.1 Caldilineales bacterium
TCATTTATGTTTTTTTCTTGTCGGGTGGTTTTATTTTTATAAATTTTTTTGTTGTGTGTTCTTTGCCTCTTGGTTTTTTCTTCACCGGGTTTTGCGGAACCAAGCTCGCACCTACTCGATCCTTTATGCTTTGATCGCGTCTAATCAGCATGGCAGCTTCTATTCTATCCTCAAGTCAATATGAAAAGCGGCGTGTCGCGTAGGCACCCAGAGGGTACCTACGCTGACAAAAGTCCGGTTCCCAAATCGAACTCAGTATAGCTTTATCCCTTTACTTTACCACAAATTCTGAAGCGGCCTATAAAAATAACAGGCCCCATCTCATGCAAGATGGGGCCTGAAAGACGTTCGCCATTGAACGTTGCCGTGATCGGAAGCGTAGCTTTACCGAGCGCTTGTGTTGCGAATCATGGGCAGGAAGAGCGGGTTCTTGATCACTCCTGGTTCAGGACTCGGGTCGAGCGAAGTCGGATTGGTAAGACCCGTTGTCACCGTTGAAGTATTGTTGCCTTGGGTCGGGGTGCCATGTGTGCCATCGTCTGTGATCGTCACTAGATTGGCAATCTGTTTGGCCGTATTCGGTAACCCCGAATCGACCTTCACCGCAAACGTAATCGGGCTATTCACGGTCGATTTAGCCGCTACAGTCCCCACAGCAAAGGTGCAGACCGTACCGTCCGCAATCTGATCATTGGCGCATTTCCAACCGACACTGCTTTTGGCCGCTTCAAACGTCGTAAGCTGCGGGACGACCTCGGTTAAGATCACACCGGTCGCATCACTCACGCCAGCATTGGTATAGACAAACGAATAGATGATCGATTCGCCGGGCGCCACTTGCACACCATTGCGATTGTCGGACTTCTGGATCGAAAGGTTGGGCGGCCCAAAGATGCCAGCATCCACGGTCAGATTGTTCTCTCCTTGTCCCAGTTGAACCACGCTGCTGCGGCCGTTTTGGCCGGCATCGCTATCCACCGCTGGGTCATTGCCCTGCTTGGGCGGGCTAAAGAGATAGCCATCACCAGGCAGCGTAAAGCCAACGATATAGCTCCCCGCCGCCAGGTTACCAAACAGATAGTGACCTGTGGCGTCGGTTTTGGTGGTTTGCAGAATGTTGCCATTGCCGTCAAACAGGGTCACGACAATATTGACTAGACCAAGCTCGCCGGTCTCTTGCAAACCATTGCCATTCGTATCTTGCCAGACAAAGTCACCAAGCGAACCCGGCCCCTGCGCTTCCGGTTGATAACCAAAATCCACATCGGTGCGATGCTCGCCCGCGGCCAAGCTGACACCGGTCGTATTCGGTGTGTTAATACCGTCCAAGTCGAAAGTTTGTTGTAACCCGGCGGGCAAGGTCGCGGGATCTACGCTCACCGTATAATTTCCCGCCGGCAGATTTGCAAATCCGTAAATCCCATTCGCGTTGGTGACCGTAGTCTTGGTGCCGCCCTGGCTGTCACTCAAGATCACGGTGACATTCGGGATGCCGGCTTCTGTCGCATCCTGCGTACCATTGCCGTTCGTATCTTGCCAGACGGTGTCACCCAAAGAACCGAGCAGCGGCTGTTGACCGGGCTGATAGCCAAAGTCTACATCGGTGCGATGCTCGCCAGCCGCCAATGGGGCCACGGCGCTGTTGGGTGTATTAATGCCGTCCAAATCGAAGGTTTGTTGTAATCCCACCGGCAAGGTTGTGGGGTCGACACTCACCGTATAATTTCCCGCCGGCAAGTTGACGAAGCTATAAAGGCCAATGGCATTGGTGACGGTCGTGTTGGTCACGCCATTGCCATTGCTGAGAATGAGGGTGACATTCGGAATCCCCAGTTCGCCGGCTTCTTGGATGCCGTTGCCATTCGTATCTTGCCAGACAAAGTCACCAAGCGAACCCGGTTGGGCCACAGGCTGTTGATAGCCAAAGTCTTGCAACAAATTAATTTCACCAGCCCCAAGCGTCAAGCTAGAGGTGCTATTATTGCCGCCATCTGGATCTACGTGATTCACAAGCCCAGCCAATGGTGTGCCTGGGGTCTGCACGGTGACTATGTAAGCGCCCGCGGGCAGATTGGCAAAGAGATAGAACCCATCACCGGTCGTTACCGTGCTCTGGGTTGTGTTACCGGGCAAGGTCAACACAACGGTGATGCCGCTAACCCCTTCACCGGCATCGAAGGCATTATTGTTATTGACATCGATAAAGACGGTATCACCAATCGAGCCGACCACGGCCACCTGCGCCGTATCCTGTGTAGTGACGTTGGGTAAGCCAGGGATAGGTGTACCAGCGCTGTTGCTGGGCGTGCCCGTCGTGGTAGCGGTGTTCAGCAGACCTTTGCTCAGTGTAGTTTCGTAGTAGAACGTCAAACTAGCATTCGGGGCGAGTGGCTCGGTGCCGTTGAGCAGCGTCAAATTGGCACGATTGACCCCCAGAGTAACATCATCTAGCGCCACTGGGCTTAGATAGGTGTTACCTGTATTGGTAACCACGAAACAATAGGTAATCGCGTCACCGATCTTGCCGGTGACTAACTCACTGCCTGGGCAACCGACTCCGGCATTATGCCCTGCATAAACGGTCTTTTGCAAAGCAATCGCCGCTTGGGCCCCAAAGTAATGGCTAGGGTCTGTGTCGGTAATCACAAAGCTGCCATTCGGGTTTGTCCATGTGCCGTTGACGGTGCCAATGTTGGCATATTGGCCTACAGTGATGGCAGTGCCGTTGACGCTACAGCTAAAGCTTTGGTTGGGGGCCAGATTCGGAATCGCCCCTTCATTACAAGTAATCGGGCCTAATTTGTCGTCGGTCAAAGTCAAATTGGTGAGCTCAACTGCCCCCGTATTGGTCACGATATAAGTCCAAACGATTGGGCTGCCCACCGGCACCGTGGGTCCGGGAGGCGTATCGGCATCCTCACCGTTGGTAAATTTTTTCAAAGTAAGCGAGGCGCCCTGGGTCAGACAGCCCAGGGCTTCATAGTCGACAAAGGAGGTTGGAAAAAGTCCAATTAAGGTAGTTGCACCGGTTGATTTATCAATCCACCATAACTTGTTGATATCTTTTTTATCAGGCCCATTGTTCCCAGTGCTGGCAAATAAGGTGCCATCGTTAAAGAAGGAGATTCCTTCAATATCGTCAACAAAATTGCCGGGATTATTTACCTCGTTATATGTACCAATCTCGGTCAACGCCGCGGTGGCTTCGTTCAGGATCACCAAAATACCACCTTCGCCGCTGTCGTTGAGGGTGGCATATAATTCGCCGGTCGTTGGATCAAAAGAGAGATCGTCGACATTTTTCCAAGTCGGTTGGGCGGCTGGCGCTGGGACGACCAGATAATCTTGGCCGACGCCAAACGCATTAGGAATATGGGCGCCAGTCGCTAGATCAATTTTAAGCAGTAGATCATTGCTGGTATCGACGCGATGGCTGGCATAGATCAGATTGACGGCTGGATCATAAGCCAGGCCATCGAGATCGTTAAACTTTACCGTGCCCACCGAGCCGACGCCTGATCCAGCGGGACCAATCGCCGTAAACGCGCCAGTCGCCAAGTTCACAGTACCAATCGTGCCCCCGTTAGCTGCATACAGCGTGTTTACACCACCGCGCATGACAAAGGTCATTGCTTCAATGTCGGTGGTGCCAGTGGCGCCAATCGCAGTGGTAGCAGCGGTTGTACGGTTGATCCGAACCAGTTCATCCAGGTTGTTTGCCTTAATACCACCAGGAAGATTGCCTTGATTATCGGCAATGGCATAACAGACGGTCGGATCAGGTTGTATCGGCTGAGCGTGGGCAGCGATGGGTAAAAATAGGATTCCTAGCATAAAGGCTAGGCAACCGAGCAGCGTTCTATATCTAAATCTGGAAGCTGCTAAAATTCGGTTCAACATTTTCCCCTCCTCCAAAACAGTAATCAAATAACATAAACCGTATGATGGATTAAGATGACGGATCATCAAGTGAATCGAGCAGCGGTGCTTGTTTCTAAGATAATACGTTGCTGGCGTGGGGGCTGTGGCTTGAGAGAGATGACGTATCATATTCACTGTATTAACATATCAGATCAATAATACCAGATAATAATGATTAATAACATTTCGGATTCTTTCAGAATGCTTACAGCTTTAAGTAGAAATAGACGAATTTGCCAGGTTAAATTTTGTGATCGCCCAAAATTTTGACCACCCTTCAAATTCAAGGTATGGCGCCTGTCCGTCGCTGCGCACTTTCTGATTATCTGTGATTACAGCTATCTGCGTTCGCCCCACTTTGACACCTAGTTTCTTAGCTATCTGCCTGTTCACCCACCACCGCGATCACTTTATATCGCCATTTTACAATTTACAGCGATATAAACGGAAATTAATGCATGTTTCAACAATAAGCTTATCAAAACAAGCGTTGATTAAACGTTGAATTATCGATTAGCAATATTTAGACGAAGCATGAACTTTGTACTCGGGTTGCCAAGGCCGAGCCCTTGTGAATTATCAAACACCCTCATTTTTTGCCTTCTCCTTCTGATAAAGGTACATTAATGGCTTACCAGGCACCCTGTGACCTGTTCAATATTTCATTTTCACCAAAGGGTAAGGACTATGTCGATCAAACCAGATCATTGGATCCGACGCATGGCGCTCGAACATCGAATGATCGAACCGTTTACGGCGAATCAGGTGCGCGCGGGGACAATTTCCTACGGGTTGAGCAGTTTTGGTTACGATATTCGCGTGGCCGATGAGTTTCGAATTTTCACGCCGGCCACGGGTCAGTTGACGGTGGTTGATCCCAAGGCCATGGACGAGCGGGCAATGGTACCCTATCAAGGCGAAGTTTGCATTATCCCACCCAACAGCTTTGCGCTGGCGCGCACGGTGGAATATTTTCGCATTCCGCGCAATGTGTTGTGTGTCTGTCTGGGGAAATCGACCTATGCAAGAATTGGCGTGATTGTTAATATAACGCCGTTTGAGCCTGAGTGGGAAGGCCACGTCACGATCGAAATTTCTAATACAACACCGCTCCCCTGCAAAATCTATGCCAACGAGGGGATTGCCCAAGTGCTCTTCTTTGAGGGTGAAGAACCGGAAGTTTCCTATGCGGATCGCAAGGGGAAATATCAAGCGCAGACGGGGATTACGCTGCCGAAGCTTTAGCGGGATTTTGGAGACAAAGAGACAAGGAGATTTTAGCTGAATCTATACCCTCGTCTTGGTAACTGCTAACCCCACCCTAACCCTCCCCAAACGAGGGAGGGAACCGTCACGGGACACGTCGAGCACTTCGCGCGCCCTGTGACAGTTCCTCCCCTGTTTGGGGGAGGTTAGGAGGGGGTGGCTTGGTAGTTACTCGTCTTGTATCTTTAGGCAGGGAGTAGAGACCATTATTCCCTACTCGGCATTCCGCATTCCGCATTCCAAAGGGATCACATAAGGCATTCCAAAGGGATCACATTCCGCATTCCAAAGGGATCACATAAGGTTGCCCCGTTCTTGGCCATCAATTGGTCGACGCACCCACACCTTGACAAATTCGTCCTCGGTTAGCTTGCCATCGAGCCAGAGCAGAGCGGCTGGGGTGGCGATGTAGATAATATTGCGCGGTCGGTTGCCAGTGGCAGAGATTAGCACTAGACCGTCCGGCTGGCTGGCAATTTGCGGCA
>JBBQBY010000457.1:0-5666 GCA_038318235.1 Caldilineales bacterium
TCGCAGTGAGGGTTAGAGTGGGGTCTGGCATTAGTCTGATTGCGAGTCGCAATGGAATCTAGTTTAAACGCAATTGTCGCAGCGCTGCCCGCCAATCTACGGCTGACGGTGGTGCTGCCCACCTTTAATGAAGCAGAAAACTTACCCGCAATGGCAGCGGCATTGCATCAATTGCCGCTGCCTGGCTTGCAATTGTTAGTCGTAGACGATAACTCGCCGGACGGCACGGGTGCAGTAGCCGACCAGTTGGCAGCCCAGTACAATGCACAAAATACGGGTCAAAGTGATCGCGCAGAACGCCCGCGTATGCAGGTAATCCATCGCCGAGGTAAGGCTGGTTTGGGCACGGCTTATCTGGCTGGCATGCGTTATGCACTGGCGAACGGGGCTGACTTTATCGTGCAAATGGACGCTGATTTCAGCCATTCACCAGCCTATATTCCGCCAATGTTGGGGGTCATGTTGGCCACTGATGCTGATGTGGTGATTGGAAGCCGGTATGTGCCGGGCGGTACGCTGGATGAAGGCTGGGGCTGGTGGCGACGTTTTTTGAGTTGGTGGGCTAATCTGTATAGTCGCATCATTCTGGGCTTGCGCATTCGTGATATGACGGCTGGCTTCAAGTTATGGAAACGCGAAGCGCTTTTGGGCATCAATCTGGATGATGTGCGCAGCAACGGTTATACTTTTCAGGTGGAGATGGCTTATCTGTGCGAGAGGCTGGGCTATCGCATGATTGAAATTCCCATCCACTTCGAGGACCGCCGGATCGGTCACAGCAAAATGGATATCCCCGTCAAGCTCGAGTCGGCGTGGCGCACCTGGCAGATTCGCTGGCGGCACAAACGCCTAAAACGGCGCGCGGATCCCTTCATGGCGCCAAGCCCCGATTTTCCGTTAAAACAATTTTGAGTGGCAATGGCACGCCAATCTATGTCCACTCTTCAAGCGAGAAGCGTCAATCATCTATGCTTATGACTTACCTGCGTCGTTATCGCCAGGATGGATTGGCGCTCCTGATTATTCTGCTGTTGGCGCTGCTCTGGTTTGCGCCGGTGCTAATTCCAGCGCTAACTGGCGCCACCTTGCTGCCCTTCGACAATCTGGCTAGTTTTGCACCGTGGCGGTCGCTGCATCCTGGCCTCGTGCCGCACAACAATTTATTGAGCGATTTGGTGCTGGAAAACGCGGTTTGGAAGCTGCACATTCGCCAGGCGTTGGCCGATCATCAAATTCCGCTCTGGAATCCGCAAATTTTCACCGGCATTCCTTTTCTCGCGGCCGGTCAGGCTAGCACCTTCTATCCCCTGAGCATTCTTTTTTATATTTTGCCGTTGGAAGCGGCCTATGGCTGGTTTACAGCGTTGCAAATTGCGCTGGCCGGCATGAACATGTATGCGCTGGGCCGCGTCTTGCGCCTGCGACCGGCGGCGGCGCTCTTTAGCGGCGTGGTCTTTATGTTCAGCGGTTTTTTGATCGTCAGCGTGGTCTTCACCATGTTTATCGCGGCGGCCGTCTGGTTGCCGCTGCTGTTGGCGATCATCGAAATTATCATTCGCAAACAGGAAGAGAAGGGTGTGCAAAGTTTCCACCCGATTCCCTATGTGGTGGCGGGCATCGCGGTGATTGGCGTTATGATCCTGGCCGGTCACCCAGAGTTGATCTATTACACGTTATTGGTGGCTGGCGCCTATAGCTTGGTACGTCTGCTCATCGCTTGGCGGACGATTACGCACAGTCAAGATGGCTTACCGCCGCGTGGGGCAGATGCGGCCAAACGCATGCTCAAGTTGAGTAGCTGGCTCCTGCTCATGGTCGTGCTCGGCATCGCCGCTGGTGGCCTGCAATTGTTGCCGTTGATCGAATTGTTACCCCTGAATTTCCGCCAGGGTTCGGTGAGTTATCAGGAGGTTGTAGGCTGGGCATGGCCAGTTCGCCACGTGCTCAGCTTCTTCGTGCCCGATGTTTTCGGCAACCCCAGCCACCACACCTGGTTTGATCTGTGGCATCGCCAATCGATTCCGGCGACGCTCAATGCGCATGGCGAACCCGTTGATACGATCTTTTGGGGCATCAAAAATTACGTCGAAGGCGGCAATTATCTGGGGATTGTGACCTGGCTGCTGGCTGCGGTAGCGGTGGGATTTACGATTATGGCGACCGGGGTCGCACATTTACGATTGACGAAACGCCCTTCATCCCTCATCACTCGCGCCCACACCGTCTGGTTTTTTAGTGGGTTGGCGCTCGTTTCTCTGCTCTTTGCTTTTGGCACGCCGCTCTATAAGGTGCTCTTCTACGGGCTGCCGGGCTGGAACCAGTTGCATAGCCCTTTTCGCTGGGTCTTTCCGTTTACGATCAGTATGGCGATTTTGGGCGGAATTGGTTTGCAGACGATCTTGGAGGGGGGAGAGATAGGGGGACAAGGAGACAGGGGGACAAGGAGACAAGGGGATAAGCGTTACACGCTTGTTGCTACGTTGGGGATGTTTGTTGCGGTGGTAGGGTTGGGTGTGCTGGGGATCGTGGCGGTTAGCCTGTTTGTGCCGGGACCATTTATTGCTTTTGGGCAGCGGGTGGTTAATGGCAGCGATCTGGCGCAGAATGCCTTTCGCGATGGGCGGATGTTCTGGAGTTATGAAGCACTGAATCTGGTCAAGTTTGGCCTGTTTACGCTGCTTGGCGGCTTAGTGATCTGGTGGGGTAGCCGCAGCGGCAAGACTGGGCAAGCATGGAGGATCGGAAAGTGGTCGCGTGGAAACGTATTCGCCGCCGCACTAATTTTGCTCGTGGCCTTTGATCTTTATGCCGCGCATGGTCACTTTAACCCGGCCAGCGATCCCAAACTTTCACCGTTAGATCCAGCCAATCGCCCAGCCGTCGTCGATTTTATCAATCGGCGCGAAGGGATCAAGGACGCGCCGTATTCCGCCTGGCGTTTCACCACCTTCAACCTAGCAGGCGAAAAGACCTTTAATGCCAACGTGGGGATGTATTATGGCTGGCAGGATATTCGTGGTTATGATTCAATTATCCCGCGCCAATATGCCCAGTTTATGGAACAGATTGCGCCGCAGGCGAACGAGTTGCTCTATAACCGCATTGCGCCACTCTACAATAACCCCAGTGGTGAGACGTACGCGGTTCTGGATAATCCACTGCTGGATCTGTTGAATGTCAAGTATGTGCTGACCGAGCATTACATTCCCAATCCTAGTTGGCAGGAAGTTTACCGCGACAAATCAATTGGCGTTTATGAAAACAAAGAGGTCATGGATCGCGTTTTCATTGTACCGGAGGCGCGGGTCGCGGCGGTGGATCAACAACCACTCCTGAAGACCGATCTGCGTAATACGGTATGGCTTGAAACGCCGCCCACCGAGCCAAACGCGCAGACCCCGGCCAGCCCGCCAACCAAAGATGCCCGGATCAGCCGTTACACCGCCAACGATGTGCTGGTTGATATCGACCTGAGCGATCGCGGCTGGTTGGTCTTAACTGATGCCTGGTTCCCCGGTTGGAAGGCCTATATTCGGCCCTTTGGTGCAGATGAAAGTCAGGAAACAGAAGCCAACATCTATCGGGCCGACGGCGTGTTTCGCGCCATCTATCTGCCCGAGCAAGGCCATTGGACGGTGCGCTTTGTCTATACGCCGATGAGCTTTAAGCTCGGCTTATATGCGAGCTTTGTGGCGGCGATGACAGCCTTACTGCTGATGGCCTATTGGTTATGGGGGCGCTACTACCGGCCAGAAGGCAACGAAAGCGAAGTACGGACGGTGGCCAAAAATTCGCTGGCGCCGATGGTGCTTAACCTGACCAACAAGGTCTTTGATTTTGCCTACGCCATGCTCTATGTGCGGTTGCTGGGGCCAAGCGATACCGGCAAGTGGTACTTTGTGGTGGCGATCTACGGCATTTTTGAACTACTCAGCCGTTATGGCTTAGGCACGCTGCTCACGCGCGATGTCAGCGCAGACAAGCACCAATCCAGCCGTTATCTGACCAACGTTGTCGCCTTGCGCACGTTGCTCTGGCTGGTCAGCCTGCCCGTGCTCGCGCTGGTCGTCACCATCTTTCATTCGCTGGGTTCGCTCGACGTGAGCAGCTTCTTACCGAATAAGCTCCAGAGTATTGGCGGCCAGGAGGTGGAAGCATTGGCAATTTTGGCCATTTCAATGCTCTTTGCCAACTGGTCCGACGCCTTAAGCAGCACCTTTAGCGCGTTTGAAAAGATGGAATATCCGGCCGGGCTGACCAGCGCCGGCAATTTAATTAAAATCATCTTGGGGCCGTTGGCTTTGCTGCTGGGCGCCGGCTTTGTCGGCCTAGCGGCGATCAGCTTGTTGATCAATCTGATCCAGGTGATCTGGCTCTATAGCTTGTTGCGCCGCACGCTTTTCCAACCAGAATTTCGCTGGGACTGGCCACTGCAAAAGCAGATGTTGCGCACCAGTGGCCCGTTGATGATCAACCATCTGTTGGCGACGATCTTTTGGCGGATCGACGTCTCGATCCTGCGCCCGCTGGCTGGCGATATCAGTGTTGGGCTCTATAGCATTGGCCTCAAATACCTGGACGGTCTGAATATTATCCCCAGCGTCTTCACCCTGGCGATCTTTCCGTTGATGAGCCGGTACGCCAAACGTGATGGCAATAACTTGTTGCGCTCCTATGTCCTGAGCTTGCGCCTGCTGGTTATGGTCAGCTTGCCACTGGCGATGGTAGTTACCTTTCTTGCCGCGCCGCTGGTGAGCGTGGTAGGTGGCTCGAAGTATCTCCACATTCCCGAAACCATGCATCTTTTGGGCTATACCTATCACTATTGGGGTGGGTCGGATTTAGCGCTCCAGTTGATCATCTGGAGCATTCCGATTGGCTTCGTCAACAGTGTCACCCAATATGTGTTAATTGCCGTCAACCAGCAACACTATCTCACCCGCGCCTTTATCATCGGTGTGGTCTTTAATATTGTGGGCAATTTACTGCTGGTGCCGGGCACCGGTTATGTGGGCGCAGCCGTGGTCACAATTTTGAGCGAATTGAGCCTGCTTTTCCCGTTCTACTACAGTGTCAAACGCAATGTCGGCGTGGTACCTTGGCTCTTAATCTACCTGCCGCCGCTGCTCTCGGTCATCGGCATGGGCGGTGCGATCTATGGCTTCAACTGGCTGGGGATCAACTTATGGGTGAGCGTCGGGATAGGCTGCTGTGTCTATCTCCTCCTGCTGGTGGTCACCGGCGCGTTGCGCGGCGAAGATATGGCGTTGGTCGGGCGAACGCTGCCGCTGGGCCCGTTGCGCCGCTGGTTGCCGGTGGCTGGCGTGTAACTTCTGCCCGGTGCAGGCGATATACCCTTCCGCTGAAATTATGGTACACTAGAGCCATCAAGTAAATTTGTTGCCTTAGCACTCACTCACCTGAAAAAACCAATAATTCTCAATGCAACAGACACCGATTGGTGGCATCATTTGGCTGTTCTGGAAAAACATGGCGTCACCATCAAATTTCTCTGTCCCGATGCTATGCTCTAGACAACCTCACATCTCGTACCCTTTTTATGCGTAGACTCACCCTCCTTTTAATCGCGCTTGGCATTGCGGTTTATGCCCAACGTTTGCTCGCCAATCCCGACAACTTTGCGCCTTACGTGCTGCGTGATGGAT
>JBBQBY010000458.1:0-5661 GCA_038318235.1 Caldilineales bacterium
CGAAACCAGCGGGCGGGGGTATTGACAAACGTCCACAGTTCTAGCGTCACTTTGTCATCTGCGGCTGGGGCTGCGGCTCCACCACTGGGTGCGGCGGACGGCGGAGCACAGGCGGCGAGCAGGGGTCCCAGGGCTAAAGCGCCAGTGGTGGCACTGAGGATCTTTAACAAATCGCGGCGAGATAGTTTATCGCGTTGGCTGTTCATAAACGCAAATTCTCCTTGATCAATGATAGGTTCTGGGGAGTAGAAGGCACACAGCAAACAATAGCAAACGAAAACAGTGATCGCCTCATTGTATACAGGATAGAAGCAGACGTCAAGCGTCAAGAAACGGCTAGAAACAGGCTCTAGAAAAACGTAAATTCCTATTGGATCATAATAATCCATGCCTCTCAGCCCATCCCTTTACGAATTTTGAGAAGCCCAAAAGACCTATTGACAAACCTAAAAATTCCATTAATATAAGCTGAGCTTATATTAATATTTTCTTACGTAATATTACCTAGATGCACCTATCCACCACCTAAAATTGTAACTCCGATACCAAGACGATCACTTTTTCTCTAAAAATTCTTAATAAGGAGATTTTATTATGTTGCAATGGTCTTTTCGCAAGCGGCGGATCATGTTGGGCACGGTGATGCTCCTCTCCATGATGATTCTGTTGTCGGGCGCGGTGCTCTCCGCGCCCGACGCCATTGACGCAACCGTAGCCCTGCTACAACAGCAGAGCGAAGGCGCGGTGCATGTCGATATCTATCCGCCAACTGGGGCGGCGCGTTGGGTCTTTGCCGAAGGCGGTACGCTCACCCGCGAATTTGCCCAGCAAGGCATGGCCCCAGAAGGCGTCGCGCGGGCCTTTTTCAATAGCTACGGCAACTTGTTTGGGATCGCCGATCAGGCTGCCCATCTCCAAATGATCAGCGTTGAGACAGATACCGTGGGTCTGCAACACGTGCGTTTCCATCAGGTGCAAAATGGCATCGCGGTCTTTGGCGCAGACTTAGTTGTCCATTTGGGCAATGATGGCGCCGTGCAGGTGGTCAATGGGTACACGCTGCCAAACGCCGACAGCATCGATACCACACCCACGGTCAGCGAACAGGCAGCCGCCCAAACGGCAGTGGCGCAGTTGGGTCTACCGGATGGTTATGCGGCGGAGAGCAGTTTGATGTTGTTCAACCCTGGGCTACTTTCGGATCAACCTAGTGCCACCTACCTGACCTATCGTGTGCGCGCCGACTCCGAAGCGCAGCCAGATCAGGCGGCGTGGGTCTTTGTCGATGCTAATACCGGCGAGGTGCGTTTTAGCTACCCGGCCATCAATGACGGTCGCAATCGCTCCACGTATAATTTGAAGCACGGCACCAGCTATGGCAGTGCAACCTTGGCCCGCACAGAAACCCAGGCCGCCGTCACCAGTGCCCCCAGTTGCACCACAGCCGATATCAACCATGCCCACGACTATGCGGGTAACACCTACGATTTCTATTTCAACCGCTTTGGGCGTGATTCCTATGACAACGCCGGCGCTGCCCTTAAATCCTATGTCTGTTATGGCGCCAACTATCAAAACGCATTTTGGGATGGCGCTAAGATGACCTACGGCAATGGTTTCGCCGCTGCCGATGATGTGGTCGCGCACGAATTGAGCCATGCCGTGACCGAAAGAACCTCGAATCTGGTCTATAGCAACCAGTCCGGCGCGCTGAACGAGAGCTTCTCGGATATCTTTGGCGAGGCAGTGGATTTGACCAACGGCAGTGGTACAGACACCGCGGGCGTGCGTTGGGACATGGGCGAAGACATTCCCAGCATTGGCGCGATTCGCGATATGTTGGACCCAACCCGCTTTGGTGACCCCGACAGCACCACCAGCACCAACATGTATTGTGGCACAGCCGACAGTGGTGGTGTCCATACCAATTCTGGCGTCCCCAACAAAGCCTTTGCCTTGATGGTGGACGGCGGCACCTTTAACGGCTTCACAATTGCCGGCATTGGGATCGACAAAGCCGTGCAGATCGAATATCGCGCAAACACGCGCTATCTGAGTTCGGCAGCCAAGTTCTTGGATGATTACAACGCGCTGAACCAATCTTGCATCGATCTGTATGGTGCTGATCCGACCACCTGCGCCAATGTATTGGCCGCTTTGCAGGCAACCAAGTTGAACGGTCCTGTCTGCGGCAGCGGCGGCGCAACCGCTACCCCCAGTGGTCCTACCGCGACAGCCACCCAAACACCGACCAAAACCCCGACAGGCGGCCCCACCGCGACCAAGACGCCCGTCCCCACGGCGACCAAGACGCCTGTGCCGGCAACGGCATTGGTCAATGGCAACTTTGAATCTGGGCGGAATGTAGGGTGGGGCGAGTCCTCGTCGCACAACTATGCGCTGGTCATGACAGGCGTAGGCCAGAACACAACGTGGGGTGCTTGGTTGGGCGGCGCCAACGCTGAAATTTCGGAGATCACGCAGAACTACACAGTGCCAGCCGCAGGTGGCAGCCTTAGCTATGCCTACAAGATCACCTCGACAGATTCGTGCGGCTACGATTATGGCTATGTGAAGGTGCACAACACGAATCTAAAAACCTATAATCTCTGTTCATCCAACGCAACAAGCGGTTTTGTCCAAGGGTCTGCGAGTTTGAGCGCCTACGCCGGCCAGACCGTGACGCTTAAGTTCCGCGCAACCACCGACGTTTCGCTCACTAGTTCTTTCTATATCGACAACGTCACCTTTGCCGCCGGCGCGCTTGTGGAAGAGCTTGACCCTTACGCCAGTGACGGGTTAGCTACACCTGAGCCCAAAACCGATGCACCACAGGGCGACACCGAAGAGCGAGAAGGGTTGAAGCTATTCCTCCCGTTATTGTTTAAGTAGAAGTTACTGTCAGCCGCGCAATTGTAGCGTAGGCGGTAATTCACCAACAAAACAATCCGCCCGGTCCTAATGGGACCGGGCGGATTGTTTTGTTCAGTCAGCTTTGGCAGCTGTATTTAATCACCCAAGGCAATCTGTTCGCGCTGGACATTTTCTGCACCGGCCAGCAACTGCGGCCAGAGCAAGAAACTAACCACACCAATCACGACCCCCAGCCACAAGGTACAAAAACGAATTAACAACGCCGCGCCAGTGGCAGGTGCAGCACCTAGCCCCAACAAACGCACCGTCAATGTGGCCAACCCCCCTTCCACACCACCCAACCCACCGGGCGTGGCCACGACGGCGCCGATCACCGTGCTCATGCAAAGAATAAAGACCGCGACCACGGCATTTTGAAAACTGGCCGTCACCCCAAAGCCGCGCAGCACGACATAAAAGGCCAAGCCTTCCACCGCCCAACTGAGCAGCCCAATCCCCAGCGAGATCAGAAAATTGCGCGGTTTGAAAATGAGATAGCTACTTTCGTATAAGTTGTTGAGGTGGCTGGCAAACTTTTTCACGACGGGTAAGCGCTGACCAATCGCCAATAACCAAAGCGCCAATGGACGGATCTGGATCACGATAATGGCGATCACAAAACAGGTCAGCACCAACAAAGCGATCCACCGCGCCGCGACTTCAGGAAAGGCAAAAAGCCCTGCACTCGCCAGCAAAAGCATCGCCATGCCGTCGGTAATGCGCTCGGCGAGAATGATCGGCGCGGTGACAGTCATCGGCGTGCCGGTGACATTTTTCACCATATAGCTCTTGAGAAACTCGCCCGCCTTGCCCGGCGTCATCACCATTAGCATGCCTACGCCAAAGATCCGGGCGCTGTCGGCGTGACTAATCTTGATGCCGAGCAAATGGAGATACCATTGCCACTTAAAGAGCCGCCCCAGATCGTTGAGCAGGGCCAGCGCGAGCACGAGCGGGACCCAATGCCAGGGGAAATCAGTCAGTGCTGCCGCGAGTTTGGACCAATCACTCCACAAGATCAGCCCAACATAGAGCAGAAAAGCCAGAATGAGGGAATAGAGCATTTTTCGTTTGGCATCATTGTTCATGGTTGCAGATTATACTAGCGAGGCATTGAATCGTGGAAACCAGACGTAGAGAAGATGCAGGCAGTGGACGGATCATACAAACATGCTACCGATCCGCCCACGATTATCCTTCACATCAAGGATAAAACCCGCGCAACTTCACAGCCTCTACGATCCGGTTGATCGCAATCGTATAGGCAGCCGTGCGCAAATTACATTTGTGGCGTACGGTGGCGCCGATCACAGCGTCTAGATTATCGGTCAATGTGCGCTCCATACTGCGCCGCACCTCGCCTTCATCCCAGAAGAACGATTGCAGACCCTGCACCCACTCAAAATAGCTGACGACTACGCCGCCAGCGTTGCAGAGAATATCCGGGATCACGGTGACGCCCATGTCGGCCAAAATCTGATCGGCTTCGGGTGTTGTCGGTCCGTTGGCACCTTCGGCAATCATTTTGGCGCGAATCCGGCTGGCATTTTCTTTGGTGATCTGGCCTTCCAACGCCGCAGGCACCAGAACATCGGCATTCATTTCCAACAATTCTTGATTATTGATCGCGTCGGCACCGGGGTAGCCCACCACGGTATGCGCCTCATCGACATAGCGCTGTAATTGGCGTAAATCCAGCCCATTTTTGTGATAGATCCCGCCATATTGGTCGCTGATCGCCATGATGCGCGCGCCCCGGTCGTGCATGCTGCGCGCCGTCCAGCTGCCGACATTGCCATAACCTTGGATCGCCACACTGACATCTTCTAAACTTCGCCCCGAAAGCTGCTTGAGCAAGGCCCGCGTAACATAGGTAATGCCTAGGCCAGTGGCGCTTTCTCGCCCAGCCGTGCCGCCAATCGCGACTGGTTTGCCCGTCACCACCGCCGGGATCGAATGGCCTTTGTGCATCGAATAGGTATCCATGATCCAGGCCATGATCTGCGCGTTCGTGCCGACATCGGGCGCAGGAATATCGCGCTCCGGGCCAATAAAGAGGCTAATTTCGGTGGCATAACGGCGCGTCATCTTCTCCAGTTCATTCTGGCTCAACATTTTGGGATCGACGATCACGCCACCTTTTGCGCCGCCATAGGGTAAATTCATCAACGCGCATTTCCACGTCATCCACATTGCCAGCGCGCGGCACTCATCCAGCGAGACATCGGGATGATAGCGAATGCCCCCCTTGGTCGGCCCTTTGATTGTATTGTGATGGACGCGAAAGCCGGTGAACATCCGCATATGGCCATCGTCCATCTTGACGGGAAAGTGGACAATCAACTCACGCTGGCAGGTGCGCAAATAGAGGCGCAAGTCGTCATCCAGCTGCATAAAATCGGCCACGGTGTCCAATTGCGCTTGCGCCACCGCATAGGCGCTTTCACGCACCGGTTGAACATAGGGATTATCTTCACCAGAGGGATAAGCAGGGTCGAGCGTACGAATCTGCGCAGGGAGCGTTGTCGCTTGCGGGGCAAAAGCGGCTAGTGTTTGCAGCGCCGTTGTTGGTGCTTGAATATGATGGTCAGGAACCGCGCCATTACTATTTTTTTCGGGCGCGGTTTTATTTACACTGTTTTTCATCGTTGAAAAACTCCTTGTTACTTTTTACTGTAAACGCACCAGAAAAACGTAGCTATTTCCGATGGGCGCTTGACGGTATTGTCAAGTGCCACGTCTATTTTA
>JBBQBY010000459.1:0-5649 GCA_038318235.1 Caldilineales bacterium
ACAAAGTCAGCGTCTTCCCCGTCTGCGCCGATTCATGCGCCGCCTCGATAATCTGCAACGATTTGATCGCGTCATCGACGGTAAACCCGCTCTGCCCCTCACCCCGAATCGCCGCAGCAAAGGCTCTGATCAGATCACGGCCTTCGGCGCCATACCCCCCTACATTGGCGGTCGGGATGTCGAATTTACGCTGAGGCGCGCTGGCCCAACTGGGATGAATACTTTTGATCGTGCAGGTGTTATTGTCCACGTCCCACTTCACCCAGCCGTCGGAGCCGCGCAGACCAATTGAAATTTCGCCATCGCCAGGCGTGAAAAAGCCGGTGTGCAAACTGCCGATCATGCCGTTGGCGAATTGCATCGAGACCGCGGCGGCGTCTTCGACATCGATGTTATGCCCGCCGACATTTGCCTCAATGGCGCTGACCTTGCTCACCTCGCTGCTGGTCATATAGCGCATCAGATCAAACCAGTGACAGCCCAACCAGTTCAGGATGCCGCCACCGGACTCCGCGCGCTTGAAATACCAGGTATCCGGGTTGCGCCGCGCAATGCTCGAGGTGATAAAGCGAAACTCAATCGAGTAAGGCTTGCCGAGCAGACCAGCGTCGTAGGTCTCTTTGATCAACTGCGCAACTGGATGAAAGCGCCAGGAGTAGCCACAGGAAAATTGGAGGTTGTTGCGTTTGACCGCCTCGGCCAGTGGGACAAGTTGGCTCGAATGCACGGCATACGGCTTCTCACCCCAGACATGGACACCGGCCTCGGCCACTTGCAGCATCCAATCGGGCATATCTTTCATATAGGTCGAGACCATCACGGCATCCGGTTTGGCTTCTTCAAGCAAGGCCGCCAGGGTCGGGTAGAAAGGCACCTGCTGCACGTCCGGCTTAAGATTTTTGCGAACACTTTCGGGGTCAGGGTCGTAAAAGCCGACGAGTTCAACTTCGTCGGGCAACAGCATCAGGGTATCACGATACATGTTGGCATGGATCAAAGAGACACCGGCTTGGGCAATACGCACTTTTCGCATAAATTGGTTTTCCTCACCTGGATCAAAATCTTGGCAATTTGAAAAATTACACAGCTACAACCATTACATAGAGCACACAGAGCAATAACCAAAGAATTGCTTGGTTTTTCTCTGTGCTCTCTGTGGCTCCTCCGCGTGCGCTGTGTAACTAACTTGTGTGACCGCTATAGACGCGTTGGCGGTAATGTGTCGCTACTTTGCGAATGGCGTGGACGATATCGGCGATATCTTCGTCGTCCATGCTCGGGTGCATCTGGATGTTAAACCCGCGCTGCATCAGCGCTTCACCATTGGGACACTCGACCAAACGATAATCGATTGGCTTGTCACGCCCGTAATCAAAGGGGAAGCGGCTGTGGCCGTACATATTCGGCTCAGCCAGGAACGGGTTGCGGTAGAGTGGACCCTCCTTGCTCGAACCAATGTACGGGCCACCGGCGGGGATGCCTTCTTTCTGCAAGGCATTGGCAAATTCCCAGGCGTCGCAGGTGAACTGTTGGGCGTCCAGCGTAAATCCGAGCACCCAATAGGTGTGCCGGTCGCCCGGGCGCACCCGCTGTGGCGTGATCTCTTCGAGATCGGCCACTTGCGTCTGAATCTGCTCAGCGGCGTAGATCTTTTTGGCAATATAATTGTCCACCTTGGCCAGTTGGGTGAGCAAGACCGCGCCGATCAGGTCGTTGATGCGGTAGTTGGGGGCCAAAAAATAGTTCGCATAGGGCCGCCCAGCGTAGGGGCCATTGGCGCGCGGCAACCCGGTATCGCCAAAGAGAATGGCCCGTTCCCATAGCCCTTGGTTGTTGGTCAGCACCGAGCCGCCCATGCCGGCGGACAAATGTTTGCCGCCAAAGCTGAAGCCGTTAATGTCGCCCATCGTGCCGACGACTTGGCCCTGATATTCGGCAAAATGCGCCTGACAGCAATCTTCAATCAGAAAGATCTTGTGGCGGTTGGCAATGTCGCGCAGGGCCTGCATGTCACAGGGGTTGCCAAACAGATGCACAGCAATGATGGCGCGCGTGCGCGACGTAATCTTGGCCTCGACATCCTTGGGGTCTAGTGTATAGGTGTCGTCAATGTCGGCAAAGATCGGCACGCAATTATGCAACAGCGCACCGATAATACTGCCGCCCGATGTCCACGGCGTGACAATGATCTCATCGCCGGGGTCCGGATTGACGGCAGCCACGCAGAGGTGCATAGCCGAAGTGCCAGAGTTGATCGCAATCGCGTGTTTGACGCCATGTTTGGCAGCAAAGGCTCGTTCAAACTGGGCCACGCGTGACCCTTTGCCAATGGAGCCAGATCGTACTACTTCAGTCAGCGCAGCAATCTCCTCGTCACCAAAATCGTGGCTAGGTCCAAACGGTTGGGTACGCACGGGCGCACCGCCGTGCAGCGCAAGCTTTTTATCCATCTGCCATCTCTCCTTGTTGACATCCTGGGTTGTCATCAAACGTTATAATTATTTGTAACATAATTTTTAGACAGTGTCAAAGGAGATTTTTGTGACCCTGGGACGGGATAAAGGCGTAGGGTGCTGTTTGACCTGCAATCCGGGAATGGGCCACACGAACTCGGTATAATCGGGTTACTCCTGGCCCATTCCCGGATTGCTTGTGATAACTCAGCACCCTGCGCCTTTATCCCGCCAATCCTGCAAAAAAATGCCATTTGACACCGGGCAGCGAACTGAGTATGATCAAACACAGTCTTCAATCACCTTGCTGCGCTGATGATAGACGGCGTCGATTCTACGCATGAGCTTCAAGCCAGCGTCCCATCTACCTGTTTTGTCTTTTCGGTCTTGTCTAACATCGACGGCGGTCGAGAAAGGAGGATCACGAAGAGTCGCCACTCGTCTTGCCGTGTTATCCAAGGATTTCTGCTGCCAAGAATTCCTTGGCGTTGACGACGATCACGGTTTTTCGCACGGTTGGTTACTTACAGTCAACTAGAGAATTTTCTGATTCCGCATTTCTCAAGCCTGTTGTGATTACCGCACCCTATCCGTTATGCAAAACAGAGGAGGAGATCGTGCACCGCAATCAATGGTTAAAATTATTAGCTTTCACGTTGGTTACTTTATTCGTGGCAGGCTGCGTGGGGGCGGGAACGGCCCCAGCCGCGGCCCCGGCGGCACAAAGCACCGAAAAAGCGACTGAGCCAGCCCAGGCGGCTGCCGCCACCACCACGAAAGATTGGTTCAAACCAGAAGATCTCGATAAGACGTGGTACAACATTTGTCCCGATACGCCCCCCACCCAGGGTGGTACGATCACATCGAACCAGGCCGCCGATGCGCTAGCGGGTGGAACGAATTGGTTTTCGTTCGCCGCCAAAGATCAATATATTTGGAACCAGTTGTTAGATGAGGATGTCGATGGTCAAACCATCCACCCCGACCTCGCCACCAGTTGGGAGACCTCAAAGGATGGCCTCGTCTATACCTTCCATCTGCGCACCGATGTCAAATTCACCGACGGTGTCCAATTGACCGCCAATGATGTCAAGTGGACGATGGAAGCCTTTTTGCACCCCGACAGCGGCATCCCCTTTGGCCGGATCTTGAGTCTAGACGCGATCAAAGGCGCCGAAGATTTTATCGCCAAGAAGACCGAGGCCGTCGAAGGCATCAAGGTGGTCGACGACTACACGTTAGAGATTACCCTGGCCCATCCGCAAAGCAACTTCCTCGACAAGGTGCGCGGCGTGAACATCCACCCCAAGCACATTTTGGAAAAAATCGCCTACAAAGATCTGCTCACCTCGGAATATGCCAAGACCAAGCCCGTTGGCTCCGGCCCCTTCAAGTTGGGCGAATATGTGCCCGAGCAATATTACGTGCTCGAAGCCAACGAGAATTATTATGCCGGGCGACCCTACCTGGATAAGATCATCATGCGCATCGGCTTGACCGGCCCCACGGCCGTGGCCGCACTGGAAGCGGGCGAGATTCAAGTGGCGGGTACGGTCACCGCCGATGACTATGGTCGCTTAAAAGCGAAGCCGGAGATTGCCCTGGTTGGCGGCGCTTTAGGGGGTGGTCTGTCGGTTTTCCCGAATCTGACCAAAGCACCCTTCAACGACCTCAAGGTGCGCCAGGCTTTGATGGTTGCTGTTGACCGCGAAGCGATTGTCAAGGCTTATTACCAAGACGGCCAATTGGCGCAGGTCTTGAACTCTAACCTGACCGGCCCGCAGGCCAGCCCCAATATCGAGAAATTTGAGTACAACCCAGACAAGGCGAAACAACTGCTGGCCGAAGCCAAATGGGACCCCAATTACGAGGTGCAATTCCTCTCCTACTATCAGAGCGACTTTGACAAGCGCATCCAGGCCGCCATGCAACAGTATTGGGCAGATGTCGGCGTCAAGGTCAATTTGGTCTATCTGGACGGGCCAACTTGGGTGCAGCGGGTCTATGCAGACAAGAATTTCGATCTCTCGTATGGCTGTTGTGGTTGGACTGACCCCGCCGCGCTGAGTGAAGTATCGTGTGAACAGTTCTACCCGGCGGGTTATAATACCAGTCTCTACTGTAACAAAACCTTTGATGAATTGGTAAAGCAGGCTACGATCGAGCCGGACCAAGCCAAGCGCACCGAAATGTTTCACAAAGCAGAAGAGACGTTTGTCTCGGATCTTGGCTACATGACCATGTTCTGGCCGTTACGCTTCCATGCGATCAGCAAGAAATTGTGCGGCTATAACAATCATCAGATCTCCGAGCCGTGGACGGAGATGTACCCGAATAAGTGGTATTTGGCGCCGTAGCAGTAACAGGTAAATGGTAAGTGGTAATTAGTGGACAGTGTTCACCGATTACGAATTACCACTTACCACTTATCCATTACCAAGACAAGGAACGACCCGTGTCCAAAGCAAAAGTTCGCGTCGGCATTGTCGGCGCTGGTCCGATTGGGGGGCTGGGACAGCGGCCTAATTCACATGCCGGGGCCTATCGGCGTTGTGAAGATGCCGATCTGGTGGCGATCGCCGACATCAACCCGGTCCGCCTGCAACAGTTTGGCGATGAATGGGAAATTGCACCCGAACAGCGCTATGCCACGGCGGCAGATATGTACGCCCGCGCCGGGCTGGATATTGTCAGTGTGACGACCCATAATCTGTACCATCATCAGCCAGTGATCGAAGCGGCCGAGGCTGGCATCAAAATTATCATGGTCGAGAAGCCGATCGCAATCAGCGCCGAGTGGGCGCGCAAAATGATCGCCGCTTGCGACCGCCACGGCTGCCGTTTGATCGTGGAGCATACGCGGCGCTTTTTGCCTTATTACCGCAAGCTCAAACAGATGATTGCTGATGGCGCGCTTGGGCCAATCAAGACGATGAGCACCGAAGGCTGTCGCCCGCTCTTACACAATGGCACGCATAATGTGGATCTGGCTTTCTATCTGAGCGGCGCAACGCCAAAACGTGTAACGGGCTTTCTTAACACCGAAACTGTCGCCGATCCAGGCGGTGGCGGCATCATCCAATGCAGCAATGGCCTCCATATTTTTGTCAATTGTGTGGCCGAGCGCCGTGAATGGTTTGACCAAGTTGTGATGACGGGCGCTGGCGGGCGGATTCACTTTAGTGAACGCACAGGC
>JBBQBY010000460.1:0-5640 GCA_038318235.1 Caldilineales bacterium
CAGCGCGAACTCGCCGAAGTGATCACTGGTTTACGCCATTGCACCAGCGGCCATATTTTGGTCAACGGCGAAGAGGTAACGAATCAATCCGCGCTGGCGGCCATTCGCAAAGGCGTGTCGCATGTGCCGGAAGATCGCAACTACACCGGTTCGGCGCCCAATTTGAGCATCACCGACAATGTCATTATGAAAAGTTACCGGCAGACGCCCTTGGCCAACGGCTGGTCGCTTAACTATGGCATGGCGCGTAAAACGGCCCAGGTGCTTAAGGAAGAATATTCGATCTTGGCGCCAAATGTGGAAACGCAGGCACGCTTGCTCTCGGGTGGTAATTTACAGCGCACCATTCTGGCGCGTGAGCTTTCCGCCAACCCCAAACTCCTGATCGCCATGCAACCGACGCGTGGGCTGGATGTCGGCGCGATTGAGGGTGTGCAAGGCTTGTTGCTGGCGCAACGCGAAGCCGGGGCAGCCATTTTACTTACGTCGGAAGAATTGGAAGAACTCTTCGCCCTCAGTGACCGCATCGTCGTGATGTACGAAGGCGAAATCGTAGGTGAAGTGACCGAGCATGATACCGAGGCGATTGGCATGATGATGACGGGCGGGAAGCAAGAAAAAACAACTGTGAATAAGTAATAAGTAACAAGTAATTTCTAAGTATCGACAGCAACTTCGACGCTCATTAACGATTACTTGTTACTTATTTTCTGGGGGTTTTGTGACAACGACAACTGTTTCGGGCAAACTGTCCGGTTTTCCATGGCGTATCAAACTTGAGCGCCGCCTCACGACGCCGGGTTGGCTCAGCCCTGTGGTCTCCATCGGGGCGATTATCGTCGCGTTGTTACTGGGCGCGCTGGTGCTGCTCATGGTCGGCGGCCATCCGATTGCGGTCTATGCGCACATTGGCAAGGCGGCTTTTGGTGATCTAGGCGTCTTTTCTGACACATTGGTGGCGGCCACGCCTTTGATTTTTATCGGGCTTGGCTGTTCGCTGGCCTTTCGTATGAAGCTGTGGAATATCGGCGCGGAAGGCCAATTTTACATGGGCGCGCTGGGTGCCAGCACTGTTGTGTTAACTGGATTGGTGTCGGCTAGTACGCCGCGCGTGCTCACTCTGATCCTGATGATGATCGCCGGGATGCTCTTTGGCGCGTTGTGGGGGCTGATCCCTGGTTGGCTCAAGGCCAAGCTTCAGGTCAACGAAATTATTACCACGTTGATGATGAATTATATTGCGATTGCGCTTGTCAATTTTTTTGTCTTTGCAGTCTGGAGCGAAGGCGGCTTTCAGATGAGCAAGACCTTCCCCAAGAGTGCCTGGCTGCCCAAGTTGGGCGATTATGCCAAACAGGCGCCGATCCTCCGTGGACTCACCACCCATTTTGGGCTGGTTTTAGCGTTAATTGCCGTGGTGATTGTCTGGTATATTCTGTACCGTAGCCGTTGGGGTTACGAAATTCGCCTGACCGGTGACAATCCGCGCGCCGCCCAGTACGCTGGGATCAACATCGTCCGCAACACCGTGCTGGTGATGATGACTTCTGGCGCATTGGCTGGGTTGGCCGGTATGTCAGAAATCGCTGGGGTCGTGCACCGTTTACAAGGCTCAATTTCGCCTGGCTACGGGTTCACCGGCATTATCATCGCCTGGCTGGCTAAGTTAAATCCGGTGCTCGTGATCGTCGTTTCGATCTTGTTTGGTGGCCTGATCCTGGCCGGGCGCGAGATTCAACCCGCCGGTGTGCCACGCTTGATTCAAGGGATTATTTTGTTTATGTTGATCGCCAGCGATGTATTATTACGCTATCAGGTGCGGATCGTACGGAGCGCGGCATAATCACAGATTGATTTCGTGTTGAAGATCTGATTAATCCAGTACATAAAATTAAGTAATTTTCACGTATACTAATGTAAACAGAGGCCTAATGTGCCTGTTATTTTTCGATATAGAGGCTTTGCTTTTTTCTTTGTCATGTTCGACCGGAATGAGCCAATCCACATTCATGGACGCAAGGAGGCAAAGTACTAGGTAGAATCGCTGGAATTGGCTTGGAACCGTGGCTATCGGCCGCATGAATTAAATGAAATCGAGCGACTGATTGAGGAGAACCACGATCTGATTCTAGCAAACTGGCAGGAGGAATTAAATAGGCGATGAACACGATTCATGTGAAGGTAGATGTTCACAATAACGATAACCGTTATAAGGGCAACGAGGATGGCGTTGTTGTCCCGGTGGTCATACCAGACCTAGCAACGGTGCATACTTTAGCAAACCAGCTACACACAGAAGGGCGAGAATACAGTAGCGTGGCCTGGGGCTGGCCGGTGCAATATGATCCTGAATTACAGGAAGATGCCGCTGAATTCCAAATTCCCGATGATCAGGGCGGGTATCGGACCGAGATTCGCCCGTTTTGGAGTCCTGCTAACTTTACGATTGGGGAAAGTGGCATTTGGTTCTATTCGCTCTTATGGGAAAATGGGCGTGACCAAGCGCCCGTAGCATTCTTGGATGAGCGGAATGTATTGGTTCAAATGGATTCCTGATGTTGGACAAGCGCTAGATTGTGGTATCACGTAGGGTAGTAGTGTGGAGCAATAATGTTTACAACTGATAACCTTCCTTCGCAGGAGGTATATATAAATGCTTTTGCATCACTGCTTGACTTATTTACAGAAGAAGATAAACAAATCCTAGCTTTCCACTATTCCCGTCCACAGTATCGTATGACATCTCAGGACTTAAGAGATGAGATGAACTATGTTGCAATTGCGGTAGCCAACCGCCGCTATGGAGAAATAGCTAAAAAACTTGCAAAACGTTTAAATTTTGACACTCGCTATCCAGAGTACAAACGACCGGATAGGTGGAAGGTGCTGGCTACCCGCGATACTTCAGGTAGAAATGCGACTTGGATATTACGACCACAAGTTATTGCTGCACTAGAATATCACAAGCTTGTCGATACTAAATCTATCTTGGCAAACCAGGTAGAAGATGTAGATATACACGAAGCAATATTTTCAGCTGTAGAGGGTAAATCACAGCTTATCCTCCATCTGCAAAGGGAACGAAACCACGCTATCGTAGCTTACAAGAAACAAACCGCAGAGAGTTTAGCCTGTGAAATTTGTGGCTTCTTATTTGCAGACGTTTATGGAGAAGCGGCACAGAGTTATTGTGAGGTGCATCATCTTCTCCCACTCTCTAAAATTAATGGACAACAAAAAACTGAATTAACCGATTTGATGATTGTGTGTGCAAATTGTCACCGTATCATACATCTAAAAAACCCGCCATACTCTCCTGACGAGATTAGAAAAATGCTAGGCAAAGTCCAATAAATCAAAGGGCCGATGCAAAGTATATTCTAGCTATGGAACATAGAGAAACCAAATCACATTCCAATTAAGATCGTTGGAAAGAACAGTTTTCAACAGGAATTATCATGGACCCAATCATCATTTTACAGGCCGGTGTTGCCAGTGGCACCGTTTTACTGCTGGCCACCCTTGGCGCCATTTTTTCCGAACGCGCCGGGATCTTGAACTTGGGCGTCGAGGGCATGATGTTGATGGGCGCGATGAGCGCCTTTAGCGTCACGGTTGCGACTGGCAACGGATGGCTCGGCCTGCTGGTGGCAATGCTGCTGGCCGGATTATTGGCGTTGCTACACGGTGTGGTGACCATTCACTTTCAGGCCGATCAGGTGGTGAGTGGGCTGGCGCTGACCTTCCTCGGCACCGGTTTGAGCCTGGTCTTTGGCGAAGGCTTGAGCAAGGCCGGCGCCGTGACGCTGCTGCCCAAATTCACCGTACCGTTGCTCTCGACGATTCCAGCCTTAGGGCCGATTTTATTTACCAATCAGAGCGTGATGGTCTATGTCGGTTATGTGTTGGTGCCGCTGACCTGGTTCTACATCAACCGCACACGTCCCGGTCTCCATTTGCGCGCCGTGGGTGAAAATCCCACAGCTGCCGATGCGATGGGCATCAATGTTTATCAGTTGCGCTACGCCTATGTGGTCTTAGGCGGCATGCTGTGCGGGCTGGCGGGTGGCACGATCAGTTTGGCAATCTCACCTGGCTGGTTTAGTGAAGCAACCACATCTGGGCAAGGTTGGATTGCCGTGGGGTTGGTGATCTTTGCGCAGTGGAATCCGTGGCGGGCAGCCTTTGGCGCTTATGCTTTTGGCGCGCTACGGCGCGTGATTCTAGACATTCAAGGGCCACAGGTGATTCTGGGCCTGGCCAATCCATTTTTCTACAATCCCTATTTGGGTTTCTTTATGCAAATGCTGCCCTATGCCTTCACGATTGTCGTGCTGGTGCTCGGCTCACGCGCTTCGTTACGCCAACGGCTGGGCGCACCAGCCGCGCTCGGATTGCCGTATGTACGCGGGGAGCGGGGACATTAAAAATGGCAACGGTCAATCAGGGCTGATAGTGTCATCACGCTTGTTCAATCTCAGGTAGTAAAGTTTTCTACTAATGTAAGGAGCATCCGCAGGCACGGGTCTGGACCGATCTGCGGATGCTCCTTATCTACCAATATTGACTTATCACTGATCACTGGTTACTATGGGCGCTACCGATCTATACGGTTGTTGAATTTCAGCAAAAAGATAAAAATTTATGTGGCATCAATATTACACCGTAAACACCCTCGACGAAGCGCTGCACTTGCTCGCCCAACAGCGCGAAAAAGCGCGCATTGTGGCCGGCGCAACGGATCTGATCATCGACATTGACCGCGGCGTGCGTAAAGGCATTGACGCGTTGATTGACATCACGCGCGTGCAAAACCTGGATGCGATTACCCTGGACGATGCCGGGTGGATTCACCTGGGTCCGTTGGTGACGCACAATCAGTGTGTGGCTTCACCGTTGATCCAGGCCCGGGCCTTGCCGCTGGCGCAGGCCTGTTGGGAAGTGGGCGCGCCGCAGATCCGTAATCGCGCCACCATCGCAGGCAATCTGATCACTGCCTCGCCGGCCAATGACACGATCACACCGCTGATGGCGTTGGATGCCGTGCTCACGCTAATGTCGGTTAACGGTCAGCGGCGTCTACCGCTGCGGGAATTTTATACAGGTGTGCGCCGCACTGTCTTGCAACCAGACGAGATGTTGAGCGATATAACCTTTCCAGCCATGCAACCAACCGAGCGCGGGATGTTTATCAAGCTAGCATTGCGTCGAGCGCAGGCGATCTCGGTGGTTGATGTTGCCGTGCTTGTAGATTTTGATCAGACGCAGGCGGTCAAAAGCGCGCGCATTGCGCTTGGCTCCGTTGCGCCAACCATTGTCCGTGCCGCGGATGCTGAAGCCGCTCTGGTTGGCAAGACGCTCACACCTGCGGTGATTGAGCAGGCTGGCCGGTTGGCCCAAAACGCAGCGCACCCAATTGACGATATACGCGCCCCAGCAGAATATCGCCTGGACATGGTAAAGGTGGTTATCGGACGCGCCTTGAGAGCGATTGCCGCCGGCCAAGAGCGCGGTCAATTGCCGACGCGACCGATCACGCTGGGTGGGCCAGAGCCGCATGCCCAGCCGATGACGAGTGAGAGGTACAAACATGACACTGGCACAACAATTCACACCACGATCAATGGCCGTGCCTACGCG
>JBBQBY010000461.1:0-5638 GCA_038318235.1 Caldilineales bacterium
GGAAATTGAGGCAATGGGGCGACAACAAAGACAGACTGTCACAAGTCGTTTGATCATATTGATTGCCCATCTGCTTAAGACAAAGTATCAACCGCAGCGTAAATCTACTAGCTGGAACCGAACCATCCATCAGCAACGTACAGAGATTGATGTATTGTTGCTCGGCAATAAAAGCTTGCGCAATGAACTGCCGGAGTGTTTTGCCGACGCCTATCCACGCGCCCGCAGAAGCGCCCAAAAGGAGACCGGCCTAGACTTGGCTGGCTTTCCGGTTGATTGCCCTTGGTCACTAGAACAAATCCTTGATCTTGATTGGATGCCATAGGGCTGCTTGCAGGGCTCCCTGCTTCGGCGCCCTGTGCAAAGGGGAGCATGCAGGCAATGCGCCCTATAAGCATGATTAAAGTGGCCCAAAGAAACTAATTATAATGACATTAGAAGAGATAATCCAAGACCTTCATGCGTTGGACGCTCGTTTACGCGCTTATGAACGAAAATATGGCATTACGTCGGCGGATTTTTACGAGTTATATGGTCAAGGCTTGCTGGATGACGAAGGCTTTGAGCGGTCAACGGAGTATGTGCGCTGGGCCAGCGCCTATACGCTGAAATTAAAACGTGAAGTATCCTCGCAGAACCAAGCATTACTTAACGATAAGCGGTCAGGTAGCAGACTGTATTGATCAAATCGTCGGCTGCTACCTGATTTAGTAAACTTAAGATTAAGCGGAGTAATTCAGCGAATTGACGTTTGGAAAACTGCGGCGAGATGATAATCCCATAGTGCTGGCGTCCAGCCGCAGCCCAATCGTGAGCCAGACGTAGAAAATCATCGCGATTGCTGGTCAATAGAATCATCTGATGTTCCGCCGCATAAGCCAGATGCGTTTCATCGTTTGCACTCATCATACCTATCTCACGCGCACCAACCGCTTCAAATTTATGCTGGCGCAGTGTGATGGCTAATTGAATTGTGACATCTTCATCAATGTAGAGCGCTGCGAATAGGCGCGACTCAGTCATGAGTGGGTAAATCTTGGAAGGTGATTCGCCCTTGCTCATCCAGTACGGCATGATAGCGCGTCAATACATGCTCCAATTGATTTTCTTCGATCTGGCGCTCGATCTCAATGCGGTGATCAAAATAGTAACTAATGGCATCGTAAAGCGCCGCTGCTGATACTTGCGGATAATCACTCAGGAAATCGTCAGGTGAATCGCCTGCTCTGAGCCGTTCCGCGATTTGCCATATGGGCAGACGCGTCCCTTTGATCACTGGCTTGCCACCCACAACCCCATTGCGCTGTTCCACGTAGGGGTGCGGCTTGTCATCTGCTTTGGCGGTGATTATTTCGCTCGCAATCTCGCTGAGCGAACGCCGTGTTTCATTCGCTCGCTGCGCCACAATTTCATAGGCCTGGCGTGTTAACTCAATGGTAGGCATGATAAATTTTCTTTTACCTCCAACTTCAGATTGATCAACTTTAACTATTCTAGTCTAACAACCCAAGTTAAACAATTGCCAATTATGCATCGGATGAATCCTATCGTTAGGGGATTACCCATCTTCCGGGAAAGGGTCAGGCGATCCTCGGTTAACGAATCAGGTTTTGACCCCTTCCCGGAAGATTTTCCTTCTGGGCTTCACCCTTACGCGCTCGGCCACGCCCGCTCATAGGCCGCGATGATCTTGTCGGTCAACTGATTAAATTCCTCGTTGACCACCTGGCGCTTGGCATCACCGTCATACCATTGAATCATCTCTTCGGCGCCCTGCGCAAAGGGAATTGTGCAGGCAAAATCGGGCGCGATGCGCTTGATCTTGGTGTTGTCGAAGAACATGCTGTTGGTCTTGTCACCGAGCAGACCAGCGCCCCAGACTGGATCAAAGGCGTTGATCAGATCCGACGGCACATGCACAAATTGCAGCGGCGGCGCGCCGGCGGCTTGGCCCAGAATTTCGTGAATCTGGTTCCAGTTCAAGATCTCATCTGAGGTGATATGAAACGCTTCGCCAATCGCCCGGTTGTTGCCCAGCAGCGGCACAAAACCCTTGGCAAAGTCCTTGTGATGGGTCAGGACCCACAGCGAGGTGCCGTCACCGTGGACGAGGATCTTTTTGCCTTTGCGCATGCGGTCAATCGCCGTCCAGCCACCTTGCATCGGTAGTAGAGTCTTGTCGTAGGTGTGCGATGGGCGCACCAGTGTGATCGGGAATTTCTTGGTGCGATATTCCGCCATCAAACGCTCTTCGCAGGCGATCTTGTTGCGCGAATAGAGCCAGTGCGGATTGTCCAGTGGCGTCGATTCGGTGGCGGGCAAATTCACCGGCGGTGTCTGATAGGCCGAGGCCGAACTGATAAAGACATATTGGCCGGTGCGCCCGGAAAAGAGTTCGATGTCGGTTTCGATGTGCTCAGGTGTAAAGGCGATCCAGTTGACCACCGCATCGAACTTGTGGCCTGCGATGGCGGCTTGCACGGAGGCTTTGTCACGGATATCGCCGTTCAATAGATGGGCGCCTTCGGGAATGGGACGGTCGGTCTGGCCACGGTTGAGCAGGTAGAGGTCAATGCCGCGTTCTACGGCCAGTGGGGAACAGGCTGAACTGATCTTGCCGGTGCCGCCGATAAAAAGCACTTTCATGAAACTACTCCTTTGGATTTGGGTTGATAAATAGTCCAAAAAGTCAGCCAGGGTGGCGCAATCGCCGTAAAATGGTCCCATGTACCTGGCTCTGCATGGGGATCTGGATGGAAATCAGTCGAATCGGAGAGGTGCTGGATCACAAAACTTTGTTCAATCAAACCATTAACTAATGTGCTGAGTGTGTGCCGGTATTCACGCGGCTGCGGAATGGGCGTGCTGGCATCCGCAACCCAAGGTTGGTCAGGGTACGTGGTCGCCGCGCCTTCTTGATAGGGAGATTTTAGCAGATAGCCTGTGCCATTCCAATCATGCTCGCTCAGCCCGCTGAAGAATGGATTGGCACAACTAAAGCGATAAAGGCCGCCAGGTCGTAGTACTGCGGCCACTTCGTGGAAGACCGGCCGCGCATCGGGGACAAAGTTTAACGCGTACGGCTGCCAGACAACATCAAAGCGCTGGGTGACCAAATGGGCAAAGTGGCGCATATCACCCTGATGGGTTTCCACGCTGAATTGGTAATTGATGGCGGCTTCCCGATCCCTTTGCAACTGTGCTTCCGAAAGGTCAATCACCGTCACCTGTGCCCCAAGTAATGTAAATGCCACCGATTGTTGCCCGCCACCGCCGGCCAAACAGAGCACTGTTTTATCCTTGAGGTCACCCAGTCTGCCTTCTGGATCAAGCTTGGCGCGCGCCGCTGCCGCATCCAAATCTAAATAGGGGCGAGTAAACAAGGCGTTCGCTGCGGCCAATGCCTTCCAGCGTTTAATATTGTAGTGGGCGACCTCGTCCATCATTCTCCTTTCAATGCTCTGTTGCAGGGAAGCTTAAAAAGCTACGAAACAGTAACCAATCTGGCGATTTCGCTCATCTGCTGCGCGCTCAACGGTCCATAATGCAGCGCACCGACGTTTTCTTCGACTTGTGCGATATTTTTGAACCCGGGAATCGGTATCGTAGCCGCACTGCGCGCCCAGAGCCAGCCAAGCGCCGCTTGGGCCAAGGTGCGGCCACCGCTGGTGAGCACCGCGCGCAATTCGGCTAACTTCTGCAAACGCTGGGCTTGTTCACCACTTTGAAAATCCCAACTGTGACGCACATCATTTTCCGGCAATTTAGAATTTTCGTCAAACTTGCCGGTGAGCAACCCCATAGCCAGTGGACCGCGATTGATGCTAGCCAGGTTTTGCGTTTCACAGATCGTGAGCGTTTGGGCGTTGCCTTCAAAGAGGTTAAAACGCTGTTGAATCGCCGCACAATGGTTGCCCTGGGCAAAGAACGCGGCGCGCACTGGATCATCGGTGCTCCAGCCATACCAACGAATTTTGCCCTCGCTGACTAACTCTTCCAACACTTCACGGGTGGCTGCGGCCTTTTCCAGCGCATAATTGCCAATGTGAAACTGGTACAAATCGATATAGTCGGTTTGCAGCCGGCGCAGGCTGGCTTCGCAGGCGCGCCGTACATGGTCGGGTTCACCACTGGCGCCAGTGATCTGACGCGTCTGCTCATCGAAGATATTGCCAAACTTGGTGGCGATGACAACTTGATCGCGCTGGCCGGCCAGCACTTGCCCCAAGATCCGTTCGCTATGGCCGCAGCCGTAGACATCGGCGGTGTCGAAGAAAGTGATCCCTAGGTCGCGCGCCCGTTGTAAGGCGACGACAGATTTCGTATCATCGACTTCACCCCAGCCCACAGGATTAGCGCCGCGCCAGAAGGGGCCGCCAATCGCCCAGCAACCCAAGCCCAGCGCGCTGATGGTCAGGTTGCTTCTGCCTAATTTTCGTGTCAACATAGGTCTACTCCTCGCGCATTTTCCAAAGGGCGATCAACAAAGCCTACCCGTATTATCGCACATTTGCCATCGGCAAGCTACCGAAAACGTTGCGAAGCAGGACATCCTAGATACTGGGCAATTTCGTGCGGCGATTCCATTTGGGCCTACAGTTGCGCTTTATAGAAAATATCGTTACTTTTTCCCCGCCAATACGTCTTACTTACTGTAGGTGCTTTTGTTTTGCCACTTTGCTCATCCCCGAAGATAACTTTTCGAGTGTGAAAATAACGTATCAATCCCTATTCTGTTAAGAAAGTTCAGGAGGAAAGAATGTCAATTAGCCCCTCGTATTTCCAACTTGGGCGTCGCTATCTCTTTGTTGCCTTGTTTGCTGGCTTGATTACCCTGGCTGGATTTAGCCTATTTAGTCACCAGGCCAGTGCGGCAGGTACGATACCGCCAGGCGGGACCGTGCCACCGGGCGGGACTGTGCCTTTGAACCAGGGTCAGGTTAATATCATTCATCTGGCCCCATTTGATGCGGTGATTGCTAATACCGCCGTGGATGTTTGTACCGAGACCAATATACCCGTGACCGGCGCCACCAATTTACATTATCTAGAGCAAACAGGTTTTCTCTCCTTACCGGCTGGCACGTATGATTGGAAAGTCACCCAACCTGGCTGCGGCGCTACGATCGTCGATTTTGCGCCGTTTGTGCTTGGCAATCAAGGCGTCATCACGTTGTTAATTATTGGTGACAGAGTTAATCAGCCGATTAGCGGTTTGGTGCTTGTCCAGGACACTGGTGTATTGAATCTGTATTTACCGCTCATCACCAAGAAATAAATTCCCCACGAACAGAAGCAATTGCGCAGCAACGTCGGTGTAAAAGCTAATCAAGTGTGGCCAAAGTGTTGCATTCCGTCTTTGCTGCCTTGGATTCAAAAGAGCAGGCGGACTTGTCATGACAAGTCCGCCTGCTCTTTTGTTCAAATGATTAATTTCTGGGCAACGATCTTATCCACCGCTGAGGGCAGGAATAAAATGGACTTCGCTGGGCTCCGTCAAATGTTGGCGCAAACCGCGATGTGTAATTTCCCCGTTGATGGCGACAGCAATGTTCGCGCGCATTTTGCCATCTTCAGACAAACGCGCGGCGAAGCCGGGGAATTTCGCTTCCAGTTGGTCAATCACTTCGCCGATCGT
>JBBQBY010000462.1:0-5631 GCA_038318235.1 Caldilineales bacterium
GTAGCTTGATAAACTGTTCAAACCACTGCTTCTGGTCGAGCTTATCGCCCGCAATCAAATCGTCGAGTGAGCCAATAATATTCTTGTTGATGGCGCGCCAGAAGTGAAAGTGCGACGGGTCAAAGGCACAGATATCACCCAAATCGCCAGCGGCAAACAAGGCATACATCTTGCCATAGTTATCCTGTTGGCTGGCGCCGGTGAGCGGGCGGAATTCGATATCAACGTTGGGATTTTTCTCTTTGAAAGTCTTGATTCGCTCCTCGTTCCAACCTGTGCCGGGGCCGCGGAACGTATCCCACTTCATTTTGACGGTGTCGGTGGTGGCGCCACTGCTTTGTGCACCACCAGCTTGCGGCGCGGCTTGCGGCGCACAAGCGGCCAGCAGACCCACAGACGCGACGGCGCCGCTCATCTGCAAGAAGCGACGGCGAGACAAATTTTTCGACATAACGAATAATCTCCTTTAGATTTTTAGGACTTGGGAAGTCTTTGGGCCAGCGTTGCGAAGAAACAGCTTGGACGCTGGGGCGTATTCCGCATAGCTACGCTTATTACAACATAACTTTGTCATTCTGGCAAACATGAATTTATGCGCTCGGTGGTTGTTATTTGTTAAGTTTTCAGGGAGGGGGGAGACAGGGATGTTGCTCTTTTCGCCAATGTGGCTAATTTAAGGCACTTTGGGAAATTTAGGAGAAAGGATAAAATTGTTAATTGTGAATGATGCAGACCGGACCCCTCCCTAACCCTCCCCCGGCCGCTTCGCTGGGAGAGGGAACTGAGTAGGGAAGGCCGAAGTGACTTGTTGTGTCCCGTGACGGTTCCCTCTCAGCAGGGAAGGGTTAGGGTGGGGTCTGCATGTGCGAAAAATAAACCGCGTTGAATGAACAAGGAGGAGCTATGGGTGTATCTGTTGGTTTGAATATCTGGTCTGGCTTGGTCGAGAATACCATGCCGTATCTTGATCAGGTCGTGGCACCGTTTGAATCGATCTGGTTTCCAGATCATGTGCAATATGGCAGCAAAAATGTGGCCGAAGGCTGGAGTTTGCTCGCCTTTGCCCTGGCGCGTTATCCCGATAAATTGCAGGGCCACCAGGTGCTCTGTAACAGCTTTCGTAACCCCGCGCATCTGGCCAAAATGGCGGCGACGTGCCAGATTTTATCCAACGGACGTGTGGTGCTGGGGATTGGCGCGGGGTGGAATGAAGAAGAATACCATTCCTATGGTTGGCCCTTTCCCAAGACCTCGGCCCGCGCTGGCGAACTGGCCGAAGCGATCCAGATCATGAAATTGATGTGGACGCAAAGTCCCGCCAACTTTCAGGGCAAACATTATCAGCTTGCTGACGCCTATTGTCACCCTCACCCCGACCCGCTGCCGCCGATCATGGTGGGCGGCATGGGCGAGAAATTTTTGTTGCGCGTCGTCGCTCAGCATGCCGACTGGTGGAATTATATCTACCAAGACCGCGCAATCTATGCGCATAAACAGCAGGTCTTGCAGCAGCATTGCCAGGATGTCGGGCGTGATTATGCCGAAATTACGCAAGTGATTGCGGCGCATATTCTGGTGGGCGAGACCGAGGCCGATGTAAAGCGCATGCAAGCACAGCCGCATGTCCGACCGACCGGCACGAATGGTTTTGCCGGCACACCGGAACAAGTAACCGAAAAATTGCTCGAAGGCATCGCCCAAGGCGCGCATCGCGTCAACGTAGCTTTCGCCGATACTCCACAAGTGGAGAGCACGCAACTCTTCATCGAACAGGTGCTGCCACACTTGACGCGCTGAGGATGGGTAAGCGGTCATTAGTAAGTGGTAAATCATACTCAATACTACGAGACTACTGGCTACTTACCAATGACCGCTTACTACTCACCAATTACTATTTACCACTTACCAATTACCAAAAAGGTGTTTTATGAATAGCCAATCACCACTTCACTACCTGGATGTGCGCACCTTGCCCGGCACGCGTGAAGTGATCGCGTATAAAGATGGCGGGCTTTTTCCCGTCCTCGCCTTGGCCAACGACGGCACAATTGTGGCGACCTTGCGCGGTGGTGCTGGCCATCTCGGGTTGGATGGCCGCGTTGAGATCATTCGTTCGCTAGATGCGGGGCTGAACTGGTCGCCGCCCAACGTGGTGGCCGACAGCGAACGGGATGACCGGAACCCTGCGTTCGGTCGTTCGATCCAGGGCACGCTGATCCTGGCCTATCATTGCCAGGGCAACTATGATGCCGAGGGCAACTATCTGCGAACGTCGGAAAATAGCGCCGAGCGGGTCGATGTGATGATTACGCGTTCGCACGATGCTGGCCTCACTTGGGAAACCCCGTTTGCGCTGGGTGTGGAGTCGTTGCGCAGCGGCTCGCCCTTTGGCAAAATTGTCACCCTGGCTGATGGTGTGCTGCTGATGGCGGTCTATCATCCAGATGGCAGCTTTGTTGTCCGTTCGCATGATGATGGTCGCAGTTGGGGGGAACCCGCGTTGATTGCGGCCAAGATGAATGAGACCGGGCTGCTGGCCTTGGGGGATGGTGGCGTCATCGCCGTGCTGCGGGGCGAGGATGAACAGCAGGCGTTGCACAGCGCGCATTCAACCGATGGCGGCTTCACCTGGTCGGCGCCGGTTCAAGTGACGGCGGCGCGTCACCATCCGGCCGATCTGGTGCAACTGAGCAATGGGGCGCTTTTGTTGACCTATGGCAATCGTACGCCGCCCTATCAAATTGAAGGGTTGGTGAGTCGCGATCACGGTCACACTTGGCTAAATTGTCTGCTCACCTTTTCCGGGCCGCTCTATGGCTACGCGCTTGCGGATGTTCGGCCCACTGATCTGGGGTATCCTTCCAGTGTGGTGCAACCTGCTACCGGTCAAGGGGTGACGATCTATTATTACAATCCGTCGATCAACAAGCCGTGGAACTGGGCCAAGCGCGAACATGAAGCCCGTTATGCTGTGCGCGATTATTATGCGATTGCCGTACACTGGGACGAAGCGGAACTGATCGCCGCGGTAGAGCGATTGGTCGGCGCGTGACTGTAGGGGCGAGGTATGGTCAGTGGCCATACCTCGCCCCTACAGATTGGTGCGGCTGAGGTTGCGTATGCCCTGTGGTGGTGGGAAAGATGGGTGACCAGTGCCATGCACCGTCCGGTTGTTGGGTCTGTAATTCCACGCTGGCGACGCCAGAGGCATCATCGTGCGCGTGCCATTGCAGTTGCACTTGGCCTGGCGCCAGCGCCAATGGAATCAAATTTACCGTTGGCGCGGTTAAATCTAACGTTATAACGATTGTTTGCGGCTCGCGCATATTTCCGGCCTGATCGCGCGCCCAATAGCGGAAGCGATGAATACCGGGCTGTGTAAGGGCCAGCGGTTGTTTATAGATGCTGGGGAACGAGAATTAAATAAAACAGGAAACTTTTCAAAAGCGGGGACGAGCAACATAATTCCATTTTGGGAGAAAATTATCGAAGTGAATCGGGCTATTTTCTTTAAAATCGTCAGTGGCTTTGCGTTTGGTTTCAAAAACTTGGTCAAGCATGGTCGTAAAAACGGCTAAGCCAGTTTTGGTGGCCGTTTGCGCCATGAAATGGCGTGCAATTTCAAATGTTTTGAAAACAACGCCCTGGCAAGCCCTGGTCACGTGCGGGAAGAGGCGGTGTTCAATGGGATTGTACGAGGCGGGCCAAAGCGGCCGTTTCGCTGCCGGTCGGCATCACCGCCACGGCTACAGTGCGACCATCTGGGCTGAGTTGTGGCTGGTCCAGATGGAAGCCAGGCTGGTCAATCAAGACATGATTATTGACGCGCAAATAGGCTTGGGCAGGTGAAGCGCCAGTTCGGATGGTAGTAGCTTCTGATATTGCCGGGCTAGTCTGCGCTTTCACAGGGGATGTGGACTGACCAGTCGTTAGCAAACTTAAGAGCACGATTGAAAATTTTAGGAGAAATGATCTACGTAATTGGGATTTGTCCATAGGATTGAAACTTGGGTTTCTATGAAAATGCAGCGATAATATGCCTATTCTTTTCTATACCATGCCTGTAATCTGGCATAGGCATGCCTTTTTATAACTAGCCTCAGTATTTTAATGTTCCCATTTCGCAAAATATGTAAGGAAACAGTAAGAGATGATACGTAGATCGTATGATGTCCTTCAACTTACCAAAGAACTTGTCGCCATCCCTTCACCCAGTAACATTAGCAATGCTGCCGTCTCTGACTTTCTCGAAGCGCAATTAAAGCAGGGTGGCTTTGCGATTGAGCGTCTGGCCTACACCGAACCAACCGGTGAAGCGAAGGTTAGCCTGGTGGCTAAGCTGGGCCAAGGCGTCGGTGGGATTGGCTTTTTCTCCCATTCTGACACCGTCCCCGGCGATCAGGGCTGGAATCCGTTTGACCCAGTAGAGCAGGATGGTCGTCTGCTCGGTCGTGGCACCTGTGACATGAAGGGGCCGTTGGCGGCGACCATCACAGCGGCGGCCAGCATTGATGCCAGCAAACTGCGCAAACCCTTGTATATCGTCGTTACGGCGGACGAGGAAGTTGGCTATGGTGGCGCCTATCAGGTCGAAAAAGTATCGACGATCTTGCAGGAAAATTGGCCCACGTATGGTGTGGTCGCCGAACCCACGCAGATGATTCCGGTTTACGCGCACAAAGGTGGTATTCATGTGCATGTCACCGCGCATGGGCGGGCCGCCCATACCAGCACCGACCGCGGCGTCTCGGCCAATTTTTTGATTGCGCCCTTTCTGGCCGAAATGGCGGCATTAGTGCCTCTGTTTAAAAGTGACGCCCGCTATTTGAACCACGAGTTTGATCCACCAACCTTTGGCTTTAACATGGTGATCAACGATTTTGGCTGTAAATCGAATGTCACGGCGGCCAAAACCGTCTGCACGTTGAGTTTGCGCACCATGCCCAATGTTAACCATGCCGAAGCTGTTGCGTTGATCACGGAGAAGGCGCATAAATACAATCTGGACGTCGAAACGCGCGGCGCTGGTCCGTTTCATGTGGCGCCGGATTCAGACATTGTGCAGATGGCGCTCCAAGCTACGGGGATCGCCAAAGCTGAGACCGTGCCTTTTGGCACCGAGGCACTGGTTTATCAGGACCATTTGCAACAAGTGATCTTGGGACCAGGCAACATTGCCCAGGCGCACACAGTGGGCGAGTGGATTGATGTGGCGCAGCTTTCCAGCGCAGTGAAAACTTATCAACGTTTGATCGAAATGACCTGTTTCTAAAACCCCACCCCCGCCCTCCCCTGGTAAGGGAGGGCGCCGTTTGGTGGACAAAACGCATCAATTCGTACGTCCACCAATCAGTTCCCTCCCTTACCAGGGGAGGGTTAGGGTGGGGTTCCTTCGCTTTTGCAGTTCAACACACAAGGAGAAACCGCAATGCCATTCTACAACCCGACCGAACGCACACCCAAGGAATTACTGCCCGGTATGCTGGGACGCACCTTTTGGGGCGACAAGATGTTACTCAATTTGCTGGAACTCGCCCCCCATGCCGTCGTCCCTTTACACAGCCACCCGCACGAACAGGCGGGGATCATGCTCGAAGGTGAAATGGAATTTACGATTGGCGGCGAGACGCG
>JBBQBY010000463.1:0-5614 GCA_038318235.1 Caldilineales bacterium
GTCAGCGAACATTATCTCACTGACTTACTGGCTCACTGACCTCTGTTTTACTACCTATCATCACTTTAAGGCAAGCTCCGAAATACATTATGACAAAACTACTCGAAGTCAAGAATGTTTCTAAAATTTTCGGTGGTCTGATCGCCGTGAACGCTGTAGATTTCACGATTGAAAAGGGCATGATCGCGGGTTTGATCGGCCCAAACGGCGCGGGCAAGACCACGTTGTTCAACAATATTACCGGGGTCTACACGCCGACCCGCGGCCAGATTTTGATCGACAGCCAACAAATCAGTGGCTTGCCACCCCACGAAATTCAACAGCGCGGGATCAGCCGTACCTTTCAAAATATCCGCCTCTTTGGGCAGATGAGTGTGTTGGAAAACGTGCTGGTCGGCATGCATTCACGTTTGAAGGGGACGATTTTGGAGGCGTTCTTTCGGCCACCACGCGTCCGCCAAGAAGAAAAAGCAGCCGAGGAAAAAGCCCTAGATTTGCTCGATTATGTGGGGTTGGGGCGCCATATCGCCCATCAAATGGCGCGCAATTTGCCCTATGGCTCGCAACGGCGCCTCGAAATTGCGCGCGCGTTGGCCTCTGATCCAAAGTTACTCTTATTAGATGAGCCGACGGCGGGCATGAATCCGGTCGAAACCGCCGATCTCACCGATTTTATCTCACGCTTGCGGCGCGACCGTGGCCTCACCGTTTTGTTGATCGAGCATGATATGCGCGTGGTCATGGGCATCTCCGACCGCGTGACCGTGCTCGACCACGGCGAAAAAATTGCCGAAGGCACGCCAACCGAAGTACAGAACGATCCCAAAGTGATCGAAGCCTATCTGGGCAAAGGAGCCGTCCATTGATGCTGCAAGTCAAAGATGTTCATACGTATTATGGCAATATCCATGCGCTCAAAGGCATTTCGCTCGATGTCAATCAAGGCGAGGTGGTCACTTTAATTGGCTCCAATGGCGCCGGTAAAACGACTACGCTGCGGACTATCCAGGGCTTGCTGCGGCCGCGTACGGGTTCGATTACCCTAAACGGCGAAGAATTGACCCAGGTGCCGGCCCATCTGATCACGACCAAAGGGCTGTCGCAATCACCCGAAGGTCGGTTAATTTTCACGCGTATGACTGTGCTAGAAAATTTGGAAATGGGGGCTTTTGCCCGTAAGGACAAAGACGGCATTCAGCGCGATTTAGAACGCGTCTTTACGACCTTTCCGCGCTTGAAAGAACGCATCAAACAACGCGCGGGCACGCTCTCTGGCGGTGAACAACAGATGTTGGCGATGGGTCGGGCCTTGATGAGTAACCCAACCGTGCTGCTGTTGGATGAGCCATCAATGGGACTTGCGCCGATCCTGGTCGAGCAAATTTTCGATATTATTCGAGAGTTGAATCAGCAAGGCACCACGATTTTGCTGGTCGAACAAAACGCCCAGGCCGCGCTCCAGGTGGCTCATCGAGCCTATGTATTGGAAACGGGTAAGATTACGATCAGCGGTGATGCCAAGCAGTTGCTCCAAGACCCACGGGTGATTGAGGCCTATCTAGGGTTATAGCTCGCACAATCGTTGCACCAACCCATTCGATGTAGGGGCGAGGCATGGGCATCTGATCAACGGGTGACCCATCGGAAGATGTCCCTGCTCGCCCTTACCTGTTGGCACCTGAACCAAAGGGTAAAATATTTTGCCGCCAATGTGACCAGCACAATGCGCGGATCGAACCTGTACATCGATACCGGCCATCCGTTGCAACGGACGTGCCGGTCAAAATTTCATCAGCCTCCTCTCACTTTGTTCCTACTCCGCTGTCCAAGATCCTACAACAAAATTTTTGCGCCCGCGACCTCAGCACGCCTAAATCCATATAGAGTGCGCTGTCCCCACACGGGTACACGTCAATTGGGCCTAAAGTACTGCTACACGAATTGCCTTCCATCTGTTATAGTAATTAAGTACGCTTAGAAAATCATGCGTTAAAATAGTCAGAGATATTTTATTTGATTATGTGTTGACTGGCTTTCCTGTCCCTAGCTGCCTTCAGAGGTTGTGCTGCTCCCTTATGCTTCAAAAAAGGTAATGTTCAGCTAGAAACCGGGTTTTTTATGCGTAAGACAGGCTAATTCTACCAAGAAAAACCCGGTTTCTTTGCCTAGTCTGAATCGTTACAAAAAAAGAAAGGTTAACCTAATGCTCTGGGATTACTCGTGCGCCCGTGATAATGATGGTAAAATTCAATTCTTGCTACCCTTGCAAGATGATCTAGATGCTTTTACCCAAACTGCCGTTTCACCCCAAGATGAAGCGATCACAGCGGAAAATCAGCAGATGTTACGTAAGCTTTGCCAAGAGTTTTTGACCCAACTAGGTTATCCCACGTTTGGGGCTGAGGTCACCAAGGAATCAGGGCGGTTGCTGGCATTGGAGCCTGGCAATCTCCAGTCGCTCGATGAGATGCGTTCGATGTTGCAAGCTTTAGCCATGTGCGCGGCATTGCGTGAGCGATCAGCAGAACCGATGACTAGATTTAATCGTTTGCTCGGCAGCATCAATCAGCTGATCCAAAGCCGTTAATCTGCCCCACTACCCAAAGCCAGAAAAGAAAATAAAATTGGTGCTTGACAAAACCGTAAAATCCTGCTAAAATCCGAACATCGTTCGGAAAATAAACAACATTCAATTAGGATCAATTATAAAGCAGTCTCAACGATAAAATGGCAATTTTAAAACCTAGCGAACGCCGTTATCAACGGACGCACGAAGCAATTTTAGAAGCGGCGCGCCAGATTATTCATGAAGAAGGTGTTAGCGCGCTCTCCATGCGGGCGATTGCGCAGCGGATTGACTATAGCGCGGCTGGGTTGTATGAGTATTTTGCCAGCAAAGAAGAAATTATTGAGACCATTTGTCGGCAAGGTCACCGGCGGTTAAAAGACGGCATGGTGCGTGTGAGCACAAATTTGCCGATTAGAGAATATTTGCGGGAGACGGGGTTGGCCTATATTGAATTTGCCGTTCAAAATCCCGATTTTTTCTTACTGATGTTTACCAAAGCCCCCCCACTGCCGCCGGGCGAGCTGAACCCCAAAGAATTGCAACAGCGGCTGGAAAGCGAACTATTGGACGAAAATTCGGCTTTTCTAGTTTTGTTCAAGGGCATTCAGCGCGGCATAGACGAGGGCGTATTACCTGTGCGCCCCGGCCTTGATGTGATGGAAATGGCATTGGGTGCCTGGTCGCTGGTGCATGGGCTGGCCATGTTGCGGGTGACATTTCTGCAAAGCTTCCAAACCGATTTCGCAATGATCGAGCGTGAAACCTTGCGCGCATTTTATGCAGGGCTCACGGCTGGCGCTGGCTAGAAATCAAATTTTTTTAAGCTTTACCGAACATCGTTCGGATAATGTACTTGATTCAAAAACCAAGGAGAGTAGAGATGGCAGAGATATTTGCTGGCCGCTATACCGCCAAAACGGACGAGTCATTTGTAGTGTTTCTGATCGGGATGCGTGTTAACAAACCGTGGCAAATACAAAAATGGTGGTCAGTAGCCAACGCAATGCCGCCCATGTTGAAAACACTCTATGAGCATCCCGAAAAAGGCTTTCTGGGTGGCTACACAGCATTACAGTGGCCAGGTGTTGTCAGCGTGCAATATTGGCGTTCATTTGCGGATTTAGAACGCTTCGCCCGTGCGCCTCAAGATCCGCATCTGCCCGCCTGGAAACGGTTTAACCAAAGCATTGGCAATGATGGCAGTGTGGGCATCTGGCACGAGACATACATGGTCCAAGCTGGTGCTTATGAATGTCTCTATGGCAACATGCCGCGCTTTGGGTTAGGCACTATTTTTGAACATGTGCCTGCGCCTGGTGGCATGGCAACGGCTCGCGCCCGCACCGAACATATGAGTGTAGAGGCTAAGCCAGCGCATGAGGAAAGTATTTATGTTTAAAATTCTCTTTCAACTGGCCAATCTCTGGATTATGCCATTTTGGGTGCTCATGATTTTTTTACCGCACTGGCACTGGACAAAACGGCTCATGGCATCCCCATGGATGGTGGCTGTGCTGGCCCTGGCGTATTCAGGATTGGTGCTGCCCCAGGCGCTGGCGGTCTTGCCATTATTAGCCAGCCCCACGTTATCTGGCATTGCCGGCCTGTTAGGCACGCCAGCTGGCGCCGCGATTGGCTGGATTCACTTTCTGGCCTTTGACCTATTTGTGGGCCGTTGGGTCTATCTGGACAGTCGAGCGCGCCAGTTAACGGCCTGGTTGGCATCACCAGCGCTCTTCTTTGTGTTAATGTTCGGGCCGTTTGGATTTCTACTGTATTGGGGGCTAGCCGGCATGGCTGGCCAAAAAGCACCTGATCATATGACTAGTTTGGAGGCAAAATGACCACGCAAATTCATTCAATACCAACAACAGGTGGCCGGTTAAGCACGTGGGTGCGCCAAGCCTGGGCATTCAACCGATTAATCACCTTGGCTGGGTTACTGCATTTACTCTTGATCCCGCTGTTCTTGCTGGCCTGGGCGATTGATCCCAAGACGATCTTGGGCATGCCAGGTTGGATCAAACCGCTTAAATTCGCGATTTCTATTGCTGTCTATTGTTTTACCTTCGTTTGGTTGCTGACCTATGTGCAGAGTTGGCCACGCTTGGTCAAATTTGCGGCCAATGCTACGGGCATTGCGATGATCGTCGAAATGACGTTGATCACCGTACAAGTTGTGCGCGGGACCACCAGCCATTTCAACGCCAACACCCCATTTGACAGTGCAGTCTTCAGCATAATGGGTGCGTTTATTATCCTGGCCGCCGTGCTTAATTTGCTGATCGCCATCCGTTTGCTCGTCCAGAAAATGCCCGATCAAGTCTTCGCTTGGGGTTTACGGCTGGGGATATTGATCTCTTTTATCGGTATGGCCGAAGCTGGCTTTATGGTTGGCGGACCAACACCGACGCAAATGGCAGCTATGCAAGCAGGTAAGCAAGTCACTGCGATTGGCGCCCATAGCGTAGGTGTGGAAGATGGAGGGCCTGGGTTGCCGCTTATCGGTTGGAGTACAACCGGTGGTGATTTTCGGGTGCCGCATTTCTTTGGCCTACATGGGATGCAGATCTTACCCTTGATCGGATGGTTGCTGACCCAACGACGCACCCGTCGCCTGTTTTCTACCAAGCAACGGATCGCACTGGTATGGACTGCAGGGCTTGGTTATCTCGGGCTGATTGGCATCCTCACCTGGCAAGCCTTGCGCGCGCAATCCGTGATTGCGCCAGATGCAGCAACCTGGATGGCATTTGCATTGTTGGCTGGCAGCGTGCTACTTATTGTGGGGGGTATTAGTCTGTGGGCCCACAAACATCAGGCGGAGGCCATATTGGTTTAGGTCATCAATAAGTGGGGGTCAATGCGGCTTGCGTAAGTCCTAAGAATATGATATTCATAGTTTATACTCACGGTTCGGTCATTTTGGAAACAGATTTTGAGATTTGTCCAAATTTCGCTCCACTTGGGCTACGAAATACAGTCGAATCGCAAGGCTTTCTCCCACTTTATAAAAGGGTTTGATCTCGTTGATTGGCAAGTGGG
>JBBQBY010000464.1:0-5612 GCA_038318235.1 Caldilineales bacterium
CGTGTATGGGTATGACCAACGGGCGGAAGTCTTTGGGTCCGCTGGTGCCATCGAATCTCAGAACAAAACACCCTACAACACGATTCAGAGCAGCGCTGAACGCATCCAAACGGTCAATCCGCTCTATTTCTTCTTGGAGCGCTATATGGACTCTTACGCGGCCGAAATGCGCGCCTTTATTGAGTGCATTCAAAACGACACCCAGCCATTGGTGAGTGGGGTCGATGGCCGCATTCCGGTGGTGATGGGATTAGCAGCCTGGAAATCCTACCGCGAACATCGTCCGGTCAAGTTGAGTGAGATTCAAGCGTAGGACCCTAGATTAAACGATGAAATATGGACTATCCAGGCGGAGCAGTATTGTTCTATGCCTACTTTTAGCCACGATCATTCTGCTCTACAGTTTCCGCCACCCCCTGCTCGTCAAACTGGGCGCGTATCCATTGGTCCAAAGTGAATTGAAACCCAGTGATTTAATCGTCGTGATCTCCGGGACCCTGCCGGAGATCCACTATGGGATCGATCTGTACAAAGCTGGCTACGCGCCCCAAATTCTCTTTGTCGGCGATTTCCCGGTTGAATTAACGGTGATGAGCAAGGAGCCATTTGAAGTGGCCGAAAGACCGTGGGAAGAGATCGCCGGGCATATGGCAGTCAGCTCCGGCATTCCGCAAAGCGCGATCTTATTTAGCAAAGTCTTTGCCACAAGCACCTATGAACGTGTGGCTAGCTTTCTAGCCATCGCCCGCCAACAGAATCTCCACGCGCTGATCGTCGTCAGCGACCGGCTGCATTCACGCCGGATTGCGGAAAGCGCCAAGAAGATCAGCGGGCGGGATGGCGCCAGCGTGCTGAGCGCGCCTACCCCACTGGCATATGTCCCAGTCGGCTATCGCTTCCACCCGGAAAGCTGGTGGACCGACGAACAGGATCTAAAAGATGTCGTGGATGAGTGGATCAAGCTAGGATTTTACTGGATTAAATATTAAAAAAACCGATTTCCTGTCTCTTTCGACTACACGAATAAATAAACCGACAAAATTTCGTGATAGTATCCTTCGCAAGTTGCTATGTTTGTCCCCCTTGTTTGCAATAGCAGTTGACAATTTTAATTTTAGTGTTAAAATTTCTCTAGTCAACCTATCTCCATTAACCCTTACACTTTTCTTACTTATTCGAAGAATAGACAAGCATATAACCAACAACTGAATCATTATCAACACAAGCAGATTTTCCATGATTCGTTCGGCTTTCCTGATTTACGATCATCTTGTGAGAGGGAACTTTATGAAATTGAGATTACGTTATCTCTCGCTCAGTGCAGTCCTGATTACACTGAGCATTTTTTTTCTTGTGCATGGGGCAATCGTGGCTGCCCCAGTTTTCACCGGCGATGCAGCAGCTGATTTTAAAAGCCCGGCTGTAATTAAAATCAATGATATGGTGGGCGACGTGGGTATGCCTTTGCCCGATTTCCCTGTGGGGTCACGCAGCGGGTGGGATATGCGCACGGTCTACCTGGAGTATGATCAAGCTGCTGACACCATGTATGTGGGGATCGATTGTGTTGTGATCTGTGGGGATGCCGATAATGACGGTGACCCCAATACGACTGGCCCCATTTTAGGTAAACCGGTTAGTCAAGGTGGCCTGGGTGGCAAAGATGTCGCCGATTTTGGTACGGGCGAATCTTTTGGACTCTTGATCGATACCAACAATGATTTTACGGGCACCACCGGCGGCTTTGAGGTGGTGATTGGCGTAAAGAATAGCGACAATCTGACCAATTTAGGCGCGTATGCGTACACCGGCAACGTGGGTGGTCAACTGCGCAACCAGGGTTGGGGGGCCAAGCTCGCCAATACTGTGATGCTCTTTGCGCTGCCGAGCGCCACCACACCAGACTTAGAATTTGCCATCGCCAATTTCTCAACTCTACCCGGCTTTCCGGTGGGCCAACCGCTTCAAAGTTACAAATTACAGATGGCGATGGGTTCAATTGTCGATGATGGCATTGGTGAAGATTATGCCCCCGACCAGCTAAGACCCATCGAAATCACCCCTACACCGACACCTACTGCGCCAGCCACAGAGACACCAACTGCGCGGCCAACTGATACGCCCACGGTGACGCCTACGGTGCCAGCACCAACCGACACGCCAACTAATACATCGACGACCACACCCACGGTGCCGGCACCGACCGATACGCCAACGAATACATCGACGACCACACCCACCGTGCCAGCACCGACCAATACGCCAACTAATACATCGACGACCACACCCACGGTGCCGGCACCGACCAATACGCCAACGGTAACGCCCACCGTGCCAGCACCAACCGACACGCCGACCGCCCTGCCGACTGATACACCGATGGCCACACCTACGATGCCTGCACCAACCGATACGCCAACAATGCCACCCCCCACCGGTGTACCGACCACCGGCGCCGATCTTAGCCAGATCAACTCGGCCCAAGTGCGGCAGATCCCTGTGATCAGCAAACTCACCACCAATGCGCAGCCCGCTATGGCCGGTCAGCCCACCCTGCTCGAAATCCCAGCCATTGATCTGTTGACCGCGGTAGAGACGATGGGTTGGCAACGGGTGCTAGGCACAGATGGTGTAGCCTATAGTGAATGGGAAAACATCGAATTTGCCGCTGGTTGGCAGAAGAATAGCGCACTACCCGGTAGCGAAGGCAATGTCGTACTCAGCGGTCACAACAATATTGACGGCGCGATTTTCCGTGACCTTTGGAAACTGGAAGCCGGCCAACAAATTTATGTCTATGCGAATAACAAAGAATATACCTATCTGGTTGATACAGTGAAGCTGATGCCGGAAACGAATGCCAGTGCAGACCAGCGCGTCCGGACGGCAGCCTTTATTCGCCAATCGAACGACTTCCGCCTCACCCTGGTATCCTGCTGGCCCCCCAACAATAATACACACCGGGTCTTCGTGACCGCCCATCTGGTCCGCCCCATCGATCAACCAATGCCAGCCGTCATGCGCTGATTTAACCATTCACTCAGGAGGATCACGTGAAGTACAAGGTACATTTTGCCATGCTAGGTGTGGTTTTTGTTGCACTATTTGCGTTGTTCCGACCCTTAGGATCAACATCGACGATGGCCGCGCCCGCGTTCACGGGCGACGCCGCCGCCGATTTTACAGGGCCGGATGTGATCGTCCTTAATGATCGCACCACGCCCGACGTGGGTTTACCCTATTTAAACCCACCAACCACAACCGTTGGTTTTCCCACCAGCACGGTCAGTGGCTTCGACATGCGGGCGGTCTACTTAAATTATGACCGAGCCACGGATACGATGTATGTTGGCGTTGATTGTTTCGTCATCTGTAGTGATGCCGATGGGGATGGCGATCCAAACGTGACAGGCCCCACCCTTACGGCTTTGGGTGGCACAGACGCCGCCAATTTTGGGGATGGCGAATCCTTTGGCTTGATCATTGACACGGATAATGACTACATCACCGACACCCAGGCCGGCAATTTTAATGTGGTTGTGGGTGTCCGCGATGACGACAGTCTCACGCAACTCGGCGTTTACTCCTACACTGGCAACATCGGTGAGCAATTGGACAATAGCACTTGGGGGCCCAAATTACCTTTTACGGTGACGCTCTATGCCCCGCCCAGCGCCACTACGCCAGACTTGGAATTCAGTATTGCCAACTTCTCCAAATTACCAGGCTTTCCGGCTGGCGACCCACTGCAACCGTTTAAGCTGCATATGGGCATGGGTTCGATAGTGGATGATGGCATCGGTGAAGATTTCTTGCCCGAAGAATCCAGCCCGATTATCATTACGCCAACGCCCAGCGCCACACCAACCTTAACCGTAACAGCAACCATTACCATGACGCCCATTGTGACAACAACGCCCGGCGTGACGCCAACGGTCACTGTCACGCCGACCGCAACCGTTACACCGACCGTACCAGTGACACCGACCCTCACACCCACCGCGACACCGCCAGCGCCAACCTCCGTGCCAACCACTGGGGCTGACTTGAGCCTCTACGCTGCACCGGACGACATCGACAAGCTAAGCAGCATCGGCGCCGCTGACGATCTGTTAGCAAAGCCACAAAGCAGCGGGATCGGCCCGGATCGACTGCAGATTCCGGCGTTGGGTTTGGACACCGCAGTCGCCCAAAAAGGCTGGCAATTGGTCACTCAGAAAAATGGCAGCCAGGTCAGTCAATGGGACGATGTGCGTAACGCCGCTGGATGGCACAAAAATAGCGCTTTGCCGGGTGAGATTGGCAACGTAGTCTTAAGTGGCCACAACAACATCTACGGCTCCGTCTTCCGCGAGCTCAATCTGCTCAAAGGTGGCGAAACGGTCTACGTCTGGAAAAATCGCGTGCGCTATGCCTATATCGTGGACGAGGTCAGCGTGCTGCCCGAGAAATATGCCAGTAAAACGCAGCAAGCGATCAACGCCGCTTACCTGCAACAGACCGATGACCAACGTTTGACAATGATCACTTGTTGGCCGTTGACGAGCAACACCCATCGGGTCTTTGTGACCGCGCATCTTGATGTAGAGCGGACATTCATTCGGTAGATCGCAGACAGGCGAAGGTAGAAGGTAGACATGATCTGTCTACCTTCTACCCCGCCTAATCTCCCCATTTTTGTACAATCTCCGGTCGCCCGTTATACTTCATCGACAGGTGTGTCTAGCTTCAGGGCAGAAAAACAGTCTGCCCATTTTCAATTCTCCATCCCCGTCACCAATCAAATCACACAGGTTCACGAAGGGAAACGATTCATGGCAGAATTAAACTATACAATGATTCAAGATTATCTCACCACGCTCGTGCCAGAGCGTCCGGCGGAGTTCCAGACGATGGAAGACTACGCGAAGAAGACAAATTTTCCAATTATTGGGCCGGTGGCCGGTCAGCTCTGCTATCAAGTTGCCCGCATGATCGGCGCGCGTAGTGTCTTTGAACTGGGTTCAGGTTATGGCTATTCAACCGCCTGGTTTGCCAAGGCCATACAGGAGAACGGCGGTGGGGTAGTCCATCATGTCGTGTGGGACGAAAAACTGTCGCAAATGGCCCGCCAACATTTGGGGGCATTGGGCTATGGTGAGATGACCCGCTACCATGTAGCCGAGGCCGTGCAAACCTTAAAACAGACCGCGGGCCCGTTTGATCTGATCTTCAATGACATTGACAAAGAAGGTTATCCGGACTCATTGCCGGTGATTGCCGAAAAATTACGCCCAGGTGGCGTCTTGATCATCGACAATATGTTCCGCGGCGGCGGCATCTTCGATCCGCAAGATCATTCACCCTCGACCACGGGCGTGCGCGAATTCACCCGCCTGATCACCACCGACCCCGGTTGGATCGTGACACTGGCACCAATCCGCGATGGGTTGATTGTGGCGATTAAGCAGTAACCATCCGTCCATAACATGCCGAGGGGACAAGCAAGATCATGGATGAACAAACGACGATTGGTGAGTTGCGCACGGCCGTTCAAAAATTTGTTGCCGCACGCGATTGGCAACAATACCATACGCCCAAAAATCTCGCCATGAGTATTGCGATTGAAGCCG
>JBBQBY010000465.1:0-5585 GCA_038318235.1 Caldilineales bacterium
GCCTTAGCATCGAATGCAGATAGCGCGCTGTTCGCCGTAGGAACGTTGGCCACGGTTACGGGCTGGGGCACGCTTTCCGAGAACGGCGTGACGCCCGACATTTTACAGACCGTGACGATTCCGATCGTTTCCAATCAAACGTGCAATGTTGCCTATCAAGATGGCATCACCAATAACATGTTGTGCGCTGGTTATGCAGCGGGTGGTAAAGATGCCTGCCAAGGTGACAGCGGTGGTCCTTTAATTGTGGCGGATGGACACAACGGTTGGAAGCAGACTGGGATTGTTAGCTTTGGCAGCGGGTGCGCGGAACCTCAATTTTATGGTGTTTATACCCGCGTGGCGCGTTACAGCGCGTGGATCGGTGAGCAGATCGGCACGGACACGGGAACGGCAACGCCAACCGTTATGCCGACGCCAACCATGACACCAACGCCAACGGCAACACCAGAGAGCATACCCGTCACGCTCACGTTAACTGCCGACAGTGGCGTGACGGGCATTTTTCTGGATTGGAATCCAGCCGCGCTGACCAAGGTCGTGGGCTATCGCGTGTTGCGCAAAACAGCCGGTTTGCCAGCAATTTTGCTGACCAACCAAGTGGTAGATACAGATTATCGCGATGATGCCGCGGCGACCGAAAACCAACTGACACCGGATGTACAATATTGTTACACGGTTGAAGCCTTGGATAGCCAAGCCAATGTGGTTACAAGCTCCAATCTTGCCTGCGCTATTTTTGGCAAACTCGATTTATCGACAACTGATACCGCAGTGAGGCCGGGTGAAATTATCACGATTCCAGTGAACATTCGCAATGCCACGGATCTGCGCATCAGCCAGAGCGCGATCGTGATCAACTATGATGCCAGCCGGCTTAGCTATCAAGCCGTCACTTCAACCGTGCTTACGCTTGGTTATGGGTGGGCCGTGAGCAACACCGCAGCAGGCCAACTCAAAGTTCAAGCCCTGCCCGATCAGCCGACCGCGCCGCCTACGCTACATGGCAATGGTGCGCTCTTTGCTTTAACGTTTAACGCTACAGGTCAAGCGGGTCAACAGAGTTCGTTGGCGTTGCAAGCCTATAATGCGATATCCCAAACCGGTTCGACCATCACCGCACTAAATGCCGAAGACCAGCCGTTCAACGTGTCATTTGGCCTACACGGGAGCGTCGTTCGCATTGCCAATCAGCCTGGCTATTTTCGGGGTGATGTCAACGGTGACGGGACACTCTCTGCCGAAGACGTTACGCTTATACAACAATTGGTGGTTGATGACTTAGTCGTAGCTGGTCAGGGCCCCAGCCGCGCAGCACTGGCGGCGGGCGATGTGAATAGCAACGGGCAGCTAGACGCGGGCGATGGCGCGATGCTGGCCTATCGGGTGGAGCATGGCGCCTGGCCACCGTTGCCAGCAGCCAATCAAACCACCAGAACAACCCAGGCGAATTCGCTATTACAACTTAGCCCGATTAGCGCCAACGCCGGCGACATCGTGACCACGACCTTGCAGGTCAATCTTGTCGCAGAAATTGCCGCCGGTGAATTTAGCATCGTCTACGATCCGAAAGTCGTTGAAAGCATTGTTGCCGCGCGCAGCCCGCTCACCAACGTCCAGATTAGCCAGAACGCCACACAAGCGGGTTTATTAGTACTAACTGCGGCAACGACGACACCCATCAGTGGACAGCAAGCTTTAGTTATGATTAGCTTCAAACTACGCGCCAATGCCCCGGCTGGCGCTAGCCCGCTACAACTCGCCGATGCCGCCTTATATGATTTGAATGGGCGTGATATCGTCCGTTCTTTTGCCAATCAGACACTGACCCGCCAAAACACCACGATCCAAGTTCAAACGGTGAGCAGCACGCTCTACCTGCCGATGATTCAACGTTAGGCAGACTGAGCGGGGTAAGTGAGGAGTCAAGGTCATTAGAAAGAGCGATTAGGAGATTAAGAGATTAGAGATTAACAACGATCAATCTCTAATCTCTTAATCTCTCTTTCTTTCTCTCCTTCGGCATCATCTTCGCGTTGTGAAATCCACGTCTGGATAATAGGTGGATTCAAAAATTTCCGGTATAATTTTGTTTTGCCATATTTTTGAACAACCACATTTCAACAAAATGCCCGCCCAATCATTATGTCCAAGCCAGTCAATCGCGCTCGAATAAAACCACCCACGATGCACGACGTGGCAAAGCTTGCCGGCGTTTCACAAAGTACAGTCTCACGTGTTTTGAGCACGACGCCATCCCCCATATCGATTAGCGAACCTACCCGTCAAAAAATCCTTGATGCTGCTGAACAGCTATGCTATCGACCCAACTGGACAGCCCGCAGTCTGCGCACCCTCCACACCCAAATGATTGCGGTCTTGATCGCCGACATCTCGAATAGCTTTTACCATCCCATGGTGCGTGCGATCCAAGATGTGGCCCGCCTACATCAATATCTGCATGGCCCGCGGATCAGTTGGTTGGGGTTGGCGAGTCTGGTTATTCCTACCTTATCGGTCACAACCGTCTGGTGGACCTTTGGTTTCCCCATGCTGGTCTTTCTCGCCGGGCTCCAGGGCATCCCCGAACCGCTTTACGAGGCGGGGAAGATCGATGGCGCTGGCACTTGGCAAAGTTTCACTCGCATTACGCTGCCTCTAATCTCGCCGACGATGCTGTTTGTGGTGGTGACGCAGTTTATCGGCCATATGCAAGTCTTTGCCCAACCCTTTGCGATTACAGGCGGCGGGCCTGGTAATGAGTCACGTTCCGTCGTGATGTATTTATACGAAACTGCTTGGAAATTTTTCCGCTTTGGATATGCTTCGACCATGGCTGTTGCACTGGCTGCCATTATGATCATCATCACGGTTATTCAGTTTAGATTATTGCGCAATCGCACGGAATATTAGTAAACAATCGTCAGCCAACCGTGGGGCTGATTACTTTCTGAAGAGGAGACTCAATTGGCTGCATCTACACTCCCACATCCTTCAAGGCGGCGCCGAAAAGTTTCAAGAGAGACGATTCTGTTGTGGTTGGTGCTGTTGCCACTTGCAATCGCCGTGCTCGTGCCACTCTTTTATATGACGGCAATGGCCTTTACGCCTGAGCAAGATCAATTCCAATGGCCAATTCAGTGGATCCCCCAGCATCCTTCGATTGCTAATTTTCGGCAGATTTTTCTAGGCCCAACGTTACCGGTGGCGCGCTGGTTCATGAATAGTGTATTGGTAGCAACTGTTAGAGAAAGCAGATAGACCTCGCATCAATCATTTTTTCGTAGGTGCGGTTAAAAACCGCACTTGGCTGGTTTACACAAGCTGTGCGGTTTTTAATCGCACCTACGATTGTGCGACCTTTATCTGTTTTATCGTATTAGCATGAGTACCAATGATGAATTGAATGTTGTTCATGACTTCGGACATTGAACCCAGTACGAGCGCGGCTAATTTTCTCATCGATCTGCGCGCCAAACCCAGACAAGTGGCGGCACTGCCAGCAGCATTCCGCCCGGCCAATCTTGCGGCGGCTTATCAAGTGCAGGATCACTTAGTCGACGCCTTGCTGCGCCACCAGGGCGGGCAACGGATTGGCTATAAAATAGCCTGCACCAATGAAATTGCGCAAAGGCAATTGCAAGTGGCTGCACCGCTCTTTGGTCAATTGCTCTCTTCATCGAGTTACGCTAGCCCTACCACACTCAACCCAAACGATTTTACAGTGCGTATTATCGAAGTGGAATTCGCTTTTCAGATGGCGCAAGACGTGCCAATTTTCGCAGCGTTATATACAAAAACTTCCATCGCAGCCTTTATCGGTATGGCCTTACCAGGGATCGAGATTGTAAATCATCGCTTTGAAGACTGGGCCAAGGTGGGCGCGCCATCGATTGCAGCGGACAATGCGATTCACGGCGCATGGGTGCATGGTACGCCCTACGCCGATTGGCGCAGATTGGATCTGGCTCAGCACAAAGCCCGCCTACTGGTGAATGGTGCAACAGTGCGCCAGGGCCAAGGGTCGGCCGTATTAGGTCATCCGCTGAATGTGGTGGCATGGTTGGCGAATGAACTGCCCCGGTATGGCAAACAATTGAAAGCAGGCGATTTCATTACAACCGGGGTGATTTCGGAAATCTACTTAGCCCAACCAGGCGACCAGTTGCGCGCCGACTTCGGCGGCTTGGGCGTAGTTGAAGTAGCCTTTACGTGAAATGATTTAGAGACCCTACCCTTCCCTATCGCGCAAGCAGCTTTGCTTTTTTCATCGCATGAACCCTTAGAAGGTAGATAACAAATGACCAATCAGTCCGCACAAATTTATCTGGACAACAACCGTACAATTAGCGAAATCTCCCCCTTGCTTTTTGGTGGCTTTGTTGAACACATGGGCCGCTGTGTCTATGAAGGCATCTACGACCCCGCCTCGCCCCTGGCCGACGAACAAGGTTTTCGGCGTGATGTGCTCGAATCACTACGCGAGCAAAATTATACGACGATCCGCTATCCTGGGGGCAACTTTCTCAGTGGCTACAACTGGCTGGATGGCGTCGGCCCCAAAGCCAAGCGACCGCGGCGGCGTGACTTGGCCTGGCAATCGATTGAAACCAACCAGTTTGGCACCAACGAATTTATTGAATTCTGCAAGTTGCTCAACACAGAACCAATGTTGGGCGTCAACATGGGCACAGGCAGCATTGAAAGCGCTGCCAGTTTGGTCGAATATTGCAATGCCCCTCCAGGCACGTACTACGCAGATCTGCGCGCTGAGCATGGTTATCGCGAGCCGCACAAGGTGAAATATTGGTGTGTTGGCAACGAAATGGATGGCCCCTGGCAGATCGGGCATTTGGACATGGACGAATATGGCCGCAAAGCGCGCGAAGCCGCCAAGATGATGAAGTGGCACGATCCCTCGATAAAGCTAGTTTTGTGCGGCTCTTCTAACGACAGTATGCCAACCTACCCAGAGTGGGATCGCGTGGCCTTAGAAACCTGTTGGGACCAGATCGACTATCTGTCGATCCACTATTATGCCGGCAATCGTGATAACGATACAGCGAGTTATCTGGCCAGCGCGGCGGCCTTTGAAACTTATGTCGATACGCTGTCTGGCACTTTGCGCTATGTAAAGGCGAAACGACGCAGCAACAAAGAGGTCTATCTCTCCTGGGATGAATGGCAGGTCTGGTACAAAGACCGCTCGGGGCGCGGGAATTGGACAGAAGCGCCGCATCTGAGCGAAGAAATTTACAATTTGGAAGATGCCTTGGTGGTGGCTCAATGGTTGAACGTGTTTTTGCGCAAGAGCGACGTGCTCAAAATTGCCTGCGTGGCGCAAATCGTGAACGTAATTTCTTGGTTGCAGACCAAACGCGATGGCTTACTCAAACAGGCATCGTTCTATCCGTTTATGCTGATGAGCAAACTAGCGCGCGGACAGGCGCTGGATGTGCTAGTGTGCGCGCCCCAACACGAAACCCAGAAATATGGCGATCAGTCGCTGCTTGACGTTGCGGCCAGCTATGCCGAAGCGACCGGCACAAGTGGTCTGTTTATCGTCAATCGGAGCGAGACCGCAA
>JBBQBY010000466.1:0-5567 GCA_038318235.1 Caldilineales bacterium
GACAGTCATGATGTGATTACCCAGTCTTCACAACTCGTGGCGATGACGATTGTCTATGGCGCCAACCGCCAATGTGGGGCTGCTTTGCCGCAAGGCAGCTATCAAGTGAGTTTATTTTTGAACGATGCTTTCTATCAAGAAGGTACCGTAACGATTCAATGAAAGAAGCAAGTGTATGGCTAAAATTCGGGTTGCCATTGTGGGGGCGGGCGGAATTGGTGGCGCCCACCTGAAAGCGTATTCGGGATTGACAGATTTGTGTGAACTGGTCGGAATTGAGGCTGAGGTGCGCGTCTATGGCACGGAAGGCGAAGCGGTGATCGATTATGGGCAGCCAGAGGGTTTGCGCTATCGGTTGGCTGGTGAAGATAGTTGGACCCAACTGCCTTTTGATCAGCCGGATCGGTTTCATTTACAGGCGCAGCACTTTTTAGACTGTGTGGCGACCGGCGCCACGCCCGCGGTCACGGGGCAAGATGGTCTGGCTGTCATGCGTGTGATCGATGCGGCCTACCGCTCGGCGCATGACGCCGGGCAACCGGTGCGTTTGGGGTAAACTAGGGTTCAACCGGATCGCAAGGGGGGAAGTCGCTCAAATCTTCCAGGCAGCAGCGCAACGGTCTTTCGTCTGTCCCTGATCGGTGCCGCCGCTTCCTGGAAGATGGTCAACCCCTTGCGATCCGGTTGAACCTAAACTAGCTCGATTCGTATAAGGCGCGATCAAAGCATAAAGGATCCAGTAGGTGCGTGCTTGTAGCCGCACCATTGGGGTATACGCAGCACGGGCGGCTACAAGCACGCACCTACGCATGATTTTGTTCGGCAAACGCGGGATCCTTATTTCATTGACATGGCCTAAGCGAGCGACCAGAAATTAGAATGATAAGTGACGAGTAAAAAAGGTCATTTGATCTCACTCATCACTCATCACAACTGTAGAGGAGAAAGCGTTCGATGAAACTTAGTGTCAGTATGTGGAGTGTCGTGCAGACTGTGCGCGAGGGGCGGATAGATTTGCCGGGCTTTATCGACTTTGCCGCCCAACAAGGCGCAGAAGGGGTCGAATTGCTCGACTATTTTTGGGCCGATAAGCAGACGCAAATTCCGCTGATCAAAAAACAAGTCGCCGATGCTGGGTTAAAACTAGCGGTCTATTCGATTGGCAACGATTTCTTTCAGCCCGATGCCGACGCGCGGGCGAAAGAGTTGGCCGCGTTAAAACAGGGTGTGGATGTCGCCAATCAGCTCGACGTGAATTTGATGCGGGTTTTTAGCGGCAGTGCCAAAGAGGGGTATAACCTGGATGACGGCCTGGGTTGGATTATTGATGGCCTGAGCGAAGGCGCAGCCTATGCCCAAACTCATGGCGTCACCTTGGCGCTGGAAAATCATGGTCTGATGGCTGGGCGCAGTGATCAGGTGCGCCAAATCATCGAAACCGTCAACTCGCCAGCGCTACGCGCTAACCTGGATACGGGTAATTTCTTGCTGGTGGGCCAGAACCCCACCGACGCCGCACGCGATCTGGCTGACTTGGTGGCCTTGGTCCATTTGAAAGATTTTCGCCTGGCCACGGCAGCCGATACAGTGCATGTCTATAAAGGCTTGGATGGTGTCGGTTACACCGGGACGATTGTCAGCGAAGGCCAAGTCGATCTCGCCGCGATCATTGGCATCTTAGACAAAGCCGGCTATACGGGTTGGCTCTCACTGGAGTACGAAGGTGGCCAAGACCCCGTGACGATTGGTGTGCCGGGCAGCTTGGCGGCGGCCCGAAAATTGTTGGTCAATTGATGATGAACGGCTAGTACACCGGCGGCAGAAATCGGTGAGACAGTGAGACAGTAGGACAGTGAGTCAGTCTCACCGTCCTACTGTCTCACTAATGGACGCACTTAATACGCTTGGTAGATAGACTCGACTGCTTGGCATGTTGGCAAAGTTGGCGGTAATGACGGTATTATTTGAAATCGAAAAGGTCTGTGGGTTGTTAGCGCCAGATAAAGCGCCGGTCCACTTTATGAAATTCCACCCGGATGTCGGGCTGGCCGTCAGGGTGATCACTTGTCCGTTTGTATATGGGCCGGACGGTTGCATGGAAACCTGACCATTGCCAACAACCGGGATAAAAAGTTGATAGCTTGGCGTCTGGTGAATATAAAGGACTGCATCACCAGCGAAAGGCGTATTGAACGAACGATTGGCGCCGCCTGTTGTTGGTGCATCGGGCACGGTGACCCCCGTTGCTGGGTTAAACCATTCCACATTCAGGTCACCGCTAGCATCCGTCAGGTTCACAATTGCATTGCCGCCAGCGATCAGGTAGACTAAATATTCGGCGGCGCCTGGGGTCAAATTAGCCAAACAATAGCCGGTGGAGGCCAGGTCATTGCGCGGCGTTGTCGCCGCCAAATTCATGCGATTCGCATAGACAACGGTGTAACCTAAATTTTGGCGCAGGCTGACATCGTTGGCATTATTCATGGCATAGCTACCACCGCTTAATTTGTAGCTATCGTCATATTGGTCCATGAAGATTGGATTAATCCCGCGCATAAAACTCTTCCACACCCATTGACGGTCGCCGCCAATGCCCCATAAATGATCGGTATCCGCAATAATCACTTTCCCGTGGTTATCGACTGGCGGATCGTCCTTGTAACCATTCGCGTTGGCCGGTGAGATCCAATCGGCAGGGCTATTGAACAAGATCGTATTTAAGATCGTATAATCGTCGCTGACCAGATATTGAGCCGTCATCCCAACCGGATGCTGTTTCGGTTTACCTGCCTCATAATTCTTCACATACTCGATCATGTGATACTGCCAGTCGGTTGAATTTAGATCACTTTCGTTGCTGATCTCGTATAGCACGTTATCCAGATCGTTGACGGTGTCAATCACTTTACGGACGTAGCCTTCTTGGCGCGCCGTGACCGTTGGATTGGCCAAGGTGTGAATTTCGTTGCCTTGATTGTCATGATTCAGATCGCCGTCCACGCCATTCATATTATTGGCCTGATTATAGGGATGGCCTAGCCACGGATTGTTGTTCAACCCTTTGTCGTCGATACTCCAACCATTAAAGAGCATGATCGCCACATACATTCCCCGGTCGCGTGCCTGCTCGACACGCAGGCGCAGGCGATCAAAATAATCTTGGTCAAATTTGGTCAAGTCAAATTTTGGTTTGCCGTCCAACGCAACACCTGGTCCCGTGCGCTGATAGGGCATGGGCGAAAAATAATAGGGCGCGGTCACCTCTGCCACCCACTTACTCTGTTCCCAAGTGTAGAGACGAAAAAAGTTATGATTATTCTTTTGAAGAAAGTCTAGGTATTTTGTGTAATCAAAGGCTGGCGGTGGATCCGTCAACACGCCATCCTGTAAATTTAACCAGGTATGCGAACCGGCTAGATAGATGGCTTTCCCGCTGCCGTCTGTGAAATAGTGTGAGCTGGCTGGATTGATGCGCAGTGGGCCGGTGGCGGGCTGGGGCGTGGTAATTGCGCGCGGCGAGAGGACGCTCTGTGTTGGCTTAGGAGTGCTTAATGCTACCGGTGGCGTAGCCACGGGCCCAACATTGGCCACGGCTGACGCTAGCTCGGGGGCCACAGGTTTTAAGAAGCTTACCCGCACAACGGCCGTTAAGCCGATGAGGAGCCCTAGCCATATTAAATAATTTGTCTTCATATTGGATATTGGTCAGGATTTTTTGTCAGCAATCAGGCGAAATCCTTTAACAGTCACATTGCTCCTTGTATTAGGCAACTTGTGGCCACGTCACTGCACGCATGGCGCATCCGGCGGATCGGTTAGAAGATGATTTTTCGACAATAAAAGCCTTCTGCATATTGATCGGGGGCTTTCGCCTCGATGCCGCGTAAGCGTAATAGCGCCAAGAATGTTTCGTCGGTAAACCAATGCTTGTTCGCTTGTGTCCCAAAATGTGTGATCAAATTTTGGATCTTGCGCGTGCAAGTGGCTTTGTCGAGCTGGACAAATAAGTTTGGATTGCCCAAATCTCCGTCATATTTGGGAATCTCATATTCCAAGATCAAATGATCGCGAAAGGTATTCCAGGTCAAATCCGAGATGACGCGATGATCCTGGTGTAAATCGTTGCGCGTATGCGTGAAGATCAGATCGGGGGCATAATTTTCTTTTAATGTCTCAAAATACGTTTTTATTTCACCACCCGTATATGGAAAATAGCCGTCGCGAAAATCTTTGATCACGATCTGTTTTTCCTGCGCATCGCGCAAGAAGGTTTCGGCGCTGGCAATTGCTTCACGCGTGCGTTCGGGGGTCGCGCTAAAGACGACCCAATAGAAACTCAGGTTTGGATATTGCTCGATCAATTTTAGAATCGTGCCGCCACAGCCGATCTCGATATCGTCACTATGCGCGCCCAGACAGAGCACCCGGCGCACGCCTTGTTGCTGATTCTGAAAGGCAAATTTTAACATGATCCCCTCTTGCTTTGCTCCTGTCCGCCATTTTCCCAGACGGCCCAAGGCGATTTGCCACGCGCGTGCAGTTCATCTAGCAATTTTTTTTCTTTGAACGTATCCATACAAGCCCAGAAACCTGGGTTTTGGTAGGTAACCAATTGCCGCTCACCCATCAAGCGTTGAAACGGCGCCTCTACCAATTCGTCGCCGTCGCGCATGTAATCGAAGATCGCCTGCTTGAAGACAAAAAAGCCGCCGTTGATCCAGAGGTTGGCTTTTTGGGCCGCTTCGATGTCTGTGACTAGACCATCGGCTTGCGCTGAGACAATGTGAAAGGATGACGATGGCTGGACGCTCAGGAAACTGCCAACCTTATCATGGTTACGAAAGAAATCTAGATAGCTCGGCAAATGTAAATCAGACAACCCGTCCGTGTAATTGGCCATGAATATCTCGTCGTCGCCCAGGTATTTACGCACCGCTTGCAAACGTTGCCCAATGTTTGCATGCAAACCGGTGTCCACAAACGAGATCGTCCAATCGTCAATATCATTGTTATAGATGCGCAGTTCGCGCCCCCCCTTGGCCAGTACGAAATCGTTGGACAAACACTCGTTATAATTTAAAAAGTAATTCTTGATAATGTCACCGCGATAGCCCAGACAGAGGATAAATTCTGTGTGGCCAAAGTGAGCATAATATTTCATTAGATGCCACATGATCGGGCGATAACCGATATCGACCATCGGTTTGGGTAGGGTGTCTGAATGCTCTTTTAGCCTTGTGCCTAAGCCACCGCAAAATAGTACGACTTTCATGTTGCTTATCCTGTTATTACGACTATTAAAATCAAGGTAACGCTACCCCACCCCAACCCTCACTGCGATTAAGGCCATGTCAATGAAATAAGGATCCAGTGTTTGCCGAACAAAATCATGCGTAGGTGCGTGCTTTTAGCCGCATGTTCTGCGTATACCCCAATTGTGCGGCTAAAAGCACGCACCTACTGGATCCTTTATGCTTTGATGGCGCCTAAGTTAAGGCTACGTAGGTGGGGGGTTTTAAAGCACGAGGATTGGGGATACCACCAAACATGAGTTTACAAACACACCC
>JBBQBY010000467.1:0-5562 GCA_038318235.1 Caldilineales bacterium
CGTTGGTGTTTTGTCGCGCGGCCAACGCCCACCCACAAATTCCTTGGTGAGATGCCAAAGATAGTCCTGTTCCGAGCGCACCAGATGTTCCAGGGTGGCATTGATCGTGCCATACGCACCGGGATCACTGGCGGATAGATGTTTTACCTCTAGGCGGAGGCAAGCCTCATACAGCAGTTGGTTAGCCCATAAGTTGTGGCGCAAAAGCGCGACCAACGGATGGGTAAGCGCATCTGGTGTGGTTTCTGCCGATAGTCTGCTCATCAATTTGTCTCCTCTGGATTGACAGTTTTGGATAGCACAAAACAATGCGTAGGGGCGTGATTCATCACGCCCCTACACGTCCGTATTGCCATACGAAGTCCCTTCTTCGACCTCGGGCAGCGCAAGCGCCAATGTGCGTACGCGCGCAAAGATGATAGGCGGATGCGGAATGGATGACATAAGCGGCTTTCCCTTTCGGCTTGAGGAGCAAGAGCAATCTGAGCAACGCGCAATTCTGATCGATTCAGTTGTGAATTGTTGGGTCGCGCGCTGTTAGAATTTTAGTACGAAAGTTCTGTGCCCGCCAGACCTAAAATATCCATCGCCAAAGCGCCACCACTTTCGCATTCACAGGATAATTTGGCCGAGGACGCAGTTTCTAAGCGTAGGCGCCGATGTTTATGATGGGTCAAGACATAAAACAACTACCAAAACTATTTACCGCAGAGGACGCAGAGAAAATCTCTCTGCGTCCTCTGCGGTAAATAGTTTTTTTTATTACGCCAGCGCCGCGCTAACCCTGTCTGGCGTCATCGGCAACTGGCGGACGCGTTTGCCGGTCAAGGCAAAGAAAGCATTGCCAATCGCTGCCGCCACCGGACCAATCGGCGGTTCACCGACACCCAATGGTTTATCTGCGCCCGATGTTAGCAAGATCGTTTCCACATGCGGTGCATCGCGCAAGGTGAGCAGAGGATAACTGTCAAAATTGGTAATGTCCACCTGACCATCCTTGATGCGCATCTCTTCGATCAAGGTCGAACCGACGCCCCACATAATATTGCCTTCGATTTGCGCGGCCGCGCCGTTGGGATTCACGGTCAAGCCGCAATCCATCGCAGCCGTCACTTGGTGAACCCGAATGCGATTGGACGCTTTGTCCAGCGAAATCTCGGCCACCTGCGCCACCACCGTGCCACCGTCCGTGCAACAGGCAATCCCGCGCGCGTGCCCCGCAGGCGCAGGGGTTGACCAACCAGCCTTCGCCGCCGCCGCTTCCAGCACCGCCCGCATCCGTTGGCCGGCTGCATCATCGCTTAGGTGGTCGAGCCGAAACTGGAGCGGATCGGCGCCGGCTGTGTGCGCCAATTCATCCATAAAACTTTCTAGCGCAAAGGTATTGGCCAGCAGACCTAAGCCGCGCCACCAGCCTGTGCGCACCGGCAGTTCACGCCGCCAGACAATCGTATGCCGGTTGGGAATGCCCGCATAGTGGATCGTCCCACCGCGATACGCCCCAAAATCGGCGCCCATGATCGCCGAGAGAAAACCAGGCAAGAAGCCAAAGGCCACATCACCGCTCGCCTGGCGATGTTCCAACGCCACAATCCGCCCTTGTTGATCCAGCGTGGCGGCCAATTGATGATGGGTCGGTGGGCGGAAATAACCATAGCGCATCTCTTCGGTGCGTGTCCAGCCGACATGCACGGGTACACCGGCGGCTTGGGAGAGGCGCGCCGCTTCGACTGCCACCTCAAAGCCGCTCTTGCGGCCAAAACCACCGCCTACATAGGTGGGAATAATCTCGACAAGCTCGGCTGCTACGCCAAGCGTCTCGGCGACCAGACTGCGCACATAGCCCTGTAATTGCGTGGAAACCCAGACGCGCACCCGGTCGGCCTGTACATCGGCGAGCGCCGCCTGCGGTTCCAACGAGGCTTGCACAGCAAATGGACTGCGATATTCGGCTGTGACCGCTGGCTGTTTGTCTAAGTGACTGGGCGCATCCCCTTCGCGTTGGATCGTGATGCCGCCACCCTCCTCGGTGGTGAAGTCGCCCACCGTGACGATTTCTTCTAATTCCGCCTGCTGCCAGGGCTTGCCATCGGCCCACAGCATTTCCAGGGCGGCAACCGCTGCATGCGCGGCGGCGCGCGACGTCGCCACTACCCCGGCAAAATTTTTGTCGAGCACCACTTGTTTGACACCGGGCATGGTGGGCGCCGTGCCCGGATACGCGGCGATCATCTGCGCCGCAATGGTCGGTGGGCGCGCCACCGCCCCATAGAGCATCCCCGGCAACTTCACATCATACCCATAAACTGCTGCGCCGTTGACCTTAGGCGGAATATCCACCCGTTTGACCGGCTGGCCGATCACCGTGAAATCGCTGATTGGCTTTAACGTCGGTCGCTGTTTGGGAATTTGCCATTGTTGTCGATTCGTCACCAATTGACCAAAAGTAACGCGCTGGTCACCGGCCACGAACGCGCGATTTTCGATCTTGAGGTTGTTGGCCGGTTGCTCCAGCACGCGCCCCGCTTCTGTACGCAACATCAGTTGGAGCATGGCGGCTGCTTCGCGTAGCGGCTGATAGACCGTGGCAACCGAAGTGCTGCCGGTCGTGCCATTGCCGTCGGCGGGACCTTGGCTCGTGCTCGCCTGTACCACCTCTAGATCGCCAAAAGCAATGCCCAGATCTTCGGCTGCGATCTGCGCCAGCGCCGTATGTACACCCTGGCCCATCTCAACCTTGGTCAAGAAGAGGCGCACCCGATTATCTGGTGTAATCTCAAACCAGGCAAACGGATCGGTGGTAAACGAACCGGGCCGACCGTCGCCACTGGTCAGCATTTCGGCGATTTTCAGCCGAGCATACGGCAGACTTAACGGCACACCCAGCGCTAAACCTACGCCGGCCACGCCCGCGCCGATCAAGAAGCCGCGCCGGCTGACGCGCCAACGGGAATGCGGCGTGGGGGATGCGGAGTGCGGAGTTGGCGTGGTCATACGTGGGCCTCCTGTCCATTTTCGTGGATGGACATTTGTCGCGCGGCGGCTGCAACGGCGCGGCGAATGCGCACGTAACAACCACAGCGGCAGTAGTTGTTGCCCAGCGCGCTATCAATCTGCTCCGCGCTGGGCGTCGGATTGTTGGCCAGAAACGCCGTGGCCGTCATGATCTGTCCACTCATACACCAGCCACATTGCGGCACTTGTTCATCGATAAAGGCCTGTTGCACCGCATGCAAAGTATGGGTGCCATCCGCATGGCGCGTCGCCAACCCCTCGATCGTGCGCACTGCTTTGCCCACCACCGCCGCCACCGGCAGCAAACAAGAACGGGTGGCAACGCCGTCAACTTGCACCGTACACGCCCCACAAATCCCCGCGCCACAGCCGAACTTGGTGCCGGTCATATTGAGTTCATCGCGCAACACCCAGAGTAATTTCTCGTCTGGCTGGTCGGCAATGTCGCGCACTTCGCCATTAATGTTTAGTTGCATCGCTACTCCTGGTAAAAATGAGCATCAGATCGATTGGTCTTCTGACTATAGGGGGAGACGCGGCGATGCGCAGTAGCATTGGCTCCGATTGGATCGCAGGGCTAGCGTTTTATACTGAAGTCAATGTGAAAAGCGGCGTTTTGCCGATTGGCGAGCCTAGACCCCCACCTAACCTCCCCCTGCTGGGGAGGAACGGAGGCTTCGTCGGCAGGGTGACGGTTTCTGCCCTTGGGCGCAGCTGGCGTTATTCTCCGCTTTTCGTGCTGATTTTGGTATAGCGGTTGGAAAAGTTGGCGGTTGTCCACCTGATTGGTCAATTTCAGTAAAATAACCGATGTTTATTTCTAAACTTACTGCTATGATGTAAGCAAACCGCAAAGATAATGAAGAAGATAAACGATATAGGGTAAAGTATATTTGACGTAAGCCAGCTTTACTTTTAAACACCCTATTAAATACTGACAGAGGGACAAGGAAACAACCGCACCGGCCATAAAAAACACTTAGATCGTGCCAGAGGTGGGGTCAACCTAGCTCAAAGCACACCAAAGTGAAATCGGCTAGAGACCAGTAGTTTTCGTCGAGCCAGCTTCCAGGAAGCTTCCGAACACCCGTTTTCAAACTACTTTTACTTTAGCCAAAACTTTAAGCACCCGCCCATACTGGAAGTATTCGGTTGTGATGTAAGCCCAGTATAGCTTGATTGCCAGATTTTTCAAACAGTAACCCAGATCAAGTTCGCTACAGGGGTCTAACCAAAAAATTATTTTGTGCGTTGCGTTACTTGCAACACACCACCGCCATGCTGGGGGATGTCAACATCAATTGTTCGCATCTGTCCAATATGGAGGTAGGAAATGAGTTTCTGGCGCAAAAAGGAAGTGGAATTTGAAGAAGTGCAACAGATCATTGAGCAGCATCCGGGTGTTTCGGCTCGCGAGATAGCTCGGCAATTGGGCGTTGCCGCGTCTACGATTGTGCGCCGGCTGCCGAGCTTGGAAGAGGCAGGCGTTTTACTGAGTGAGGATGACAAGGGCGGTTTGTGGCCGTTTGATAACGAAGCGTAGAGCAATTTTCGCGGGTGTTGCGTAATTTGGCAACACTTTGTGCTATGCTGATTTTGTAAATCAATCTGACACAGGAATCGAATTATCATGACACGACTGGAAAACAAACTAACTCGCATCGGGCAGATTGAGGCATTGCTGTGGGCACATAAAGATGGATTAAAACCTGCCGAAATTGCGCGCAAGTTGGGTGTCAAGCATCGTTCTACCATAACGCGTTGTGCCCCTGACCTACCGGCCTATGTCCATGAGGACGACAACGGTTATTGGAAAATCGACCGTGAGGCTGATTTGGTGAAGATTGCTTTGACATTGCATGAGGCAATGGCTGTTCATCTGGCCGCGAGATTGCTAGCGCGTTATTCGGATAAACCGAACCCACATGCCGTTGTGGCATTAAGCAAGCTAAGTATGGCGCTGCAACGGGCTGCACCCCAAATTGCCCAGCACATCGCCAAAACATCAGTGAAGTTGAACCGCACGATTAGTGAAACGGTGCAAACTTACCTAGACGCATTGGAAAGGCTCACCCATGCTTGGGCCGACGGCCTGCGCGTGCGGCTAGTGATGCGCGATAAACCTGATTTAGAGCGCTTGTTTGAGCCGTATTTTATCGAACCAAGCGCGGTTGGGTATCTGACGTATGTGATTGGGTTTGACCATTATCGTCAGGAACTCCGTACCTTTACGATTGATCGCCTGCTGCGCGTGATGCCGACAACGGAGAGCTACACAATTCCAGCGACGTTTGATCCGCTGACCAAATTAGCCGGTGCTTGGGGGGTGAACTGGGGCGATGGCAAACCGATGGAAGTGGTGCTGCGCTTTGCCGGGGGCCGTGTCGCCAACCGGGTGAGTGAAACCAACTGGCACGAGACGCAGAAGATCGAGCCGTTACCCGATGGCGGCTGCATTCTGCGGATTAAGGTCGGCAGCACGCAAGAGATGAAACCGTGGATTCGCCAATGGGGGCCGGATTGTGTTGTGTTGGAGCCACTGGCACT
>JBBQBY010000468.1:0-5528 GCA_038318235.1 Caldilineales bacterium
ATCCCCAAAGCTGTGCGGCAACAGGTGGATCTGGCCCTAGCCGCCCCCGTCGTCCGCGCCAATCGCATCTGGGGCGGCTATACACCAACCCCCACCTATCGTTTGGTTTTAGCCGATGGGCGAGCTGCTTTTTTCAAGGCAACCTATCAAGCCTCCAATCAATTTTCAACCCAGGCCCTACGCGATGAAACGCGTGTCTATCAGGCGTTGGGCCCGTTGCTCGAACAGTGGACACCCCAATTTTATGGCGCTTTTGATTATGCGGATTGGCATGTGCTGCTGCTGGAAGATCTCGGCCCCAAAAGTGTGCCCCCATGGACGCCGAGCAAAGCCCGTGGGATCGCGCAGGCTCTGGCCCACTTTCATCGCGCGACGCTAGATGCGCCACTCCCAAGCTGGCTTTCACGCCCGGCAGAGCGCTTAGGCCACGAGAGATGGACGCGGATGGCGCATGAATCAGGAGCATTCCACCAACTGGCCGCCCTTGTCGCGGCATCAGCACCCGAGGCATTAACCTGGTTTCAGGCCATAACGCCAACCATCGAAACCTTGCTACAACAACCCAGCTTAACAACGGGACCGCTTGCCCTTTTGCATGGCGATTTACGCGCCGATAATCTGCGCTTTAACCAGGGCCGCCTCTATTTGTTCGATTGGCCTGCGATCACCGTGGGCCGGCCCGAATGGGATATCGTGGCCTTTGCGCAAACGGTCACGGTGGAAGGTGGGGTTGCCCCCGAACAGGTGCTGACCTGGTATGCCCAAGAATTTCCGGTGCAGGTCGACGCCATTGATCGCGCGCTGGCGTGGTGGCTCACCTTTTTTGCCGAGCGCGCCTGGCGTTCAGAAATTCCTGGCCTACCGCGTGTGCGCCGCTTTCAGCGCCAGCAATTGGGGACAATGATTTTGTGGGCAGCTCGCCAATGGTCTTTACCCCAACCAGCCTGGGCAGAGCAGTTATTGAAGTAAAAAGCGGTTACACAAAGGGCATTCAATTAGCCCAAAGCAGAATGAACGAGGTCTGCACGCTGCGCGACAATTTGTCCCCAGCGCAGCTTTTTGGCAAAGGCATATTGTTGCTTGTGTCGCTTCATCACCTTTAGCAGCACAACTTGTTCCTTGATCAGGATCGGCACTTCGAGATAGCCATTCATCAGGCGAATTGGCCCTATGCAACGGCCCCAGGGCAGCTCCTCGGGCGCGATTTTCCCAATCGCCACATAACTATATTTTGCCTCTTCCCAATCGGAGGCCATCAAGGGACTTTCGCGCATATCCTGGCGAATACGGCGAGCAAATTCTGGTCGCGTAAAGCGTTGGGGGAAATGTAAGAAATATTCTTCTACAAAATTGTTGTCAACATAAGGGGCGATCAGCGTGCCCGTCGGCGCAAGTTGGGCGGCCGCTTGCACAATTGCGCTGCCAATCGGCGTGCCTGGCTCAACCACGATCAGCAACTGCCGACAACGCTTAAAAGCGGTCTCTAACAGCTTTTCCCGTTGCGCAACATTCAGCTCATTGAGCACATTGGCGATTAAGACCACATCATACTGAGTTTCATCGCGCTCAATCCACTGGTTGATATCGCCCTGTTGCCAGGTAACAGCAATCGGCAACTGCGCGTCACTGAGGATTTTCTGGCCAAGGGTCAGCAAATGCGCATTCTGATCAATACAAGTGGCAGCGTTCAGGCTGGGCAGCAAGGTTGCGAGCGCCCAGACGCCTGTTCCCGGCCCACAGCCAATATCAAGCAGCGTTTGGGGTTGCCACGTCAGCATAATTTCGGCAACCGCGGCAACGGTGCCAAAAATTTGGGCATAGGTAGCCGAAGCCCGCAGACCAAGATAGGCCAGGGCATCTAGCTCATCATGCAGATGCGTCTGCTGTTTGTTTTGCGCTTGTTCCATATACCGGCTATGGATGGCTCGCGCCCGTTCCATCCATGCAGTTGCGGCCTGTTGCGCCAAACGCTGAGTGATCGCTTTTTCTATCGGGCGAGGAAGCTTAATCAGTGATATCTGCATTGCTTGCATACAACAGAGGTGAGGAATTCTGGTAAATTGCTAACAACGGGTCGGGGACTGCGCGTAGGATCATGAGCAGAAGATCACACGCTCCGTCCCGACCCGTTGCAAATCAGCATAGCCAAAATCACGTTATTTACTTTATAATAGCAAACTTATCGAGGGTATTTGACGCTTATTTGTTCAGGTCAAACTCTTTGTTCTGCTTGCCGGCTTGTAGTCTAAAATTGCGCCGATCCGCTTCATTTTCTAGGATATTGGCTGCCTCTGCTGCGGCTTTGGGGTTGCGTGGGCGTCCAGCCGCGAGTAATGGGTGGCGACGAGCAGCCACTGCTTGCGCGGCAGGTGACTCCCCAGCCGGCTTCGGGGCGGTTGGCTGTGCGCCGGTTGCAGGCAATTTTACTGGGGGCAGTGTCTGGGTCACGGGCTGGGGCGCTGGCCCAATCGTAGCGACTTGTTTTGGCTTGATCAGAAAATAGTCGGCAGTTGTCACCACTTCGACTTCGCTGGCGTTGCGCAGATAGGTTTTGGGAATGAGGACACCTTCATTCGTCACCTGAATTGGTACATTATTCATGAATACCTCCTTGCGTGGCTTATAGCTACGCCCAACTTCAATCCTTCACTCTGGAAATGACTGCAATGTTTGGCATGATTGGTCTTGAGGCTTAGATTATGGGTAAGCGCGGCGGCGGCGTTGCGTCAAGCGAAGAACTTTCATCAGCAGACCTGGTAGCGTAGGTCTGCTGTGCCGTCAGCCAACCAGCGCGCGAACCTTACATCAACGCGACTGCCTCCGCCTGCTGATCATACCACAAGAAACGTTTCGCAACAATCTGAACGATTTATCAAGGTGCATCCTCCATTTAGACGATTTCCTTGCAGAGATAAATCCCGCGGCTGACCGTGACAAGTGTGCTCAGGCACGACATCCTTTCATCGCTTTTTTTAGCGGCGCCAACTGTAATCCTGCTTATAACCTTGTCAGCGTATTTCTCAGGTATACTATCAGGTATACTATAAGGGAGACCCCCTCCCTCGTTTGGGGCTAAGCTTTACCCAGAAGAACCTACGTTGGGTGGCCGGAAAGCGGCTGATTGGTGGTCATCCTCCTTCCAGGAAGGGTATTTTCGCTCAGCAACTGAACGAATCAAGCCTTCCCGGAAGGTTGTTAGTAAGGAGAGCATGAAGGGGAAAAGGGTTAGCCTTGCAGGGCGGGAGCCGTCAGGGGACAGAATATATGGTTTCGTCCGTTCCTGAGTAATTCCCTCCCCATCGGGGCGCGGGAAGGTCATAGCTTATCCAAAGCAATAAGATTGGTTCTGAACAGTCTAGGTGCAGACAACACATGCGAAAGTTACGCAATGATGAATTATGATGCCATTATTGTTGGTTCGGGGCCGAATGGCTTGGCGGCGGCGATTACGTTGGCGCGGGCCGGTTATGCGGTGGGGCTGTTCGAAGCCAAAGCGACCGTTGGCGGCGGCTGTCGCTCGGCGGCATTAACCCTGCCCGGCTTTGTCCATGATATCTGCTCGGCGATTCACCCGCTCGGGTTAGGTTCACCGTTTATGCAGACGTTGCCGCTGCATGATTTTGGTCTGGCGTGGATCGAACCCGACATTCAAATCGCCCATCCGCTCGACGATGGCACAGCCGTGGCTCTTTACCGTTCCATCGAGGCCACCGCCGCCTCGATCGGGCGTGACGGCAAGGCCTGGCGCGCCCTGTTTCAAACGCCGGTGCAGGATTGGGAGAAATTGGCGCCAACCTTGCTGGGACCATTGCCGCTACCGCGCCATCCGCTGGCGCTGGCCAATGTCGGCCTGCGCGCCTTCTGGCCGGCCACTTGGCTGGCCAAATTGATGTTTCGCGAGCGACGGGCGTCAGCCATGTTCGCCGGTCTGGCTGCGCATGCGATCCAGCCATTGGAGAACATCTTTACATCGTCATTTGGGCTGATGCTGGGCATTTTGGGGCACGCCGTTGGTTGGCCATTGCCGCGCGGCGGTTCACAATCAATTGTCGATGCGCTGGCCGGTTATCTACGTTCGCTCGGCGGCGAAATCATCACCAACCATCCCGTAGCATCACTCGCCGAACTACTGCCCGCCCGCGCCATCTTGCTGGATGTCACACCGCGCCAATTAATCCGCATGGCGGGTGACCAATTGCCAGTGGGTTATCGTCGACGACTGGAAAAATATCGCTATGGTTCGGGCGTCTTTAAGATCGACTATGCACTACGCGAACCTGTGCCCTGGCGCGCCGCCGAATGTCGGCATGCCGGCACCGTCCACCTGGGCGGAACGCTGGCCGAGATCGCCGCGGGTGAACGCGCGACGGCCATTGGTCAACACCCAGACCGGCCTTATGTGTTAGTCAGCCAGCAAAGTCTCTTTGACGCCACGCGCGCCCCAGCCGGCCAGCACACGCTCTGGACCTATTGCCATGTGCCGCACGGCTCCACCGTCGACATGACCCAAGCGATTGAAAATCAGATCGAACGGTTTGCCCCTGGCTTTCGGGATCTGGTGCTGGCGCGCAGCGTTCACAACACGGCGGATCTACACGCGTATAACGCCAATTATATTGGCGGGGATATCAATGGGGGCGTGCAGGACATACGCCAACAATGGACGCGTCCCATCGTCAGCCTAAACCCCTACGCCACGCCGATAAAAGGGCTCTATCTCTGCTCTTCGTCTACGCCCCCCGGCGGCGGCGTGCATGGCATGTGTGGTTATCATGCGGCGCAGGCTGCGTTGCGCGGGGCGTTGCGAGGATAAATACACTGTAAAATAAGTCGTGCGGTAGGGGCCGCCCAGGGCCCCGAAACACGTTAGCCACAGCTGTGAATCGATTGCGCGTCTTTGGGGCAAGGTGAACATTTCAGACCATCGCCGAGACTACTCATGCCCAGACGATAATGTCGGTGGCGTATGGAAGCCGGCCCCGTTTGCCGGCCAAGGCCAGCGATTCTCGGTTCGCCCATTGCGTGCTATAGCAGGGGATGCGCCCGGCTGACCACACTTTGTTGGCCCCAGCAACCACGGTCGCCGTGCCGAAACCATGCTGACGATAGGCCGGCATTGTATCAACGCCGCCCTCCAAGGCCAAGGTCGAGCGCCTTGCTGTACGACAATCCAGGTCACTTTCATATGTGTGGAGAATACATCAAGCGCAAGCTTCGGTGGCCAAACTTTAACGATTCACCCCCACGCCTATAGGGAATACTTTAGTGGCAAAGTAAGCACATGATCGCCAACGGTTCACCTCACGCATGCAGGGAATACCATGTCCGTTGCATCAAAAAACGGTAACTATTCAGGCACGAAATAGCGGATCAAAGTTCTGAAAAACCACAACATACAGTGGTTGGCAGCCGATTTTAACTTCGCATACTGGTTGCGATCTAGCCATTTCAACGGTTGAATAATCTACAAATTGGGGTTCTCAAGATTGTCTCCACTGCATATTGTGGTTTCATTGCAATTGTCCTGC
>JBBQBY010000469.1:0-5522 GCA_038318235.1 Caldilineales bacterium
GTCATCTATGCAAGCGTCTCACTGGGCCAGGCGACTCGTTCCTTCCTGAACGGCCTGAAGGGATGGCTTATGTCTCTGGTGGACAAGGGCTTTGGTCGACAGTGGACGATTATCTTACTTTCGCGCGGATGTTCTTACATGCAGGCACGGTGAATGATTTCCGGTTATTGCAGCCTGCGACCTTCAAACGAATGGTGACCAACTGCCTGAGCGAGAACCAACTGGTAAAGGCCAGGTCAATGCTCAACGCGGGTCATGGCTTCGGGCTGGGTGTTGCGATGGTGCTTGATCCCCAAAAAGCAGGGCCGCTACCTTGTGGCGGTGGGATGGGTGCTGTTGGCTGGCCTGGCGCTTTCGGAGGTTGGTGGCGAGCCGATCCCAGCAATAACGCTGTGCTAATCTTCTTGGCGCACAATATGCTTGAGCTGGAACAACTCTTGGATGGTATCGGTCTTGGTGCATTTGAGGCAAGTACGCAGTTTCAAGCGCAAGCTGCATCTTTGCTACGATAAAACAGGCGGCATAATATGAATAAGATCATATTCATCACAGGCATGGCTGGTGCAGGGAAAAGCACAGTCGGGCGTCTGGTAGCCAAGCATTTCCCAAAATGCCTTTTCATTCAAGTGGATGAACTGCGTGAAAAGATGGTAAAAGGTTATGCAAGACCAGAAGAGGGTGTTTTTACAGAAGAAGTCATCCAACAATTCCAGATGGCGCGATCCACCGCAATCTATATGGCGCATTTATATGCCAATCAGGGCGTGGATGTTGTCATTGATGACGTATGTGCCCCACCCAATTTTGTTGAGCAGTATGCGGCGCTTTTTGAAAGTCCAGAAGTTCATCGTGTTTTGCTATACCCCAAAGCAGCTATCGTGATCGAACGAATCAAACAACGAGGTGGGCCTTGGGAGCATATTAAGTACGTGCCTGCGATCTATAACTACCTCGACTCGATGTCGAAAGATGGCTGGATTGTATTGGACTCAAGCGAATGGACGATTGAGCAGACAGTTAACGAAGTTCTATCCAATATAGCTCCAGTTCTTGGCAATGTCCAAAGTGAACACACGCTTATAGCTATAAATGCGCCCATCAAGGCGTGCAGTTGATTTGGCTTACGCCTTCTTCTTATAGTTATGTGAAGACGAAGCCAACATTATAGTCCTGAGTGTTGCCAGCATATGGGAGATGCAAATTAAAGCCCAACTCGGCAAACTTGATCTAGATCGGCCGTTGCAAGAAATCATCAGCGAACAAGATAAAGATCCATTTGATCAGTTGCTGGTTGCACAGGCAATTGTCGAAGGTATTTCTATCGTGAGTGTTGAGCCCCTAGTAGCACAATATCCAGTGCAAGTGGTTGCTTCGTAGCGCAGTAATTTGTCGGTTATTGACTCTGAATTTCTATGAGTTTGCTATCATTGACTGCCAAGTTGATAAAGTCAGCAAACGGCTGTGCCAACATCCGCTGCACTGGACTGGCTTCGCCGTGGGACATGGAGACGCCATCGCTCGCCGCACTCGATGACATCAACGAACGTGTCTACGGCTAGAGATGATGGCCGAAATGGACCTATTGTAAGTGTAGCGAGTAAGCACAAATGACCAATCTAACCCAAGCAAGCCCTCCAACTTACGCACCCAAAACCAACCAAAAATCCGCGCGGCGGCGTTCGCGCAGTGCTTCCCGAAGCCTTGCCTTTTACGCGATGATCAGCCCGTGGCTGATCGGCTTCCTGTTGCTCGGCGTCATTCCGCTGGTCGTCGGCCTGTTGGCCTCATTTACCAATTATGATGGCCTCAATGTCGACGCCTTCAAATGGTTAGGCATGCGCAATTATAGCCGTGTCTTCCAGGATTCAGAGGCGCTTTATGCCTTTCAGCGCACGCTGTTGTGGAGCGCGCTCAACGTACCGATTTGGCTGATTCTCTCGTTTACGTTGGCCCTGATTTTGAACCAGGGCATCCGGGCGCGCGGCTTTTTCCGTACCCTTTTCTACTTGCCGAGCATCATCCCGGCAGTCGGGGCGGTCTGGGCCTGGCGGCTGCTGCTTGACCCCAACAACGGCCTCGTGAACGCGATTATCAACATTTTTCGCCCCGGCACCGCGGTGATGTGGACCACCGATTACGCACTCCAATCGCTTACCATGATCGCGGTCTGGCAGGGCGCGGGCGTGGGCATGGTGATCTTCTTGGCCGGGTTGCAAGGTATCCCGCGTGAACTGGAAGAAGCGGCTTTTCTGGACGGCGCGTCCACGCTGCAATCGTTCCGCCATATCACGATTCCGCTAATGACACCGGTGATCTTCTTTCAATTGGTGCTGGCGATTATCGGTTCCTTGCAACAGTTCGCGCTGCCGATGTTGTTGGCGGGCGGACGGATGGGTTCAGTGCCGCCGCGCGCCGCCTACTTTTTTGTGGTGCATGTGATGCGCCAGATCTTTACTTTTTCGCGCTTCGGTTATGGGCTGGCCCTGTTGTGGATGCTCTTTATTGTCGTGGTCGTGCTCACGATTATCGTCTTTGGGTCTAGCCGCTTTTGGGTTCATTACGAAGTTGAGATTGCCGGAGAGAAACGATGACCGCCAAACCCCTTACCCCAACAGCCCAGCGCGATCGCACGGTCAAACGCCTGCGTGGTTCCGTCTCTTACCTGATTTTATATGCGACGGCTTTTTTGATCTCGGTTCCCGTGATCTGGATGCTCTTATCTTCGCTCAAGGCCGAATCGGAATATACCAAATATCCCCCGGATGTGATCCCCAATCCTTTCCAATGGATCAACTATTTGCACGCGGTTAACTGGATTCCCTTTTTCCAATACACCTGGAATTCAACATTTCTGGCGACCGTCTTTTCGCTGTTTACAGTGGTGACCAGCGCGATGGTTGGCTTTGCGTTTGCGCGTTTGGATGCGCCTGGCAAGGGTAAATTATTTGGCGTTGTGATTTCGCTGTTGATGGTGCCAGGGATCGTGACAATCATTCCGCAGTTTGTGATCTTTGCCAAAATAGGGCTGACCAATACCTATTGGCCGTGGTTTCTGTGGGGCATTGCGGCTTCCCCTTTCCACATTTTCCTCTTCCGCCAGTTCTTTACCGGCATTCCCAAGGAACTCGAAGACGCCGCCGAAGTCGATGGCGCGACCCCGTTTCGCATTTTCTGGCAGATCTTTTTGCCCAATGCCAAACCAGCCTTGGCCACCTCGTTTATCCTGAATTTTGTGGGCGTATGGGGCGATTGGCTGGCCCCAGTCATCTATTTGGACGACATCAAGACGACGCTCGCCGTCAAATTAGCCACGCCCACCTATGTCAACCCTGGCGATCCGAGCGGCCAGATCTTGGTAACGCTGACGTTGGCGGCGGCGGTGATTTACACGATTCCGCCGGTGATCATGTTCTTCATCGCCCAGAAAAATATTATGGAAGGCGTGGTGACGACGGGGCTGAAGTAGTTCTAAAAAAATTCAATTCAGCCTATGATTTCACCTTAGGAAACTAGGTGGCCATTTGGAACCCCTAACCTACAGATGGTAATATAATATGCGATTGATGCAACCGAATGTTAAAATTTGATCATGATAATTGTCTGTTATGTTGTGTTTGGGGAATTTAACGGATGGCAATTGGACCAGAACAGATTGAACGAACGATCAAGCTCGCCAAATTATACGGTGCCACCCGCTTAATTCTATTTGGTAGCGCCCTCCATGCACCAGAACATGCACATGATCTGGATCTCGCTGTCGATGGTGTCATCGGCTGGAGATTGTATGCGCTTGGCGCTCAACTGGAAGAGGAGCTACAAATACCACTCGATCTCGTTCCACTGACCCCGCCGACTCACTTTACACAACTGATTGAACAACGAGGCAAAGATCTGCTGTGACGCCTAGCGACCTTCGTGAAGAAATTACGGTTGAGTTTGAAGCACTAGAGATAACGATCAATGAGTTGTTGGAATTACAGCGCGATGTTGCTACTAGATCGCCGACGGTGCGTGAGCAAACAGCTGCGGCTGCCTTTCTTGCCCAGTTTTATAATGGAATCGAAAATATCCTCAAGCGCATTAGCCATTTTCACAATATAAAATTACCCACTGGCGAGACTTGGCATGTTGAATTATTTCAACGCTTTTGTTCACCCTCTCATCCCACGCTTCCCTTATTGTTTGATGAAAATCTGGCCGCCTCTTTAGCACCTTACCGTCGCTTCAGACACATTGCCTTTCATGGATATGGTTTCCAGTTAGACTGGACGCGCATGAGTGAGGGCATTGCCAATGTACACCACGTGTTTTCTCTAATTAAAGTTAGCCTTGCTAATTATCTGCAAAATCTCAACGAATAAAATATTTAAAAAATATATCAGGAGTAAACCAAAGTGACAACCAATTTGGAACAAAATGTCAATATTCATTCGCGCCCCAGTGATCTGAAGATCACGGATGTGCGCGTTGCCAATCTAGCCGGGCTGCCGATGCGCTGCTCGATCATCCGCCTTGACACGAACCAAGGCATTTCTGGCTATGGTGAAGTGCGCGATGGCGCCAGCAAGACCTATGCTCTGTTCCTAAAGAGCCGTTTGATCGGGGAAAACCCGTGTAATGTCGACAAAATTTTCCGCCAGATCAAACAATTTGGCTTTCACGGGCGGCAGGCTGGCGGCGTCTGTGGCATTGAAATGGCGCTGATGGACTTGGCGGGCAAGGCGTATCATGTGCCGGCGTATCAACTGGCCGGTGGTAAGTTCCGCGACAAAATTCTCTGCTATTGCGACACCGACTCGGTGCCCAATGGTACAGAAATGGGCAAACGCCTCAAGCATCGTATGGATCAAGGCTTCAAATACCTGAAGATGGACGTGGGGGTCGGCATTTTACAGGGCATTCCCAACACGATCATCGCGCCGCCGGGCATGGTCGAAAGCCGCCATATCATGCACCCTTTCACCGGCATCCAAATTACCGATAAGGGCATCCAAATTTTGTGTGAATATGTCGAAGCTGTGCGCACCGAGATCGGTTATGAAGTACCGCTTGCGGTCGATCATTTTGGGCATATCGGGCTGGAAAGTTGCATTCGGCTGGGCAAGGCGTTGGATAAATATACCTTGGCCTGGTACGAAGATATGATCCCGTGGCAGTTCACCGACCAGTGGGTGCAACTGGCGCGTGCGGTGGATACCCCAGTCTGCACCGGCGAAGATATTTACCTGAAAGAAGGCTTCAAACCTTTGCTGGAAAAGCGCGCCGTGGGTGTGATCCACCCTGATCTGGCCTCGTCAGGTGGCATTTTAGAGACCAAAAAGATTGGTGACATGGCGCAAGATTATGGCGTGGCGATGGCGATGCACATGGCGGCCTCACCGATTTGTGCGCTGGCGAACGTGCATTGCGCAGCGGCGACTGAAAACTTCTTAGTGCTCGAAAATCATTCAGTCGATCTGCCCTGGTGGAGCGAACTGGTGGAAGGGCTGCCGCGCCCGCTGATCCAGGATGGCTATATTCAG
>JBBQBY010000470.1:0-5477 GCA_038318235.1 Caldilineales bacterium
CGTGGCCGAAGCCAAGCGCCAACTCTATGGCCGGGTCGGGATTGATCTACTCGCCGGGCCGACCGAAGTGCTGGTGATCGCCGATCACACGGCCAGCGCTGAGATGGTGGCGACGGATCTGTTAGGCCAAGCCGAACATGGCCCGACTTCGCCGGCCACGCTCATCACCACCAGCGCGCCGCTCGCCCAGGCAACTGTGCAAGAAATTGCGCGCCAACTCGAAACGTTGCCGACCGCCGACATCGCTGGCAAAGCTTGGACAGATTATGGGCAGATTATTCTGGTTGAGAGCCGAGAAGAGGCCGTGCGTGAGGCGGACAAATTAGCGTGTGAACATGTGGAAGTCTTAACCGAAGAGCCGCGCTATTTTCTGGAACAGTTGACGAATTATGGCGCCTTATTCCTGGGGCCTGAAACCAATGTCGCCTACGGTGATAAAGTGATTGGCACCAATCACACCTTGCCCACCAAACAAGCCGCGCGTTACACCGGCGGGCTGTGGGTGGGCAAGTTTTTGAAGACCGTGACCTACCAAGAATGTACACCGGAGGCCAGCGTCTTGATCGGCGAAATTGGGTCACGGCTGTGTGAACTGGAAGGTTTCTGGGGGCATAAGGAGCAGGCCGATTTGCGCGTGCGCGCTTACCAAAAGAGTAGCGGATCTAGTTAGTAGACGGCAAAGTAAGGGTAGTGGTCTTGAATGGAAAGGTGGGCACGCAGTCGGCGGCGAAAGTTGTTGAGGGATTATCCCTGGGTTGGATGCGCCGCCGACCGTTCGGCAGAGACGTTCGGCGAGACTTCGGCGTGAGCTCAGTCGAGTCGCTCACGTCGAAGCCGCATGCCCTTAGTATCATATAAGTGGGTAAGCGAAAAGATCGTGCATGCCCCGGACTGAAAAACTTGGCACGTAGATCGGTCAATCGCTTACCGACTTGCGATCATAATGAACCATACATTAAAAAGAAGGCTGTCCGAACACCGTAACCTGATGCCTCTTGGCACAAACCGGTCGTAGAAAGATCCTGCTCATTTTGTCAACGCCTAATTCACTTTTTTCGTCTCTTAGATTTGACATGCATGAGAGAATCTACGCGACGATATCATACGAAGTTTGATCAAAAACCGCCAGGTTCATTGAACCTGGCGGTTTTAATAAGCTTATTTGTGCTACAAACTACGCTTTGCACTCGCAGGGCAGGAGGGAGCCAGCCGATTTGGTGGCTTTCGCTTCAGCTTCGTTGACTTTCTGGGCAGCTTCCGTGAACTTACCCTTCACGTCTGGATCGCCGACACGGATCACCTTATCGCGTACGGCGTTGACGATCTCGGTTGACTCGGCATTAAACTGGAAGAGTTCCAACGTCGTGCCATATTTGGCCGCGGCGTTAAAAGCATCAAGATTTTTATCGGCCAGTTCGGGCACAGACTTGACCACGGTGGCTTTCCATTTGTCGAAGAGCGAGATACGGGATGGGCGCAACAGACCGATGCTGATCATCAGATCATTCCATTCATCAGATTGCAGCCATTTTACAAATTCCCAGGCTTCGTTGACACCCTGGCTACCTTTATAGATTGCCCAACCGTCGGTAGTGATCAAGGTATTTTTTTGCACGGGCCCTTGCGGAATCTCGGCGATATCCCATTTGTATTTACCGGTAGCTGTCTTGACCATCGGGCTCAATTGCCAGTCGCCGCTTTCATACATCGCAATGCGACCGTTGCCCATTAATTGCTCAGAATTTTGCTTTTCGCGAGCCGTATCGCCGACAACTGAATTGTCCTTCCAAATCCGATCCCACATCCACTGCAAGGCATCAAGCGCCGCCGGTTGGTCAAAGACCGCCTTCAGATCATCCTTGGGATCGACCCAGTGACCACCGTTACCGGCAATCTTCTGTTGCAGGCGATCCATACCGTCCTGAATGCGCGCGCCCCAGAGTTTTTTATCGGGGTCGGAAAGTTTGCGGAGGGCGTCTTCATACGAGCCACTACCATCCACTGCCCATTTCCAAGTATTGTCTGGATATTTGACACCCTTGGCGTCAAACATATCCTTGTTGTAGTAAAGCACAATCGTGCCCATGTACATTGGCATCGCATAGCGGCCCACGTGTGGATTGGCAAAGGCATCCCAGTGGGGCTTGGCATAGTCAGCAATCTGCTCCTTGGTCATATCCTTGTCCACAAAGGGGGTCAAGTCAACCAGTTGCTTCTTTTGCGCCCAGAATGGCAACGTACCGCAACAGTACCCGATCACATCCGGCGCATTGCCAGCAATCATTTGTGTCAAAATCTGCTGTTCCGCATTGTCGGGCGGCGGCTCTGGGGCGATCTCAATATTGGGGAATTTTTCCGCAAAAAGCGCCGCTGCCTTCTTGCCCATATCCAGCATAGCGGGTACATCCGTGGCATCTGAGACATCCCAACGCAAGATCACCTTGGCCTTACTGGGTGCGGCAGCGCCACTACTGGTCGCCCCCGGCGCACTGGGTGCGGCGCAGGCGGCAAGGATCGCCGTGGCGCCAAGCCCAGCCACACCACTCAGAAACTGTCTTCGACTAATTGATTGCATAACGCTTCTCCCTTTTTGTACATAACCAAAAATGATTGAAACAGTAGTTAGCGATTCACACCCGTTAATACAATCCCCTTCAAAAATTGACGTTGGGCGAGAAAGAAGAGGATCAGGGTGGGCAGTGAAGAGAGCAAAGACATCGCCATGAGCGTGTTCATTTGCACGAAATAACGCGATTGGAACAGTTGAAGACCGAGCGAGATCGTATATTTTTCCATCGTGTTCAGATAAATCAGCGGCCAGAAGAAGGCATTCCATTCCCCGACAAAGATAAAGATCAACACAACACCCATGAGCGGCGCACTAAGCGGCAGAATAATCCGTAACAGAATGGTGATCGGTCCGCCGCCATCAATTTTGCAGGCGTCATCCAAATCGGTGGGAATCGTCCTGAAAAATTGACGCATCAAGAAAATAATAAAAGCATCGGTGGCGAAAAAGCGCGGGACAATCAGCGGCAGGTAGCTGTTGACCCAATGCAACTTTGAGAAGAAAATGTACAGCGGGATCAAAGTACTCTGATCGGGCAGCATCATTGTCGCCAGCACAAGAATAAAAAGCTGTTCGCGGCCGCGAAATTGCAAACGGGCAAAGGCATAGGCAACCGGCGTACACGAAAGCAAGACGCCGATCAAGTTACTAAAGGTGAGAAAGAGCGTATTGTAGTAAAACTGGCCGAACGGCAAGTCGACAAATGGTTGCGTAAAGTTGCTCAGTTCAAACTTCGTAGGCAACCAAACTGGGGGGAAACTCTGCGCTTCCGCCATCGTTTTGAAGGCGGTGGTCAACATCCAAAGCGCCGGCAACATAAACAGAAAACCACCACCAAACAAGGCCACATACAAGAAAATTCGCCAGATCAGCAGGAACCAATTGTGGGTGCGGACCGCCTGATCGGCTTCGCGATCGAGGCTTGCTAAAATGCTCATTGGCCTTTACCCTCCATAGAAAACAGATGAACGACTGGAACGTAGCGTAAAAAGCGTAAAGACCATGATGATCAGAAACAACACCCAGGCCAATGCAGATGCATAGCCAAAGCGCGCCAACAAGAAACCGCGCCGGTACAGATACAACACCATCGTCAACGTCGCATTGTTGGGGCCACCCTCCGTCATGACAAACGAGGTGGTAAAGACTTGATACGACCCGATAATGCCGATAATCGAATTAAAGAGAATCTGCGGACTGAGCATCGGGATCGTGATATGCGTGAATTGGCGCCAGGCAGTGGCGCCGTCCAGTTGGGCGGCTTCGTACATTTCCTTAGGAATGCTCTGGAGACCGGCCAGGAAGATCAACATGCCGGGGCCAATATTCCAGATACTTGTGATAATCAGCGAAGGCAAGGCCCACGTTTCGCTATAGAGCCAACTCGGTCCCTTAATGCCAAAGGAAGCCAGAATGGCATTGAACAGACCAAAATCGGGATGAAAGAACCAGATCCAGATCATCGCCACGGCCACACCAGAGACCACCGACGGCACGTAGAAAACGGTGCGCCAGACGCCCAAGCCGCGCACTTTCTGGTTGAGCAAGAGCGCAACCGCCAGGCCCAGGCCAACCTGCACCGGCACGACACCAAGCGTATACAAAGTGGTGACCTTCAGCGCTTGCCAGAAGAGTTCGTCATCGAACAACATTTCTTTGTAGTTGTCCAGCCCGATGAATTTAGAGGGCGACATCAGATCGGTGTTGTAAAAGCTAATGATTAAAGAAAAGACCAATGCCCCTAGCGTAAACACGAGGAAACCAATGATCCACGGCGAAATGAGCAGGTAAGCAATCAGTTCTTCGCGGGCGCGCAAACTGAGACCCTTGCGACGTGCTGGTGTGGAAATCGTCGCAGGTAGTTTCGCGCTCTCGATAGCGTTTGACATATCGACCTCTAGAATTGAATTCACAAGCGACCACGGATGTAGGCTGGTCGCGTCGTGGGAATCAAGCTGACTCGGGCGAGTAATAGGGTAACAAGAAGATGTTAATGATCATAGCAGACTTTTGTTAAGATTGTCAAACAGGTTTCAGGTCAGGGGTGCATCCCATAGGCTGGGACAAAATCTTTTCTGTGGGGTTGATGGGAACGAACAACCCTTCCGGGAAGGAAATGCCCGACCAGGCACTGAACAAATCAAGCCTTCCCGGAAGGCGGATGACCACCAATTAGTCGCTTTCCGGCTGCTCAACGTAGGATATTCCGGGCAGCGGTCAGGCACTCACTGGTTAACGAACCCGGCTTTGACCACTGCCCGGAAGATCAGTAGCAGCCTAAAATTGGGTAGACACCCTTACTATATCATTTTAAAACCAGCCATTACATCACGCTCGTCAACATCTGCGTTTGGCCAGTCTCCATAGCCAGGCGCGCCAGTTCGATAATCTCGACCACATGGCGCGCCTGTTCACCGGCATTGCGGGGAGCGCGGTCTTCATGAATCGCATCTACCAGTTCCATAATATCGCAGTAAACATGCGGCTCTTCGATGGTCAGATGTCCACCTTTTAGATAGGGTTGATCGCCCAGTTTGGCCGTATAGGTACGGGTCTCCTTGTTGCGCACTTCAAACTGGGTGGGGTAACCGCTTGCACCATCCACGTCTAGCGTTTCTAAGGCGCCGCCAGTGCCGTAGAGCCCCAGCCCGCCCCAGGGAATGCGGCTGCTGCCCGCGCCATTTGAACCGATCGCTGTTACCAGCGCGCCGGACACAAATTCCATCAATACGAGATTATTATCATTGACTTGGATTGGCATTGCCTGACCTTTCCAGGTGAGCGTCTCGGAGGTTTTGTTACCGAGCGCCGTCACCCGCCGCACGGGGCCGAGCAGGCTGGTCGCCAATTGCAGCGAATAGACCGTCACATCCGGCAAGGGACCAGCGCCGGCGCGATAATACCAGGC
>JBBQBY010000471.1:0-5466 GCA_038318235.1 Caldilineales bacterium
AATTGCTGAGCACTACTGCAACGACAGTCAACATGGCAACCCCCTGTTGAGCGATTGGCTGAACCAGGGTAAAAAGCTGCTTGCTGACGCCTAGGCTTTCTAATGCGCCAGTCACAATAAACAAACCTGAGAAGAAGACCAACAGTGACCAGTCTAGTTCCGGCAAAATCTCTTCGGGATCGATTCGGTGCGTAACGAGCAAGATGGCGGCTGCTGCCAATCCCGCCAATGGCACTGGCATGCCAGCCACCAACGCGACAACCATCAGACCCGCCGCGATCATGCTTTTGCGGAGCAAAGCGCGATCCCCAGGTTCGGTCAATTCCGCCACCGCGGCAAAGCGCGTGTTGGTTACATCCTGACGGTAGATCAGCACAATCACTGCCCAGATGATGGCCATGCCACCTAGCGCAACCGGGCCCAGTACGGCGATAAAGTGGATAAACGTAATCTTAGATGCCACGCCGATGATCATATTCTGGGGGTTGCCGGTGATCGTAGCTGTAGAGCCAATATTGGCTGTGGTCGCCAGCGCCATCAGATAGGGCAGCGGTTTCTGTTTGAGATTTTTGCAAATTTCCAATACCAACGGTGTAAAGACCAGCACAATCGTATCGTTTAGAAAGATCGCCGCCAGCACACCGGCCACGATGATGATCAGCGCCAGCAATTGCCGAGGTGTATGCGCCCAGCGGATGACGCCATTGGCGACCAGTTGGAAGAAACCGGCGCGGCGCAAATTGACATTGACAATCATCATCGCAAAGAGCAGGGTTAAGGTGTTGAGATCAAGGGCGGCATAGGCCTTGTCCAGCGAAATCGCCCCGATCACCATCAGAATCGTAGCGCCAGCTAACGCAATTGTCGCCCGGTTCATTTTTAATCCAGGAATGCGCCCGATTGCCACCCCAGCGATGGTTGCAACAATCACAATGAGGGCAAACCAGTATAATAAATTAGGCAAAAAAGCCAGCATACAAGGGAAGCCAACGTGGCGTGATCGAGATCACAAGGGCGAATATATTTTTATGGGGTTAATGTTATGCTATTCGCGCAAACCTGCAAACTTCTAGGGCGTCTGGTTGGCACAACGCCAGCGTTCACCCGCCCGCAGCACCTTATAAGGTTGGCATAAACGTTGTGCTTCTGCCACAAATTCAGCAGGCGAGGCCGTGTTAAATTCAAACATCTCATAATGGCCGGGGATCACCATGCGTGCCCCAATCGTTTTGGCCAGTTGTGCCGCCTCTGGACCATTCAAATTGCCCGCCACCTGGCGTTCTGGCGCTCGACCATTGATCGGCAAAAAAGCCACGTCAATTGACCATGCCCGTAACTTTTCCACCATGCCAGCATACAAAATTGTGTCACCGCTGTGATAAAGTGTCCACGGCCCAAACTGGATGATATAGCCCAGATATTGATGATGACCTGCTGCGTCCTGTTCGAGTGCTTCGTGCGCCGCCGGTACGCCGGTCAAACGAAACGCGCCTACCCTCGCTGAAACGCCATCATCAAGCCCCATTGGCAACGTCGGGTCGATCTTAAGCCGGTCGGCCACAAAGTTTCGGTTGGCCTCTGGAATCACCAATTTGAGATGTGGGTTCACACGCCACAACGGTATCAACGTCTCAGCATCCAGATGATCCGTGTGATTGTGGCTGGACGTGACCACATCGATAAAATTTAACTGTTCCGGCGCAATTACCCGTTCGGTCATACGCACATGGGGTTTGTCTGTAGTGGCATATTTTTTGGTGAGTGAATCAGAGAGGTAGGGGTCAAGCAGTAAATGTTGGCCCTGCCACTGCACGAGATAACCGCTCTGGCCGAGCCACCAGAGATGAAACGCTTCAGTGTCAGCGCGGGCCTGGGTGACATCGGCCAGAAAGCGCTCATTGCTTTGTAATGGTTGTAACATGATCAATGCCTTCATTGTGCATCGCTAAAATTATATATCATTGCGGTTTATTATACCGCAACAGAGCGCTATGACCACCGCGTGGGCGCAGCCATTCACGTTGAGTCTAGTAAAGACGCTGCTATTATTCTTTATGAGACGAACTGTTCACACCCCTATGAAAATTCGCTCAATAAAGACCTTGACTTTACAATGCAAGTCTACTTGGGCTGAGCTAGAAATCATTGGTCGGAGCACGAATACCCTGTCTGCCCCCCCTGAACGGACAGGATGTTCGTGCTCCGCTATATAAGGAGAACTGTCATGAAATTGTTTCGCCGAATTCTTTTTTGGGTGTTAGGCATTATTGTTCTGTTGGTTGTGGTGCTAGCGGGCTCGATTTTTGTGGACGGCTTCTTTGCCCAGGGGCGGCTGGACGCTGTAACTAATACCACGATTGCCGCCGCCGACGGCGCCCAGATTCGCGCTTGGGTCGCCAAACCGACCACGCCCGGTCCCCATCCGGCGGTGATCATGATCCATGAATTTTATGGCCTGCGCCCAGACATTGTGGGCAAGGCTGAGGCCCTGGCCCAAGATGGCTATGTGGTCATTGCCCCCAATGTTTTTCGGGGCGGCACCACCAACTGGATTCCACGGGCGATCTACCAAATTATCAGCGCCGATACCCAGCAGATCGATGGTGACGTGGACGCCGTCTTCCAGTGGTTGGCCGCGCAGCCCGATGTGCAGCCAGATCGCATTGCCATCATGGGGTTTTGTTTTGGCGGTGGGACTACGTTGCGCTACAGCGTAAGCAATAACAAACTGGCCGCCACCGCCATCTTCTATGGTCAGCCTATCACCGACCCAACCAAACTCAAGGCGATCTCCGGGCCGGTGCTGGGCATCTATGGCGGCGCCGATCAATCGATCTCGGTAGAGTCGGTCAAGGCGTTGGAGCAAGGTTTGACTGCGGCTGGTGTTAAGCACCAAATTTCCATTTACGAAGGCCAGCCCCACGCCTTTGTGGGTAGCATGGCCGAAATTGCCAAAGGCGGACCGGCTCAACAGGCGTGGAACCAATTACGTGACTTCCTCAAGCAAAACCTGCAAACCAGCGCCGTGCGTACACCGACCCAAGCGTTGACCCATCAACAATCGGCCGCTGGTGAATTTTCTCTGAGTTATGCGGTGCGTTTGGCCTGGAGTCACCTGGTGCATATGGGACATCGAGGATAAAGCGCTGAAACATTATTTCGGCCATGTTGCATCCTGACTTTGTAGCAGAAGACGCTACGATTTTAGGTTGACGCCGTCTCGCTACGGGCGGCCACATAAATGCCTGCCAGTAAGAGGACAAACCCGGCTAGTTGTAGACCAGCAAAAGTTTCGCCAAAAAATAGCCAGGCCAGCAGCGCCGAACCGATCGGTTCGCCCAGAATCGCAACGGCCACAAAGGTGGCCGACAGATGGCGCAATGCCCAGTTAAAGCTGGTGTGGCCGAGCAGTTGCGGACCAAGCGCCAGCCCCAGCAAAAGCCAATACCCCAATGGTGTTAGCCCCAGCAGACCCTGGCCGCTGAACTGGCTGGCGATCAACAGAAAAATTGCGGCGCTGGTGTAGGCCAGCCAGATATAGGCGAGCAGCGAAAGCCGCTGGCGTAAATTTCGCCCGATCAGAAAATAGCCCGTGATCGCCACGGCGCCGATCAGCGCCAGGCTGTTGCCCAACAACGGCGCGGCGAACTGGGTCTGGGCGGTTGTGCCGACATCACTGAGCACGATCAATAAGCTGCCGGCAAAGGTCAAACCGACGCCGATCAGCGCGGCGCGACTCAATGTCTCTTTCAGAATCAAGAGTGAAGCGAGGCCCACCCACAGCGGATTAGTCGCAACTAACGCCGCGCTGCTCGCGACCGATGTAAAGGCCAATGAACTGATCCAGGTGGCAAAATGGACGGCAAGCAAAAGCCCCGACAAGCCGCCCAACCAATAGTCGCGGCGGGACAAGTTGCGCAACTCTGGCCCCGCCCGCCACCAGGCCAATGGCGTCAAAAGTAAGGCGGCAAACCCCAGTCGCCCCGCCGCAATCGTGAGTGATCCCACCCCTTGCTGCTGCGCCACCCGGATCAGGATCGAGGCGGTGGAGACGACGAGCACGCCCCCAGTCAAGACGAGGTAGGGGAGGAGCGGTTGGCGACGGGACATCGAGAGTTCCTAGCTTTTACGCGTTATTGGGTTGTTACTGCTTGTAGAAAATGACGGATGCGGTCAAGCGTTTGATCGTTTACTTTGCCGAAAGTTCGCACCGCCAGACTTTGGGCTAAAGTGTAGATTTTGTCAACACGCACCGTGCTTTTACGATTCAACACACCAGCTTGTAAATCTACTGTGCTAATCGTAAAACTATAAGGTACAGAAGTTGGATTTGAGGTCATGGCAACGACAATCATATCCGTCGTTGTCTGGTGATAGGCGTCATTGGAGATAATAATCACAGGCCGCCGTTTCGTAGATGAGAGATCGGTAAAGGGGACAGGAATCAACACAATATCACCCTGCTTAGGCATCGTTCCAATCCTCATCGTCCAATTGATTGTCCCAGAAATCCAGTGTGCTTTGGGACGCTTCAAGCAGATCATGGAACTGATCTTCCGATTCTTCAACGACAAAAATTGTCACGCGCTTGCCAGGTGCAAAAGGAACCGTGAATTCCACGCGTCCCTGCTCACGCACCTCAACTTCGTACTTTAACGCGGTCTGCGGCATTACTGGCATCTGGCTCATCGATCTGCATCCTTTCAGCATATAGGCTGCCCCATAAAAATCAATTGCCAACAAGCTCGTTTAAGCCGTTGATGATTTCATCCAATTCTTCGGGCGAGATCTGACCGAGCCGGTTGCTGAGGCGTTCGACGGCCAGTGTCCGCACTTGGCTGATCTTTACCCAAGACTGTTTTGGTAAATCGGCGGTGCGCAATTCAAAAACGAGTGGAAAGCCAACCGTGGGCGGTTGGCTGGTGATGGCTAACGCGAGCACCGTGCCGGAGCGTTCATTAAAAACATCATGGCTGATAATCAGCACTGGTCGCACGCCAGCCTGTTCACTGCCACGCATGGGGTTCAAATCGGCCCACCAGATTTCCCCCCTTAATACGCGGGCCACGCGGCTAACTCCAGTTCCATGCCTTCTTCTGCTAATGCGATCTCTTCGCGCGGATCAAGTTTCGCACACTCTGCAGCAAGCCGGGTGCGACGTAGGCGTGTCAGCTTGTCGTGTAAAGCCATTTGAATTGCCTTGCTCCGGTTCGGAAAAACCTGTTTGGCTACTAACGCATCCAATTCAGCTAATAACTCTGTATCGATTGTCACTGCAACCTTGGTCGAAGCCATCGTTAACCTCCTCATTAGAATGGTATGATAATTTATCATACCATTCTGATGGATAAATGGCAAACGGTATTTATGCTAAATGTGACCGGCACTTCCCGTTGCAACGTGCGAGAATGATCAATGTACAGACCCACTCGTTGCGAAAGTACCGGTCACATGGTTGGGCAGCGT
>JBBQBY010000472.1:0-5459 GCA_038318235.1 Caldilineales bacterium
CACGCACCTACGCATGATTTTGTTCGGCAAACGCGGCATCCTTATTTCTTTGAAATGGCCTAAGCGATGATCAGGATGGCCTTCGCATCCTTTGCAATCTGCTGCGATCCTTTTCAGATAAAATAGAGCGGCGCTGAGGTAGCTAACCCTCAGCGCCGCTCTATTTTGCTTTTCTACTAGATAATACCATCAATCAAGTTTTAGCGTGTCAATCCCGGTGCGATCCAACTGGCGACTAGAAATAATATGAACAACGAGACTGCGATACGCCACAAGGTTTGGAAAGAATTTGATAAAAGCATAGCTTGATAAAACCATCATTTCTCATTTAATAAATTACGCCGTTAACGCTGCTATCTGACGATTCTACTCGCTCTACAATGGCATTATCGGACTGAATTCAGACCGTTTGCCAACGTAAGCTTCAAAATAAATTATGCTATATTAGACAGCTATTCAATCCTGTTTGAACTAGAAGAGATAGATTCTGATGAGAAGTCAACTTGTAGGGGCGAGGCAGGCCCACCCAGACTTGGGCATTCCCTTAATCCGCTGGGCCTGCCTCGCCCGACAGTGTAAAAACGGGCACGCAGTCGGCGGCGAAGGTCGTTGAGGGATTTATTGATTGATGGGTGCGCCGCCAACCTGGGCGCCCTTTGGGCACCTCTACGATTTGAGTTACTACGTAGGCTGAGCTAACGCTAATACCTGTAAGGCCTTCCAGTGGCTACACTCGGCCGCCCAGCGGCGGATTAGGTCACTGGCTCCTTGTTCCATCATGGTGGCCGCCAATTGACTACAGCGCACTTCTACACCGAATTGTTTGGCTGGGCGACCGGCGCGTTCGATGCGCTGGCGCAGATCGAGCAGCCCCAGCAGCGCCGCATGAATTTCACCTTCGATTGCATCCGCTAAGTCTGAGGATCTACCTTCTTGGCCGTCGGCTTTGCCATCTTGCAAACGCAACAATTGCCAGCGCCATTGGACCATTGCCTGCGGTGCAGCCTCATCGTCAAGCAGATTGATGCGTTGATTGGTTGCGGTCGCCCAGACATTCAAGCCAAACTCGGCTGCACTATTCAACGTCTGCTGAAAGAACTTATGGACATCTTTAAAATCGCGGCTAAAACGCGCCGGCGGCAAATCCTGGCGTGCCAGCCGGCCATAACTTTTGCTGCTTAGGCGTTCATCCAAAATGGCGACTACACCCGAGTCCGTGGCGCGACGAATCAAGCGGCCAAAGCCCTGCTTGAGCGCCAACGTCATCAGTGGTGTCATGTAGTCGCCAAAGCTGTTCTGGCCGCTCTCATCAATCGCCTTCATGCGCGCACCATGCAAGGGATCGCCAGGTGTGGGGAAAGGCATCTTATCCATGACCACCAAACTCAAATTGTCGCCGGGGATATCGACGCCTTCCCAAAAGGAACGGGTCGCGAGCAACACACTATGTGGCGTCGCTTTAAACCAACTGAGCAAGGCATCGCGCGGGGCGTCACCCTGGGCGCGCGTCGGCCAAAACTGGCCGGCATTAGCCTTTTGCAGCCGATCTTGCACCTGCTGTAGACCACTCCAACTGGTGAAAAGGCAGAGGGCGCGCCCGCGGCTGGCTTCCAACAAACGTTCAATCTCATGGGCGACCGCGCTGTAATAGGCATCAGCGTTGCGATAGTCATAAGCCGGCAGCGCGGGTTGATAGAGCAGGGCCTGGCGCGGATAATCAAAGACAGCGGGCAGGACGCGCTCTTCACTGGTTTCCGACAGGCCGCAGCGTTGCTTGAAATGGGTAAAATTGTGATTGGTCGAAAGGGTCGCGCTGGTGCAGATGACCGTACGCGCGCTCGCACCCTCGGCTTCTTCGGGGTGAAAAAGATATTGACTGAGCAACGCCGCCGGATTGATCGGCGCGGCGTGAACCTCCAGGGTCGTATGCCGGCGATCAAAGACCCGTGCCGCGTAGCGCACAAAATTATCATCATGCTTGCTGGTGGCAATCGTCAGCAACTTCGTGGATGTACTATTCAGGATTTCGACGGCCATTTCATAGGCTTTGCGTTCTTCGGAGCGCTCATCGGTGGCGATCGCCTTGCTATCGGCCTGCTTCTCCACTTCGGCTTTCTCACCATATGGGCTTTCGCGTTTCAGGCGTTGTGCCATGTCGCCCAGGCTACGCCCTAGCTTTTTCAATGCTTCCAGATCTGGCTCAATGCGAAAGGAATTTTCGCGGCTGAGATGGGCGATTTCTTGGAAGGCCAAGGTATTTTGGAAACGCACCTGGTCGAGTTCATCCGAATCAAAATGTTCTTTGAAAATGCTGCGACTGAGCAGTTGCTCTACAGTGTAATCCGTCACATTTGTTTCAAAGACAGAGGTTGCGGTCTGTTCCAGTTGATGCGCCTCGTCGATAATATAGACGCTGGCCGGTGGCAAAATTCGTTCACCCGCCCAGCCCAGTTCCAATACATTGAGCAGCAGATGATGATTGGTGATTAAAATCTGCGCTTCGGTCGCTTTGTCACGCATGTGGTTCACCCAGCAATCGTCTTCGTAATACCGGCAATCACCGTGCAGACAATCGTCAGGAAAGCTGACCAGGCGTGGGCGCAGATCATTGCTCAGAAGAAAGGGTAAATCGTCTACATCTCCCGTATCGGTCTCTTCCAACCAGTTGCGCAAGAAGGCGACCTGTTCATCTGCTTTGTCATAGAGCGAAATGTATTGCTGCTCGGCCAATTCTTTTTCCCATTTGTAGTTGCAGACAAAATTGCTGCGCCCTTTCACGATCACAGCGCTGATCGGCAATTGCATCACTTCACGCAGAAAGGGAATGTCCTTGTAAAAAAGCTGGCTTTGCAGTGATTTGTTAGCCGTGGCCACCACAATCGTCTTGCCGCTTAGGATCGCGGGCACTAGATAGGCAATTGATTTACCTGTGCCAGTCGGCGCTTCGATCAAGGCATTGGAGGGTTGCAGCAAGGCGCGTTTGACGGTCTCTGCCATCTCTAGTTGGCTGGGCCGCAGCTCATAGCCGGCCAAATGCTGCGAGAGCGGGCCGCTGCTACCAAAAAATTCTACCAGATCGCTATTGGCCAGTTCCGTCATGCTGTCAGCGTCCGGTGCCTCGGCCGTTCGCACATGCAAATCCGCATTCGGCACAGCAAAATCATCTTCGCTTAGGGCGCTATCAATGAGATCTTGGTCGCTTACCGCGTTGTCGGTATAGAGTGATCGTCGCTTGGTCATACTAGCAAGTTTAGCACGGATGTGCGGTGGCAGCCAACAATTTACTGCCACCGGAATACAATTGCCGAATGGTTATATTTGTAAACTAGTTGAAAGATCCGAAAGGCCAATCTTAGTCGTATACTCTCTGATAGCATGCGTGAATTTCATTTATATTGCATATTTATCAATCCGTCATTGCAGTAGATAGTACGCAGCTCATTTATGAATAATGGCACAAGGAGTGCACAATTATGCGCGTATTAGTCACCGGACATAACGGCTACGTTGGTTCGATTATGGTTCCATTCTTAATGGCAGCAGGCCATGAGGTTGTCGGCCTGGATACAAATTTGTACAAGGGTTCCACCTTTGGCGGCCCAACGGACAGGCCACAGATTCGCGAGATCGAAAAGGATATTCGTGATGTCAACGCCCGCGATCTGGATGGCTTCCAGGCGGTGATCCACCTGGCGGCCTTGTCAAACGATCCACTGGGCGATTTGAATCCTGAATTAACCTATGTGATCAACCACCGGGCTTCGGTGCGCCTCGCTGAGTTAGCCCGTCGAGTGGGCACGGAGCGTTTTATCTTTGCATCATCGTGCAGCAATTACGGTGCGGCTGGCGATGACTGGCTCGACGAGACCTCGCCCTTTAACCCAGTAACGGCATATGGCATCTCTAAGGTGCGGGTAGAGCAAGATGTTGCAAAATTGGCGAATGCCTATTTCAGCCCGACCTTTATGCGCAGCGCCACGGCCTATGGGGTCTCGCCGCGCCTCCGTTTTGATGTCGTGCTCAACAATCTGGTGGCCTGGGCCTACACAACCGGGCGCGTGCACATCAAGAGTGACGGTACACCGTGGCGACCGATTGTCCACGTTGAAGATATGTCGCGCGCCTTTTTAGCGGTGCTCGAAGCCCCACGCGAGTTGGTGCATAAGCAGGCCTATAACGTAGGCCGCCCCGAGGAAAATTATCGTGTGCGCGATCTGGCCGAAATTGTGGTCAAAACAGTGCCAGGCAGTTACATCGAATATGCAGAAGACGCCGGGCCAGACAAACGTTGCTATCGGGTAGACAGCAGCAAGATTGCACGCGTGTTGCCCAACTTTAAGCCACAGTGGACAGCGGAACTCGGCGCCCAGGAGTTATATGCCGCTTATCAAAAGGTCGATCTGCGGCTTGAAGATTTCGAGGGACCGCGTTATCGGCGCATCAGCCACATTCAGCTTTTGCTCAATAATGGTCAATTAAATGATAACTTACGCTGGCGCGAACGGGTTCTGGCATAAGTTTTATTACCCTGTAGAACAGCCATTTAAATTTCCTCATTGACGTATTTAATCTGTATCAGCATCATATGCTGTAGCCATGATCAAAAAAGCCTGACCAGACAAATTCTCTGGTCAGGCTTTTTTGTAAGCTAAATCATACGCGCCTTCGAAAAATCACGCGATAGCGTTATTCGGCGGGCGGAATGATCACGTTTTCAATCACGTGAATCACGCCATTAGAGGCCTGAATATCCTTGGTAATAATCTGGGCGCCGTTGATCTTGATCGTGTTGCCACTGACTTCAAACTTGACGGGCTTGCCTTGCACCGTGGTCGCTTGTAGACCATTGGACAGATCGGCCGCCATCAGTTTGCTCGGGATGACGTGATAGCGCACGATGTCGGTTAATTGACCGCTAGGATTGGCCATCAACTGTTGCAACGCACCAGCTGGCAGACGGGCAAAGGCGGCGTCGGTGGGCGCAAAAACCGTAAAGGGACCACGGCCCTTCAGCGTGTTTTCCAGACCGGTGGCCTGCAAAGCGGCGATCAGGGTCTTGAAGGCGCCATTAGCAACGGCAACATCAATAATCGTCCCTGTGCCTGTGCTGGCCCCGGCCGTTGAAGTGGTAGTGCCCGTGGTCGTTACGGGAGAAGTCCCGCTGACCGTGCCAGTCGATGTCACGGCGGCGGGAGTGGCCACTACAACTGTGGTAGCTACCGGCTTGGCCGTGGTGGTAGTTGTAGTGGCTGTCGATGGGGCTACCGTGGCCACCGGTGTTGCAGCCTTGGTGGCCGTGGCCGCAGGCGCAGCAGTGGCGGCGGTCTTGATTTGAGCTAGGGTTGGCAGCTTAACCGCTTGGCCAACTTCGATCGTATTGCAATTAGTGATGCCGTTAAAGGCGCAAAGCTGCTCGTATAGCTTGTAGTCGCCATAAATATCACGCGCAATCAGCGCTA
>JBBQBY010000473.1:0-5408 GCA_038318235.1 Caldilineales bacterium
TGGCGAAGAAGGTGGCGACACCATTTATATTCCTGAGATGAAAAAGCTGTCGATCTATGACGCCGCCATGCGCTACAAGGCAGACGGCACGCCATTGGTCATTCTAGCTGGCAAGGAATACGGCACCGGCTCCAGTCGCGATTGGGCGGCCAAAGGCCCGCAACTGCAGGGCGTCCGCGCTGTGATCGCCGAAAGCTATGAGCGCATTCATCGCAGCAACCTGGTCGGTATGGGTGTCTTGCCGCTCCAGTTTAAAGCAGGCGAAAGTGTGAGTAAACTTGATCTGAGCGGCTTCGAAATTTTCGACATTCTCGGCCTAGACGACGATATGGTCCCCGGCCAAGAGTACACCGTACGCGCAACCTCGAATACCGGCGTCGTGAAGGAATTCAAAGTGATCAGCCGCATCAACACCCCGGTTGAAGTCACGTATTATAAGAATGGTGGCATTTTGCAGACCGTGTTGCGCCGTATTGCGAAGAGCGCGTAAGGGATAGCCGCTGGCTGGCGATAGGAGGATGGATGGAAGAGTTATATGAACTTCGCGCTTACATTGAACAAGGAAAATACCCAGAAGCGCTCGTCTTGCTCGGCGAGATGGAAGAGATGAGTCACGAAGATAAAATCAACAAGATCGGTAGTTTTTTGGTGATTCTTCTGCTACATCTGATTAAAAAACAGGCTGAAAAACGAACGACACGTTCGTGGGAAACTTCAATCCAAAATGCCTTGGATGAGATCGCGTTCACGAATAAACGCCGGAAAGCTGGCGGCTATCATTTAGGGCGAGAAGAACTTCAGGAAGCGATTGCTGAACGTTATGGACTTGCCCTCCGTTCGGCTGCCCTGGAAGCTTTTGGTGGACTTTACGAAGCGCGCAAACTAGCCGAACTGGTTGATCAAGACCAAATCAAGGCCGAAGCCTTACAATTAATTCTAGACGTTCAATGATTGGAAAAACTATGACAACAATGACTGTTGAAACCAAACTATACCAACCGGCCGGTTGGAATCTAACTGAATTGTTGCCGGAACCAAGCGAAACTGTGATCGCAGACCGTTTGGCGGCGCTCGATGCAGCGGTACAGGCGTTTGTCGCCACGCGCGACAAGCTCCAATCTGATATCGAGCCGCATGCATTCCTGGCGATCATGCGCCAGTATGAAGCGCTAGTCGAACAGATCTATGTGTTGGGCGCGTATGGTAGTCTCTGGTTTTCGGAAAACACCCAATCACAGGAAGCGCTTACCTATCGCAACCGCATGCAACAGGTCTTGACCGAGATTCAGAATCGCACGCTGTTTTTTGACCTATGGTGGAAAGAACTGGACGATGCCCAGGCCGAGGTGCTCTTGCCGCAAGGCGCGGAAAATGCCGATTTTCGCTTTTATCTGCAAGACTTGCGCCGCACCAAGCCGTACACGCTAGACGAGAAATCTGAACAACTCGTCAACACCAAAGATGGTAATGGGATTGAGGCGGTGCTCACGCTCTATTCCATGTTGACAAATCGCTTGGAATTCACGATCAAGGTGGATGGCGAAAACAAGACCATGACGCGCGACGTGCTGATGAGCTATGCCCAGTCACCGCGCCCGGAATTGCGCGAAGCGGCCTATCAAGAACTCTACGGCGTGTATGAGAAAGAGGCCAACATTCTGGCCCAAATTTATGCGAACCGGGTGCGTGATTGGCATAATGAGCAGGTTGGCTTACGGCATTACAGTTCTCCGATTGCGGTGCGCAATGTCGCCAACGACGTACCGGATGCGGCGGTGGATGCTTTGTTGGATGTCTGCCGCGCCAATGCTGGTCTGTTTCAGCGCTACTTTAAGCTGAAAGCGGGTTGGTTGGGCATGGACAAGCTGCGTCGCTATGATATTTATGCCCCGCTGGCCAAATCAGATCGCCAGATTGCTTATGCCGATGCAGTTGAAACCGTGTTGGACTCTTTCGAGCACTTTGAGCCGATGATCGCCCGCCATGCAGCACGTGTCTTTGCGGAGAGCCACATCCATAGCCAGGTGCAAAAGGGCAAGCGTGGGGGCGCCTTCTGCGCAACGGTCATCCCCAGCATGACGCCGTGGGTGCTGATGAATTACACGGGCAAAGTGCGCGATGTGGCAACGTTGGCGCACGAGCTAGGCCATGCCATTCACAGTATGCTGGCAGAAAAACACTCGGTGTTGACCCAACACCCAACCTTGCCGTTGGCAGAAACGGCTTCAGTCTTTGCCGAAATATTGCTGACCGAGCGCATGCTGGCCGAAGAAAAAGATCCACTCGTGCGCCGTGAGCTATTAGCTGCTTCGGTGGATGATATGTATGCAACGGTGATGCGGCAGGCTTACTTCGTCCGCTTTGAGCGGACGGCCCATGCCGCGATTATGGAAAACAAATCACCGGCAGAATTATACGCGCTTTACCTGGAAAATTTGCAAGAGCAATTTGGTGAAAGCGTAGAAGTTGCGCCTGAATTTCAGTATGAATGGGTCAGTATCCCGCATATCTATCAGACGCCTTTCTATTGTTATGCCTATAGCTTTGGGCAACTCTTGGTCTTAGCGCTCTACCGGCGCTATCAACAAGAAGGTGATGCGTTCAAGCCCGGTTATCTCAAACTGTTGGCGTATGGTGGGTCGGCCCGCCCCGAAGAAATCTTGCAGGAAGCGAATATTGATATCACCGATCCAGCCTTCTGGCAGGGTGGTTTCGATGTGATTCGCGATATGATCGACGAATTAGAAGCGATCAAGCTCTAATGACGCCACCGATCTTGTCTCTGAGGTTCAGAGAGAACTAACAACCCTTCCGGGAAGGGTATTTTCGCTCAGCAATTGAACGAAGCAAGCCTTCCCGGAAGGCGGATGACCACCAATCAGCCGCTTTCCAGCCGCGCAACGTAGGTTCTTTCGGGCGGTGGACAAGACCTAGTTCGTTAACCAGCCGACACTTGACCCCTGTCTCTTAACTTTTTTTGCTGATTGCAGATTATTAACTTTTCATTTATAATCTGCTTACCTCTTTAATGCCTCTTCAACGAGCAACAGCAGCAATGGCATATGCGAACCTGCTTCGAATTTTGTATGTAGGCCGTAAAACTGACGTAGTCGCCAGCTTACAGACATTATTTGAGCAACAGAACAACCCAATAAATGCCAATAAAGCCGAACGACCGGCTGCGCTTGGCCCAGAGATCGAGGGTCCGCCACCGATCGAATTTGCTGTGGTCACCAGTCAGAAGGCTGCCCTGCAATTTGTGCGTCTACATCTGCCTTTTATTATTTTTGTAGAGCTTGAAAATCGGCCAGATAGTCGCGTTCGCCTGTGTGAGATGATCCGCTATCGTTTACGTACGGCGGCGATTGTGGCGATTGGCCGCCCCCAACCAACCACGCACTTTGGATTTGATGGCCAGCTTGATCTACCGCTCATGGCCCAAGCGGTCTTGGATATGGTGTTGAGAATTCGGCACGAGCGGGTTGGCTATCAGCTACAACTAGGGCCCTTGTGCCTGAACATTGCCACGCGCACAGTGACGACCCCAAAGGGCGAGTATGGTATGACGCCTAAACAATGCGCGTTGTTAGAAATGTTGATGCTCAATCATGGCCAAGTGGTGTTGCGTAGCGATATTATGCAGTTGATCTGGGAAACTTCCTACCTTGAGGATACACGCACGTTGGATGTGCATGTGCGCTGGCTGCGCGAACGGATCGAACCTGATCCTTCTAGCCCGATCTATCTTCAGACCGTACGGGGCGTCGGCTATAAGCTCTGGCTCGGCTAAGCTTCATTCACAAATAGGCCATCGACCATGTCTGCCTACACTTTGCCCAGATGCCCAAAGACCAGTGGCGCGCCGCGCTGATTTTCGATACTGTTTTCTGTTGATGGCTTGCCACGTAAATATTGGGCGAAGCATACGAATGCATCCGCCTAACTTACAGCCCGGCGCACATCGACAATATTCGGCAACCTTTCAAGTTTGGTCAGGATGCGCATCAGTTGACCAACATCTTCAATTTCAAGGGTGGCATTGATCAGGGCCAGGTTGTCCTTTTGCCCGGTTAGCGCTTCGACGCTGCGCATATTGATATGTTCGTCGGCCACCAAGCTGGCCACATCCCGCATTAAGCCTGATCGATCATAGGCGCTGATGTGGATGCGTACTGGATAAATCGCATCGCGAATCGTCGCCCACTGTACATCGACCAGGCGATTGTTGGACATCTTGCGCAAGACGGCCGTGATATTGGGACAACCGGTGCGATGAATCGTCACCCCACGCCCCTTCGTGACGTACCCCACAATCGCGTCGCCAGGCACGGGATTACAGCAACGGCCCAACTGCGTCAACAGACCTTCGACCCCCTGGACTACCAGTCCTTCCGTAGCTTTGCGGGTCTGAGGGCTCGTAGTGTTGATAAAAATGCCACTCTGGGCAATTAGTACTTCGGCCTCACGCCGCTCTAATTCCAAAATTTTCTGGGCAATTTGTTGCGAGTTAATATCGCCATAGCCGATCATGGCGAGAAAATCATCTAACTTTTCATAATTAAAAAGCTTGCTGACCGCTTCCAGACTGAGCGTAACCGACAGCCGTTTTAGCTCCTTTTCCAACATTTGTTTGCCGCGTTGGATATTTTCGTCGCGCCCCTGTTTGCGCAACCAACCACGAATTTTGCTGCGTGCCCGTTGCGTGGCTACATATTCGAGGCTGGGGTTGAGCCAATCGCGGCTGGGACCGCCCTGCTTGGCCGTGATCACGCTGACTTGATCGCCGTTGTTTAATTTGTAATCGAGCGGCACGAGCCGGCCATTGATATTGGCGCCGCGACAGCGATGCCCCAACTCGGTGTGAATCGAATAGGCAAAATCAATGGCCGTGGAACCGGCGGGCAGATCGATAATGTCGCCTTGGGGTGTAAAGACAAAAACCCGATCTTTGAAGACATCGGTCTTCATCCCCGCTACAAATTCGTTGGCATCCGTAACATCCTGACGCCAATCCATCAACTGTCGGAGCCAAGCAATTTTGTTCTGGAATTCCGCATCGTGCCGCGACTGTTCTTTGTATTGCCAGTGGGCGGCAATCCCATATTCTGCGGTCTTGTGCATTTCCTGGGTGCGAATCTGCACCTCCATCGGGCGGCCATCGCGACGGCTCAAGACGGCGGTGTGCAGACTGCGATACATGTTATTCTTTGGATTGGCAATATAATCGTCGAATTCGCCAGGGATTGGCCGCCAGATCGTATGAACAACGCCTAAGGCGGCATAACATTGAGCATCGGTCTCGACGACCAGACGGAAACCGTGGGCGTCATAGATCTGGTCGAAATCAACTTCTTTGCGTTGCATCTTGCGCCAAATGCTATAAATATGCTTGGGACGACCGCTCACTT
>JBBQBY010000474.1:0-5408 GCA_038318235.1 Caldilineales bacterium
TTTGTCACCTTACACACGCCGTTGACCCCGCAAACCCGCCACCTGCTCAACAAGGAACGCTTACTTAGCATGAAAAAAGGCGCGCGCATTCTCAATGTCGCGCGCGGCGGTGTGCTCGACGAGGATGCCCTAGTCGAGGTGATCAATGCCGGTCATTTAGCCGGCGCGGCGCTTGATGTCTTTGAAACCGAACCTTTGGCGGCCGATAGCCCGTTGCGCACCTCAGACAAAATTATCTTGACGCCACATTTGGGGGCCAGCACGGTCGAGGCCCAAGAAAAAGTTGCCGAAGATGTCGCCTTACAGGTGCTCGATGTGCTAAACGGCCGGCCAGCCCGTTATGCGGTCAATGCGCCGATTATTCCGCCGAAAGATTTAGAATTTCTCATTCCCTATATCGATCTGGCCGAACGCATGGGGCGCTTTTTGAAACAATTAGGCGCGCAGGGCGTTGGTGATGTTGAATTGATTGCCCATGGCGCCTTGGCCAACTTTGATCTCGCCTATATCAAAGCCGGCGTGATCCAAGGTCTGCTGGCCGACGTGTTACAGGTGCGGGTCAATTTGGTCAATGCCAATTTGATCGCCGAGCGACGTGGCATGAATTTGATGGAAAGCAAACGCCAGCAAAGTGACGCCCCCTATGAAACTATGTTATCCTTGAGCGCGACTTCAGGCACCCAGCGTTGGACCGTTCGGGGGACGGTGCTCCAAGGCGAAGTTCACATCGTGGCGATTAATGACTTGTGGGTTGATATCGTGGCAGTCGGCAACTTTTTGCTCACCGGCCATCAAGACCGGCCTGGCATCATCGGCCGCGTTGGCACGTTACTGGGCCAGTCTGATATCAATATCAGTTTTATGCATGTTGGGCGGCGAGCGCCGCGCGCGGAGGCTATTATGGTGTTGGGGACAGACGAAGTGGCGTCGCCGGCGTTATTGGCTGCCATCGAAACTATGCCTGATATCATTTGGTTGAAAGCGATCACACTATAGGTTAATCGATTGATTCAATTTATTACTTCTACTATTCGCAAGAGTATAATTCGGCAAACTTCAAAATGGACGGTTTCTAATAACATCTGCTATCATTTAGCAGCTATGTATAAGCAACCATTTACTCAATCCCGTATGAAAAAACTAAGCAAAGCCTGGCAGTTGCGTCTGTTGTTTGCCGTCTCGCTGATCTGGCTTGCGCCGGCGCTTGCCTGTGGCAGCTTTGCGCCACGGCCTCTACCGCCAGCAACCGTTGCGGTTGTTACCCCTGTTGATCCGCAAGTATCAACCGAGGGTACAGGCGGTCCAGTTACCGAGGAGTCGATTACACCGACGCTGGCCTTGCTCGCAACGGAGACACCTCTACCGGCGCCAACCCCCACGTTTACAGCAACTGCCGTCCCAGGCACGGCCTTGGCCAAGGGTCAACCAGCGCGCATCACCACGGAAGACGGTCTGAATTTGCGGGACAGTGCGAGCACGAGCGGCCAGTTGATCACCCGCTTAGGTGGCGGCCAAAAGGTGACCATCATTGACGGACCTGTTTCTGGCGAGAATTTTACCTGGTGGAAACTTGATGACGGCCAAGGCAATGTCGGCTGGGCGGTCCAAGGCGACAAGGATGGCGACTGGCTAAGCCCACAATTGGGTGAAGCAAAACCAGCGAACCGGGCGCCGAAGGTTGGTGAACGCGTCCAAGTGACAACCGAAGGCGATCAAATGCTGACCATCCGCGCGACGCCTGGTCGCGATGCCTCGATTGTGGCCCAAGTCGAAGCTGGCAAGCAATACACCGTCGTCGCAGGACCGCAGACGACCGAAGGTTTCACCTGGTATCAAATTCGTTCGGATGATGGCAGCCTCACTGGTTGGGCCGCGGATGGGGATGACACAGAGCGCTGGTTGAGCCCATTGGAATAGGTGGACAGTGCGCCAGCATAAATCGTTCAACTAAACAGCCCCGATTGGCCTAGGCCAATCGGGGCTGTTCATATTGGCAAGCATGGCGAGGGTGCTGGCGCCCGAGACGATGAGGCCAGTGCCGCACCGTCGAACATTCAGCTTCCCAGAAGATGCTACATTGCATCGATGATTAATGGTCCACGATCCTACCTTGGTTGGGTAGCCAGAAAACGGCTGATTGGTGGTCATCCGCCTTCCGGGAAGGGTTTTTCGCTTATTACCTGAACGAATTAACCCTTCCCGGAAGGGCTGTTCAAGATTGTTAGTCGTAAGTACGCTCGCTTATAAAAACACGTAAGGGGTTTCCCATAAAAATAAAAGACGGGGCATCGTGCCCCGTCTTTTATTTGTCCTGCTCTCTCACAAATCCTACGGCAAAAATTCTACCTCAGGTAAGGCTAAGGGATCTGCAACACTTGGCCGACATAGATCCAGTTCGGATTATCGATATTGTTGGCTTGGGCCAAAGCCTCAGCATTAACACCGAACTGGGCGGCAATCACGCTCAGCGTGTCGCCAGGCTGCACGGTGTAGGTGCGTGACTCATGGCTCGGGGCGGGCGGGTCCACTTGCGGTGGTTCCGGCTGTGGCGGGGGTTGTGGCGCATCGGCACAGCCCGGCAGTTGCAACACCTGGCCCACATAGAGCAGATTCGGATCATTGAGCGAGTTTGCACTCAGCAAGTCATTGACCGGAATATTTACTTGATTGGCAATCGAGCTGAGCCAATCACCCGGCTTGACCGTATACGTGCATTGCGTGGCGGGCGGCAGCTGATGATCCGGCGCTTGATGGCCCGGTTTGTCGGGCTGCCAACCTGGCTGCCAATTGTCATGACCACCATGCCCTGGCTTGTCACCGCGACAGGCCAACAAACTGATCGCGTCCAAATTCAGATCCATCTCTACGCCGGTGATCCCCCATTTCTTCCAGCCCCGCACAAAGAGCACCATCGTCGGCGTATTCGCCTGAAAGCGCACCTTGTACGTCGCTACGGCGCCTGGCTCGGTGCGAGGATAAATCTGACCAAAGTCCATGCCTTGCCAATTGGTGACATGCGTCCATTCGGTGTCAAAGCCCTGGTTAAAGCCCCATTGCGCTTCAAAGCGATAGGGATCGTCGGCATTACCCGCGCCACGCAACATACCTTTGACCGTCAATTCATAGGTTGCCCCCGGTCGTAATCCCTTAAGCTGCTGGTAGATACCGGCATAGCGGTCATTATCAGCCGGATCGACACCCTTGGAGTTAAGCTCAATCAATTGGCCGTGTGATCCTTCGGCGATCACGGGCGACCACTGTTCATCATAGAAACCATAGTTGGCCGCGCCCCCATTCGTAAAGGATCCCCAACTCTTGCCCACATGGCCGACAGAGAGGGCATTAAACCCTTGCTCAAAGCCACCATTATAAACCTGCTCATCGCCACCGCAGGTAAGGCTTGCGGCTGGCGCCGGTTGGTTGTCTGTAGGCGGTTGCCAGCCAGCCGGAGGCCCAGGTTGCGTGTCAACAGGTGGTTGCCACCCTGCATCCGGTCCATGCTGATGATCATCAACCGGTGGCTGCGGTTGCGGCCCGGTTGGATAATTCCAACCACCGTCGAAGGGCGCTGGCCCAGTCAAGGTAATCGTATCGAAGTTTACATCCAATTCTTCGCCCGATACACCCCATTTGCGCCAAACCCGCACATACACCGTCACAAATTTAGCTTCGGCCTTCAATTGGGTTGAGAACGTGCTAAAGCTACCCGGTGATGTGCGTTCGTAATACTTGTCCCAACCGACATCAGTCCAGTTGGTGACGGCGTTCCAATCGGCCTGTCCGCCCTGGGACCAACCAACTTGCACCCGATAGCGCCAAGGATCACCATCCAGGTTGGTCGTGCGGATCATGCCGCTCAGATTGAGCGTATATTGGGCCCAATCCTGTACACGTACAGTCTGATAAATACCAGAATAACGATCATTATCGGGACTAGTTATGCCCTTAGCATTGAGTTCTAACAATTGGCTGTGGGCGCCATCGGCAACGGTCAGATTCCACTGATCGTCATAAAAGCCATAATTGGCGGCTCCCCCATTGGTGAAGCACTGCCAATTTGTGCCGACCATACCACAACCAGCTTGACTGCCGAACCCATCCTCAAAACCGCCATTGCGCAATACATTGGTGTTGGCTGCATTGGTGGTATTGGCAATTAGCAATCCGCTACTGACAAGAATAATGATAGCGAGAATTGTAATCGGTCGCCGTCCACGTGGACGTGTTTGCACCAACCACCCATAGAGCCTGGGGAGTTGGGTGCTTTCCGAAAAATTACGGATAGCCTCTTTCATTGCTTACTTCCTCCTGAATACGCTGATGCGATGAAAAAATATTGTGGCAAAATAGACTGCCAAAGTTGTAAGATGAAGGATAAGTTTCGTCGATTGTATCACGACATGTTATAGTGCGCAAGAGGGAATTTTTTCAATAAATATTCTTGACAGATGACTATCCGAATACTTGATCTAGACAAAATTGACTGGATCAGGGCAAATAGCTGAGTATACGAAAATCTATAAATTGTGTTGTAATGTAGTAGAAAGGAATAAATTGGGCGGATCAGAAGATCAACGGAATTGGATTAGTTTATGTTTATTTTTATCGAAAAAGGTAACTACCAAGCCACCCCCTCCTAACCTCCCCCAAACAGGGGAGGAATTGTCACGGGACGCGTCGAGAACTGCGCGCATCATGTGACGGTTCCCTCCCTCGTTTGGGGAGGGTTAGGGTGGGGTTAGCAGTTACCGAAAAAGGATAAGCTAAAACCTGAGTCTAAACGAGTTCACACGAGGTCTCCCCAGAATGACTATACGAGCTCTGTGATTTATCGATTTAAAGTAGATCGGGGAGATTGCGCAGGGCTTGCTCGATCACCAATACAGCTTTCCAATATTCTGCCAGGTTGACATGTTCATTCGGTGTATGATCAAGTGCGCTATCACCAGCACCGTACGCAAGAATGGGGCAGTTCCAGGCTGGACCGACCACATTCATATCACTGGTGCCGCTTTTGACCACAAAGGTGGGGCGGACAGCCGCTTCAATCTGACGAATGGCCGCCAGAAAGCCACGCACGAGAAAACTATTGCGGTCACTGCGCCAGGCTTGTTCGTGGGCGTGGAAGCGCAACGTGAGCGTAGTCAATGGGCCAGTGAAGGAGAGCAACTCAGAAGAGAATTCTAAGCTGCGGTCTGGCGCGTAGGTTGCAGCGTCTAGACCAACCCGTTGCGTGGCCCAAGCAATCATTTGCGTCTTGAAAGCGTCAACATCGAAGTCGAGCGGAAGGCGAATGCCAATATGCGCCGTTACATGATCATGCATGGCCGTATCAGTAAACGTGTTGAGGCCACGCAGGCTTGGCTGAAATTGGTCAAAGGTTTTGTCGCGCGTTTGGTTAAAATTGG
>JBBQBY010000475.1:0-5380 GCA_038318235.1 Caldilineales bacterium
TGCTAGTGCTTTTGATAATTCGGTCCACATCATGGAGATGTGCGATGTTGATTTAGAAGACAAAGAATATCACCTGCCGGCCTTTAAAGTGCCAGAAGGATATACCTACGAAACCTGGTTGCGCCAGATGACGGAGGAAGGGCTTCAGCAACGGTATGGCGAGCGCGTCCTCAATGAGGATGTGCAAGAGCGCAAAGAGCGTGAGCTACGCGTGATCCACGAGATGGGTTTTGATGTTTATTTCTTGATCGTGGCCGATTTGTGCGCCTTTGCGCGTATCAAAAATATTTTGTACAACGTGCGCGGTTCGGGTGCAGGGTCGGTGGTTGCCTATTGTACAGGGATTACGGGCATCGATCCGCTTAAAAATAACTTGATCTTTGAGTGCTTCCTGAACCCTGGTCGCGTGAGCATGCCCGATTTTGATCTCGACTTTCCCGACGACCAGCGCGAACAACTGATCCAATATACGATCGACACCTATGGCGAAGAGCAGGTGGCGCAGATTGTCACCTTTGGGCGCATGAAAGCCCGCGCCGCGCTGCGTGATGTCGGGCGCGCCAAGGGCATTGATCTCAAGTTGGTGGATAAGATCGCCAAGCTGATTCCAGCCATTCCGGGCAAGCCGGTCACGATTCAAGATGTGCTGACCGAAGGCCACGAGTTCTACAGTCCCGAACTGTTAGACATGGTGAAGAAGGAGGCGTGGGTTCAAGATTTGGTGGAAACTTCGCAAAAGTTGGAAGGCGTGGCCCGCCATTCGGGCATCCATGCGGCGGCTGTGATCGTCGCTGATCGCGAATTGACCCACTATACACCACTGATGCGCGGCAGCAAAGGCAGCATCACTAAGGCGATCACACAGTTTGAGTTCCCAATTTTGGAATCGATTGGTCTACTCAAAGTGGACTTCTTGGGCCTCAGTACGCTTTCTGTGATGCGCGAGGCTGGGCAGTTGATCAAAGCGCGCCATAACATAGAATACACGCTGCACAATATCCCTTTTGAAGGTGAAGCGGCTAAAGAGGCGTTCACTTTGCTTTCCAGCGGCGAAGTGAGTGGCGTCTTCCAGGTGGAAGGTCAAGGCATGCGCCGCGTGCTCACCGAGATGAAGCCGACCCTGTTTGAACACATCATCGCCATGATTTCGCTCTACCGCCCTGGTCCGCTTGAATATATTCCGACCTTTATCCGCCGGATGCATGGCGAGGAGACGGTAGAATATAAACATCCTGGATTGGAATCGATCTTAAGTGAAACTTACGGAATTTTAGTTTATCAGGAACAAATTATTCAAGCCTTAAGCAAATTGGCAGGCTATACGCCCGGTGAAGCAGATCTTGTGCGCCGCGCGATTAGTAAGAAAAAATTATCGGATATTGAGAAGCATAAAAAACTGTTTGTCGCTGGTTGCCAAAAGAACGACATTCCTGCCAAAGCGGCTGAAGCAATTTATGGGGATATTGAGTTCTTTGCGCGTTATGGCTTTAACAAATGTTTGCCGGGTGATACCGAGATTGTCGATGCAACAAGTGGACGTGTCGTAAAACTCGAAGATTTATACAATGACGCTGCACAACTCTCGATGACCGTCACCTGTGATATGGCAAAGTTGAAGTTGCAATCTGGACGGATTGCTGCGGTAATGAACAATGGTGTGAAACCCGTCTATCAATTGACAACCGCGCTAGGTCGTCGGATTGAAGCAACGGCAAATCATCCATTTTATACCTTTGATGGCTGGCGTTTACTGGAAGAATTAAAAGTTGATAGTCTGATTGCCGTACCTCGCTATTTGCCGGTACAGGGTTCGGTGGAATGGCCTACGCATGAAGTGATCGCCTTAGGTCATTTATTAGCAGAGGGCAACCTTTGTCATCCGCACTCTGTCTACTTTTATTCACAGAGTGAAGAACAGCGCGATGATTTCATCCAGGCCGCCGAACAATTTGAAAATGTCAGATGCTCAGTGGCTGTGCATAAAGATACTTTTTCCATCTACGCTAAACGCGTTGACCGCACCCGCCTCCCAAGTATTGTTACTTGGGCGCAGAAACTTGGTATTTGGGGCAAGAATGCGCGCACAAAAGAGATTCCTGCCGCCGCCTTTGAATTGACAAATGGTCGGATTAGCCTGTTGATTAGCCGGATGTGGGAAGGCGATGGTCATATCAATTTGCGGGGGCGGAGTCTTTTCTATGCCACGGCGTCTGAGCGCATGGCCCGCCAGTTGCAACATCTGTTGCTCCGCTTGGGCATCATCAGCCGTTTACGTAAAGTTGAGTTTCCCTACAAAGAGGGTCGTACAGGCTACCAACTTTTCATTACCGGTAACGATAATATTTCTGTGTTCGCTCAGACCATTGGTTTACATTTCATCAGTGCCAAACGTCGTCTACTACTGGAGCAATTATTTCTGACTGACCCAGCCAGTTCGGGCGTGAAGGATGTTGTCCCACTGGCAGTTAGAACCCTAGTGCGTTCGGCCAAGGATGACCGTGGCATCACCTGGCTTCAAATGCAAGCGGATTGTGGTGTTGCGCAAAGAGAATTTTATCCAGTTGGCAACGTCGGTAAGATGGGTTTTTCTCGCCAAACAATTGGGCGATTGGCTGATTATTTTGGGAATGCGCAACTACGGCGTTATAGCGAGAGCGATATCTATTGGGATCGCATTGTCAGCATTGAATATGGGGGCGAAAAACAGACGTATGATTTGAATGTACCCAACACATACAACTTTATTGCCAACGACATTTTGGTGCATAACAGCCATGCCGCTGACTACGCCGTGATCACCGTGCAAACGGCCTACCTGAAAGCGCATTACCCGGTCGATTACATGGCGGCGCTGCTTTTGATCGAGCGTGACAAGACCGAAAAGGTCATCAATTTTATCAGCGAATGCCGGCGCATGGGGATTGATGTTTTGCCGCCGGATATTAACTACAGCAGCCTGGACTTTGATATCCAGGTGCGCCCGACCGACGAGGTTAGCTTGGCCCGCCGTGATCCGATGCTTGGCTACCCTTTCCCGGTGCCCGAAGGCAGCGCGATTCGTTTTGGGATGGCGGCGATCAAGAATGTGGGCGAAGGCCCTGTCCAGGTTATTCTCAAGGCGCGTGCGGAAGGCGGACCCTTCAAAAACTTGGAAGATCTGTGCGACCGCGTCGATCTGCGCCAGGTGAACAAGCGCGCGATGGAATGTCTGATCAAGGCAGGCGCGCTGGATCGCTTTGGTAAGCGTAGTCAACTCTTGGCTGTCCTCGATTCGATGGTGGCAAATTCCGCCGAGACGCATGCCGCGCGCGAAAACGGTCAACTTTCCTTATTCGGTGTGGTTGGAGAAGCGCAGGGCATCGAAATGATGCCGATTCGTCTGCCCGATCTGGAAGAGGTAAAAGGGCGCGAAAAGTTGCAATGGGAGAAAGAACTATTGGGTGTTTATACGGTTAGTCATCCGCTGCAAAATTTGGGGATCGATCTGAAAAAAGTGGTGACCTGTGCGTGCAATGAACTGGATGAATCACACGACGGCAAAAGTGTCTTGCTTGCCGGTATGATCACCAATATACGCACGCTTAACACCAAAAAAGGCGATCCGATGGCCTTTGTGCAGATCGAAGATTTTCAGGGTCAATGCGAAGTTGTGGTCTTTCCACGGACGTATCTTGAAGTGAAAGATAAACTCGTGCTTGATAGCGTATTGCTTTTCAAGGGCAAGGCGCAGTCGCGCGAGGGTCAAACCAGTCTACTGTTGGACAGTGTGCAAACCTATGTGGACATGCCCACCGCCATCGGCGATGACGCGCTTAAATATCAGACGCCACTTTTGGATGTTGCGCCGACGATCAATGGCATCGCCATGCGCGAAACCGACGAAGTTTATGGCAGTGGCGGCGAGGATGGTGAGTGGAGCCAAGCTGGCGAAGAAAGCCCCTTCCGTCAGGAGATGCCTGCTTGGTTGCAGGATGACAGTGAGGCGGATGAGAACATTGGACTGAGCGATCTGCCGCCGGTCTATCAGAATGACACTCATTTGCCGCCTACCCTGGTTGCCACCCAGCCGCCAATGACGCAAGCAACCAAGAGTGAGACGCCCGTACCCGCATTGTCCATACCGGTGGCTGCGCCAACGGCTACAGCTGTCTCTGTGCAAATCCCAGAAAACGGTCATCATGGTGCAGCGAAGAATGGTATAGCGAAGCCTGCTACCGTGAAGAATGGTACCGTAAAGAATGGTACAGTGAAACTGGTTGACTCGACACAAGCGCCGCCCGACCAGACCGTAAGCGAACAGCGGACGACGAGCGTTTCCGCCATTCGTACGCCAACCGCCAGTAAACCAACGGTAGAGCAGCCAGCAATCGAGCAAAAGGTTGTAAACGACCCAGATGTGTCTGAGGCCAGCCATCAACAACCGCTAGCTAACCATGGTAATCATCCTAGTAATGGTCATGCCAACGGGTTTACCACTAGCCTACAGACAGATCAATCAGAACCAGCAGTTCCGACCAATACGCTGGAGTATGATGAGCCATTACATCGCTCTGAAGCACAGAATTTGCCCCACGCAACACCCTCGGCTAAAAGCACCAGGCAACGCCAGGAAGCGCGCCAGATGCATATCACCTTTCGGCGGAGTGGCGATTTGGAGCGTGATAAATTTCGCTTGAAAGAGATCTATGATCGGGTGCGCGATTCACGCGGTCGTGACCATTTCTATATCATATTGGAAGCCAACGGCAAGCGCTACGAACTTGGCTTCCCGAATGATGCCTGTACGATCAGTGAGCGACTGGTCCAAGAATTAACCAAACATTTTCGCGTGGAAGTAAAAGTCGGCGAAAAGCCCGATGTCGAATTGGCCGACGAAAAATTGTAGCGCCATATATGCTCAATTCCTCCCCAGTAGGGGAAGGCTAGGTGAGGCTAGGCACGGAAACGGTTACGTTCTCCACTTTCCCAGCAAAAAAAACGTAGGGGTCAGGCATGTCTGACCCCTACATTTTTTTGTGTTGTCGTATAAAGCTGAATTTGGAACAATAACTTGTCTAAAAGAGTTATTTCGCTTACTCGCCCACCCGCACTGGACGATAGACGGCGTCATCATCCACTTCGGCTGGCGGGCGCATTGTTTCGCGTTGGAAGGGATTGCGCGCCGCGCGCTGGGCGGCAGCGGCCGGTGTCGGCTGTTGCGTTGTACCACAGAAGACACAAATTTCCCATTCATTGCGCACCAGGTTGCCACAATTGATACAGGCATGTTGGAGTTGCTCATGGCAATTGGGACAATAGACCCAATTTTCTTTGACCGGTACGCCACACATGTGGCAAGCCATTGTGCCTTCTAATTCACGCAGCAACGCCTCTTCTTCTA
>JBBQBY010000476.1:0-5367 GCA_038318235.1 Caldilineales bacterium
TATTTACAGTGGATCCTGTTGGGCCATCATGGAACGGTGTTGCCGTATGCCTTACGCGCCGAAATTTTGACGCCATCCGCACCCACTTGGATTGCTTGGAATGGCGCTGTCAATCGGTGAAAGATTATTTACAGGACTGCGGACCGAAGACAATTGATCGCTACAATTTGAGCGATATTTTTGAATATATGTCGCCGCAACATTATCAAAGATTGTTAGAAAAATTAGTGCAGGCTGGCCGCAAAGGTGGAAGCCTGGCCTATTGGAATATGTTAGCGCCGCGCCGTTGACCAGCGTTTATGACGGCGCAATTGCGCTCGCTGGATGATCTGGCGCAGCGCTTACATGCCCAAGACAAGGCGTTTTTCTATAGCGCGTTTGTGGTGGAGGAAATTGTGTAAGGTCCAGAGGGATTTAGCGATTATAGATTAAGAGATCAGAGATTGCTCGCTTTTAATCTCCAATCGCTCACCTTAATCCCCTCTGACGCCCAGGTTGGAGATCAATAGACCTTATTCCGATTTAATTTTGTGCATTTGTAGGTGCGGTTTGTAACCGCACAATCTTGGTCAATCCAGCCTTGTGCGGTTACAAACCGCACCTACAAGACCGATCTGGCTCTGTTTTGCTGTCCAAATAATAAATCGGAATAAACTCTATTAACCGGCAGTGAACTTTTACGCCAAAATTTGTATAATTTTAGTGTTTTTATACGTATATATACTTATTAATATGTCGAAAGCTTGAGAATTTCCTGGCACAATGTTTCTATGGCATACTCTTGACGTATAAGAAGCTTGTTCGTCAAGTCAACTCAAATCCTGTTGCCAACCTTTATATAACCTGTGACCCTTCTTTATCTGACCCTCGCTTATATGCTCGGTCTCCTGTTCGGGCGCATCGGCTGGGAGGCCGGTTGGCTTGGATGTAGTTTCCCCGATTGGCTTTGGTGGTTGCCGTTGGTGCTGTTGCCTGCCGCCCCTTTGCTGAATCGATTACCGCTGCGATCTCGATCTTCTCTTGCCATGCGGTGGCCGGCCTGGGCTGGTTTTGAACCCCCGCGTTCCCGATTAACCCCGGCGTTCGTGTTGGCATTGATCCTGTGCAGCCTAACCGGCGCGTTGCGTTACGCGAGCCACCCTTTGCAGCCGTGCTGGAAACCCGCCGATCTGGCTTATTATAACCTGGCGGCGGATCTCGCCTTTGACAAAAGCGCGCCTGAGGTCACCATCACTGGCTATGTCAGCAGTTATCCATTAATGGCCGATACCAAACAGCAAATGTACGTGGTGGTGACGCGGCTAATTGATCACCAAGGTGACCATGCCGTCCAAGGTACGCTACGTCTGACCACCAATATTCGCCAAATTTATGTTTATGGTCAATGGGTGCGGCTGCGCGGTCGTTTGGTGACACCGCCAGACTTCGCAGATTTCTCCTACCGTGAATACCTGGCCCGCAAAGATGTGCATAGCCTCTTTTACAGTACCAAGCTTGAGCCGTTGAATGGCTCGAACGGCGGCCATTGGTGGCAGCGCGCCCTCTATCAAGTGCGGGCGCGTGGCGAAGCTCTGATCAACCGTTCGCTGCCGGAACCCTATGCCGGGCTTGCCAATGGTATTCTCTTAGGCATTGGCGCTGGGATTGATGCGCAACTGAATGACAAGTTCAATTTGACCGGCACGAGCCATGTATTGGTGATCTCGGGGGCCAATGTCGCTCTAATTGCCGCCGTGTTAATGGGCATTAGCCAACGTAGTTTGGGGCGCCGTCGCGCACTCTGGCCGACCCTGATTGGCATTGTTAGTTTTGCGTTATTGGTCGGCGGCGATCCTTCGGTATTACGCGCGGCGTGGATGGGTGGCTTGTATGTGATTGCAACGACGATTAATCGCCGCAGCACCGCGTTGGTCAGTCTGGCCGTGGCCTGCTGGGTGATGACGTTGGTCAATCCGCTGACGTTGTGGGATGTGGGCTTTCAATTGAGTAGCGGCGCTACGGCTAGTTTGATCCTCTTCACACCGGGGATCACGGCTTGGTTTAGCAAATTGGGGCTAGGGTTTCAGGATGAAGCTGTGGCTGGCCCAGTGGAGCTTACCGCGACAAGTATGGTTAGCCGCACGAAAAATTTACTTTTTGGCTTGATCGAAGATGGTTTTCTGGTCACAATCGCCGCCAACGTACTTACCCTACCCTTGGTCGTCTATTATTTTTCACGCTTGAGCGTGGTCAGCCTCCTGGCAAACTTTTTGATCCTCCCGGTGCAACCACTGATCATGTTGGGCGGCAGCGCTGCTGTGGCCGTTGGGGTGATCGGCCTGCCTGGGCTTGCCCAACTGCTGCTTTGGGTACCCTGGTTGGGCCTAGTCTGGACGGTTGGCATTGTGCAATGGACCGCCACTTTGCCGGGCGCCAGCTTGGAAGTGGCCGGTTATGGGAGTGGTGCCTTGGTAGTAACCTTGCTCTTAATTTTTGTCGTGCATTGGCGCGCTGCGCTACGCAACTGGGGCAAGCGCTGGCTGAGTGTGCGGCTGGGTAAGCGCCTTGGTGATTGGCAGGTACACCTGATTGGACCGTTCACCGTCGGCGGATTGGCGGTGATAGCAATTTTGATCTGGGCGCTAGCGCTTTCGCAGCCAGATGGTCGTCTACATGTCTACTTTCTTGACATCGGCCAGGGTGATGGCATTTTGATCCAGACGCCGTCGGGCCGCCAAGTATTGATCGATGGCGGCGCCAGCCCGCAGCAACTTTTCAGCCAACTGGGGGCGGTGATGCCCTTCTGGCAGCGCCAGATTGATCTGGCCGCGCTCACCAATCCCGACAAAGACCATATGGACGCGCAGGCGCAGACCCCAACGCGTTTTCGGGTCACAACCGGGCTCTCTACGATAGCCGGTCGGGCCAATCATGATTCGGATCTTTGGGCTAAAAATATCCTGGCAAACGGGGGCGAGATCCAGTTACATCACAGAGATGGCTGGTTTGACTTGGGGGATGGCGTGGCCTTATGGGTACTCTGGCCACCGGTCGAGCCAATTCGGGGTGCACAAGGCAAGCAAGAACAATTGGTCGATAACGAGAACTCACTAATCATGAAACTGGTCTATGGCGATTTCAGCGTCATGCTCACGGGTGACGCCGGTCTACCTTCGGAACTGGCGATGTTGGCGGCTGGTGAACCGGTAGCGGCCACTGTATTAAAGGTCGGGCATCATGGCAGCCGCGGGAGCACCAGTCAACCTTTTGTCCAGGCGGTCAATCCCTTGGTGGCTGTGATCCAGTGTGGTTTGAATAATCAATATGGTCATCCCACCCAGGACGTCTTGGATCGGCTGGCCGGGCGCCTGATCTTGCGCAATGATTTACAGGGACGGATTCACATCTATAGCGACGGTCACCAAATGTGGCTTACCACCGAAAAAAGCGCCCCCGTGTTGGGTTCTTAACCCCTCTGCTTATGCGCCAGCTATGCCTACCGCAACCGAACATTAGGCCTGAATTTCGATTTATCTGGCCTCTTTACTGAAACGTATAGTGCAGCGTACCGTCTGGCTGTGGACTATAATAACCGAAAAAGCAGGGGCCGTTCCCTAGTGTTCGCGGCAGCACTTCGTATAAATCATCGACCAGTGGATAGTTGGCGATTTCGGCGACTGGAATCCACGCTGGCACACCTTCGCGACTGGCCTGTACCGCACGCTGGTTACTTTCGCCGAGAAAAACGAAGATCAGGACACCAAGGCGTAGACCACTTTCATCGCTGCCGGTATTGATATTGACAATGCCGCGCAGCGTTAGTTGTTGGAGACTGAGCCCCGTTTCTTCGCGGATTTCGCGCACGGCCGCGGCGTGAATATCCTCATCGGCCTCGATATGCCCACCCAAACCATTATATTGATTCGCCCACAGCCGTTTGGTCGGCGCGCCCTTGAGCAATAATACTTCCTGGGCGCCAGTTTGTAGGTTTAGGCTGGTGATAAAAATCAACGTACGCGGAATGGCCTGATAGCGGCGTTTGCCAATTTCGCGCGTGCCTTGCTCAGACGCTTGCATGGAATTCCCTCATCTAACAAACATCATCTTGGAATAACCGTAGAATCTACGGGTGGCGTTAATTGGTGGAATGATGCTATTGATTCACGATTTCTACGCGATCAACCGTCACTTCATCCAGATACGCCTCGTCCACAATCGCCCCATTGCCGGGCGTGGTGAGCACGGTCAAGGTGCTGTCCGCGTTGAGCGTAAAGGGGTTTTTCACAATGTCGCGCTTGTAATACCGATTGTTGGCGCTAATATCGCCGGGTAGCTTGAAGTTGGGCAAGCTGGCCAACGCCACGCTGGCGGTGCGGCCAATGCCCGTTTCCAACATGCCGCCGTGCCAGACCGGAATGCCCGCGGCTTGGGTCAGATCGTGGATGCGCCGGGCGTCGGCCAGGCCACCAATGCGGCTGGGCTTGATGTTGATCACGCCACAGGCCTTCATTTCCAGCGCCCAACGGGCATGCGCCGGTGAGACAATACTCTCATCCAAACAGATCGGCGACTTCAATTTGGGTTGCAACTTGGCATGGTCGAAAATGTCGTCGTGCTCCAGCGGTTGCTCGATCAGCAACAAGTTAAACTGGTCGAGCTGCGCCAGATGTTCGGCGTCCGAGAGATGATAGATGCTATTGGCGTCCACTTGCAAGGCAATATCGGGCCAGGCTTGGCGCACGGCGCGGGTCGGCTCAATGTCCCAGCCCGGCTTAATTTTGAGCTTGATCCGTTTGTAGCCGTTGTCAATATAATTGCCCACCACCTTGAGCAGTGTATCAATATCCTTTTGGATGCCAACGCTGACGCCAACCGCCACCCGATCGCGCGTGCCGCCCAGCATCGAAGGCAAACTGCGCCCCTCTTTGCGGCCAAACCAGTCCCACATGGCAAATTCCAGGCCCGCTTTGGCCATCCGGTTGCCGCGGATCTTTTGGAGGACGTCGGTCACATCTTCGGGTTTCTGCAAATCGGCCTTAAACAACATCGGTACGATAAATTCCTGTTGAATCGCCCAGACCGTTGAGGTATTTTCCTCGTTATAAAAGGGGCTGCCGCCCACCGGTGATTCACCCCACCCGGTGACGCCTTCGGCATCGACCCGGACGATGACGGCGTAGCTGCCTTCCTCGCGCCAGCCGCTGGTTTCAAAAGGCGCCACATAGGGCAGTTGGATTTTGCGTAGTTCAACACGTTCGATGCGCATGGCATGGATTCCTTGATGCTTAGATTTTAATGAACGGCAATGCTCGGGCCAACTACGCGCCCCCAAAAAGTTGGATTAGATGATAAGTGGAATTACCGGCGCTCATAGATTTCGTCGCGTGT
>JBBQBY010000477.1:0-5363 GCA_038318235.1 Caldilineales bacterium
CATCTACACCGAAAACAGTCGCGGGATTGGCGTGGCCGATATGGCCGCCGCCATCCGCAGCAATCGCCCGCACCGAGCCAGCGGTGAACTAGCGCATCATGTGCTCGACATTATGCAGGCCTTCCATGATGCCGCCGACCAAGGCAAACACATTGAATTGACCAGCACTTGCGAACGTCCAGCGGCGCTGCCGGTGGGGCTAAAGCCAGGTGCGGTGGAATTGTAATTAAGGCAGGAGAATGACTTATGACAACTATCACTATTTCTTTGCCCGAAGCTCGTCTGCAACAGTTAAAGGAGAAAGCCGCTCGCTTAAAAATTGCACCGGAAGAATTGGTACGGGCTAGTGTCGAAGAACTACTTGCTCGTCCAGACGAGGAGTTCCAACAAGCGTTAGAGTATGTGCTGAATAAAAATGCTGAACTCTATCGACGACTGGCTTGATGCGTTATTTAACAGTCAGTGAGTTGTTAGAAATTCACGATCACGTTATCGAACAGTCTGGTGGTGCTAAGGGCTTGCGCGATTTAGGTGCGCTAGAGTCGGCGGTGGCTCAACCACGGATGACCTTTGATGGCGAAGAACTCTATCCGAGTATTGTTGAAAAATCATCTGCGCTTGGTTTCTCCCTGATTCAAAATCATCCATTTGTAGATGGAAACAAGCGCGTTGGTCATGCGGCGTTAGAAATATTCCTGGTGCTAAACGGTTGGCAAATTTATTCAACAGTGGTTGAACAAGAAAATATCATCTTGCAAGTCGCATCAGGGCAAACAGATCGTGATGTTTTTACAGATTGGTTATACACGCATACCAGGTTATTTAGCTTATAGGAAATCAATGATGCTCACCCAAGATCAAATTGACTTTTATAACGAAAACGGTTTTTTGCACATTCCGCAAATGTTTAACAAAGCTGAAATCGACGAGCTTTCCGACGAAATGGATCGCTTGGTCACGGATTGGTCATTTACTAGCCCAGGCTGGACTGGTCCTTGGCGACAAGCGTACATGGATCCGGAGACCGAGAAGAAATCTAAACTCACGGCTATGCACGATCTGCACTTTTATTCGTCCGCCTGGTGTCGCGCGGTGACGCATTGCAAATTAACCGCTGCGATTGCCGATCTGATTGGCCCAAACGTCGAATTACATCATTCAACTATGCACATTAAGCCGCCGCAGAATGGTCATCCTTTCCCTATGCATCAAGACAACCCATTTTATCAGCACACCAATGGGCGCTATGTGGATACGCTCGTGCATTTGGATGACACCTTTCATGAGAACGGCGAAATTCGCTTTCTGGCGGGTTCACACAAAGGAGGCGCGCTGACGCATATTACAGAGACCGAAGCCGGCCCTTGCACACCCCATTTGCCGACTGATCTGTACGCCTTAGAAGATACAGTGCCGGTGCCCGCCAAACGGGGTGATGTTGTGCTTTTTAGCATCCACACAATCCATGGCTCCTATATCAACACGACCAAAGAGCCGCGCCGTCTCGTCCGTGTGGGTTATCGCGACCCGCAAAACATTCAACTGGCTGGGCAGAGTTACGGTCGGGCTGGTCTGATGGTGCAAGGCTACCGCGACCGCCGTGAAGGGCAACCGCTCTTTGGTCAAGCGTAAGCCGCGTGTTTAGAAATGCCTTTGCAACGAATTACACGAATTAATGCTTGAAAAATTCGTCGTAATTCGTGTAATTCGTTGCCATGCTTTTGAGTAAATATCTAGATTCTTTATCCAACGACTTATGACTGCCACCTCAACACCAGCCATACAAATTGATCCTGTGCGCCAAGCACCACTCGCGCCAGAAAAATGGCGTGGTTGGCTTTTGGCGTTCGTGGCGACTTTGGCCTTTAGCATGGCGCCACCGATTGCGCGCCATGCGATTCAAGCCGGGCTGGATCCGACGGGGCTGGTCGTGGTGCGCCTTGTGATTGCCGCTTTGCTGGTTGGCATTACGATTGTGGCGACTGACCGTTCCCTGTTGAAAATTGATCGGCGGGGTCTTGTGGTCAGTTGCCTCGCCGGTTGCGTCAATGGCGTTGGTATGTTGCTCTTCTTCTGGGCGCTGACTAATGTTGACGCCTCGATGGCATCGATGATTATCTCGATCAGCCCGCTGGTTGTGCTGAGCCTGTTGGCTTTGCGCGGTGAGAAATTCACCTATCGCCATGCTGTGCGCCTGGCGTTGGGCATTGGCGGCGTCTACCTGGTGATTGGCCCTGGTGGTCACGTCAATTCGACCGGGGTGTTGCTCCTGCTATTGGCTGTGCTCTGCTTTGCCACGCACATGGTCTTGCTCCAATGGTACTTGCGCGGCTATGATGCGCGCACGGCCACCTTCTATATTTCGGCATCCATGGCCATTATGGTGAGTATCTACTGGTGGGGCCAAGGCGCGCCTTGGCAAGCGCCGGGGATCCAAGGTTGGCTGGCGATTGGCGCACTGGCCTTACTTTGCACCTACCTGGCACGGCTGGCACTGGTGACGGCGGTTGGGCTGATCGGCGGGGGCCAGATGGCCATGCTAGCGCCGGTAGAAACTTTGTGCACGGTGACCTGGTCTATGCTATTTTTGGGTGAACGCCTCACCCCGTTGCAATGGCTAGGCGGCGCACTGATTTTAACCAGCGCTCTGTTCGCTATTCAACGACTCGGTCGCGCCCGTTGGCGGCCCCGTTGGCGCATGTGGACGCGGGCGTAACTCCCGGTCAGATCGGCAAAGCCTAACTCCTTTTTGTTGCTAATCGTGTTTTTGTTGCTAATCGTGTCTTGCATCTTCGCCTTTGCACCTCATTCGACTTTGCTTGCTTCAATCACACGTATATTGACCAAAAACTAGTGGTTTCCCACGATTGAATTGCGGCGCGATTTGTGATTGAATAGTAGACAACAAGCTATTCAAGTGATTGTAAGCCTGTTGACCACGGACGAAGGAGCCTCTCTCGTCGTCGATTGCCGTCCGTTATCGGTTATTGAGCGTTCGTCTACCGTTTCGACCCATTCGCCACTTTTAAGAGGAGCCAAAATGATAAAAATGAGAATTATTGCGTTATTCCTGGTTGTAGTAACCGCGGTGGGCCTTGTGCTCCCTGTCTATGCCCGGCCTTCTGCCCAGAAGGATGGATCTTCTGCCGAGCTTCAGGCGCATATCGAAAAGATTAAGCAAGAAAACCCTAGCCTTAGCGAAAATTTTCGCAAAGATAATGGTAAGTGGTATACCGGCGAGGACGAGGATGCTGCCCATTTTTTCAAAAATGGCACCTATCATATTCGCGTTGATAGCAAGAGCTTGTTGTCCTGGACGCTCGCCAAGACCGCGGATGGAGAGTCAGACTTCATTGCCTCGGATTTCTACGTAGAAGTGGATAGCTTTCACGTCGATGGGCCGCTAGAGAATGAAGTGGGTATTCTATTTCGCCATGTGGACGATGACAATTATTATCTTTTCGGCATGGGTGATGATGGCCTCTATGCGTTGCGCAAAAAAGTTGATGGCGAATGGACAACCTTGGTCGATTGGGTCGAGGCAAAGCCAATTGTCACTGGCAAGGGCGCGGCGAATACGCTGAGCGTTCTGGCTGAAGGCTCGCAGATCAGCGTGCTTGTCAACGGTGAAGTGTTGGCAACGGTAGAAGACGATACCTTTAGCACCGGCGGTGTTGGCTTGGGCGCGGCCGCGTTTGATAAAGGCGGGGTCGAGGTTGCCTTTGATGATCTTAATCTCTGGAACATTGGGGAAACAGAACCTGTTGCCACCCCAACAGCCGATGAAGCCACCCCAACGGACGATCCAGCTACTCCGACAGTTGATGAAGCCACCCCAACGTCCGATAACGCCAGCAGCCGAATCGAAACGATTAAGGCGACTGATGCAACCTATAGCGATGATTTTAGCGCCAATCAAGATCAATGGGGCATGAAATCAACCAAAGATAGCACTTTTTCTTATACTGGTTCAGCGTTGCATATCCGCGTCAAGAGCAAAAACTGGTTGACCTGGAGCACGAACAGCGCCATCGGTCAAGAAAACCCGGCCGACTTCTTGCTAGAGGCCGATGTTGCGCATGTAACTGGCCCCCAAGATGCTGAAATGGGCCTGGTCTTTCGCTATGTAGATGGCGACAATTTTTACGTCTTCTTCATCAATCAGACAGGCGCCTATAGCCTGTGGAAACAAGTCGATGGTAAATTTGAAACGTTGATTGATTGGACGACTGATGAGGCTTTGCATACAGGGGCTAAGGCCTCGAACCGGCTAGGCATCCTGGCGGAAGGCACCCAGATCACTTTGTTGGCGAACGACACAATTTTGGCGCAGGTAGAAGACGCTGCCTTTCGTGAAGGCGGCGTGGCAGTCGTGGTTGCGACCTTTGATAAAGCACCGCTGGAAGCAGCCTTTGATAATCTGGATTTCTGGAATGTAGGGTCAACGGCCCAGCCAACCGAGACAGCCACAGCCGAGCCGATTGAAATTGGAGGGCGGCTGGATGAAATTAAAGCCTCCGACCCGGTCTACAGTGATGATTTTCATCAGAATGATCAGAGTTGGTTCACCAAATCTGATAAAGATGTGACCTACGCCTATACAAACTCAGCTTTGCACATCAAAGTAAAAAAGCCTAACTGGTCAGGCTGGAGCACCAACGCGATCTCGGGCACCAATTTCCTGTTGGAGGCCGACGCCGTCCACGTTGCCGGCCCGGAAGATGTTGAATATGGGATGGCTTTCCGCTATGTCGATGGTGATAATTTCTACCTATTTGTGATCAGCCAGGCTGGTTCCTACAGCCTATGGAAGAAAGTTGACAACGAATGGCAGAATATCATTGATTGGACGACATCGGATGTAATCAAAACGGAGAACAAGGCGGTTAATCATCTGGGCATCCTCGCGCAAGGGCCACAGATTACCCTGTTGATCAATGACGTGGCGGTCGCACAGGCCATAGATGACGAATTTGACACAGGCAGCATTGGCGTGATGCTTGGCACCTTTGACAAAGGCAACGCCGAAGTTGCCTTCGATAATGTGAACATATGGGAAGCCGAGCCAACGTCCGCCGCTGCTCTGACCCCACCCACCGCCGACACTGCCAAAGCGACTGACACGCCAGAGGCAACCGAAACCCCCGAAGTGACTGATACACCAGAGGCTACAGATACACCCGAAGTCACGGAAACACCCGAAACGACCGAGACCGCGGAGGCGACTGATGCACCAGAAGCCACAGAAACACCCGAAGCAACTATCGAGGCAACCGAAACCTTAACCTCGACGACTGATGTGCCGAGTGTGGCCTCGATCAAAAGTGGTGCGCCGTTCTTTAGTGACGATTTCCATCGTAATA
>JBBQBY010000478.1:0-5363 GCA_038318235.1 Caldilineales bacterium
AGGAGGGTGGATGGGGGGCTTGGCCCGCTACTGCTTCACCGGTGTCGTTGCGGAAATTGCTCAGCCAAAAGCGCAGATCATGCAACAGCCAAGGTAACAATTGCCAGTCGCCGCGCACCCAACGGTGTGAGCGCAGCACATTGATCAAGTAGTGGGGTGGATAGTTTTCATAGAGCACGACATCCGAAATCAGCCCAACCCGTCCATGAATGCCTTCGAATAAATCGTGGCTGAGTAGTGTGTTTTCTGGAGCGCGCCCCACAAGGCTATGTTCAAAAGCGTCTACATCGTAGATCCCTTTGCCGACATAGATGCCAGCACCAAAGAGATCCTGATAGACATCTGAAACCGCCATTGTATAAAGGTCTAACCCAGCATCGCCGGCAAAGACCCGCGTGAAAAGCGAATGATTGGCGCTAGATGGCTTGATAATCGTGCGCGGTTGCAACACGGTATAACCCGCGCTCACTTGCTGTGTATTGTTCACAAACCGCGCCTGATTCAGCGGATGGGCCAGGGCCCCGACCAGCCGGTGGGCGCCGTCGCGCGGTAATACGGTGTCAGCGTCTAGCGTGATCACATACTTGATCTTAGGCAAAATCTCCAGATTACCAATTTGGAGATTAAACGACGTATTGGGTGAGTTGCGCAGCAATTTGTTGAACTCGTGCAGCTTGCCACGTTTGCGTTCCCAGCCCATCCAGACGTTTTCGCTTGGGTTCCATAAACGCTGACGGTGAAAATAATAAAATGGCTGATGGGGATATTTACGGTTCAACGCTTCGACCTTGGCGCGCGCTTGGTCAAGCAACTCTTCATCGGCCGGCAACTGTTGTTGGGCGGCGTCGATAAAGTCGGCCAGCAAGGCAAAGGTCAACTGTGGATCGGGATTGCGCAAATAATGCAATTCCAATTGCGCCAACAACGATTCGACATCCGAATGGTTGGCCAACAGAGCAGGCACCACCACCATCGTCCGACATTCGGTTGGCATGCCTTTCTCGAAGTCCAACTTGGGCAAGACGCGTGGCGGCAACGTATGGGTTACGAGCCAATTCAGCAAATTCACCGCACTCGTGACGGCGGGGATGATGATCAACAGAGCCGCGATGAAGATTATAAAAACGGAACCACCGGCGTGAAGCGCATAAGCGGTGACGGCCAGCACGATCAGCAGCGTGAACAGGCTAATGCCACCCAAATAGATGGCGGTGGGGTGGCTTAAGATCCAACGGCGCGGTCGTTCAAAGCGATCTGGCTGATAGCCAATCTGCTTTTCCAGGTGTGTTCGACCTTCGGCAATCAAATAATAGCCGACATGGTTGTCGCGCGCTTGTTGCAAATTAGCCCAGGGCGAAGCAGGCTCATGCGCTTTTTTTAAGCGTTGGGCGCCTTGCAGACCATTCGTAGGCCGGTGGGTGATATAGGCAGCTTGGGCTAAATCGATCGCATTTTGTGCAATGCTTACTTCGGCTTCCGCCAAATCGATGGCCGTTGAAGCAGACGTTTTGGGCGCGGCTTCGCGCGTGGCCCGCGCAAGCTTTTCGACGACGCTGCGATAGCGGTTACGCGTGTCAAAATCCATCTGGGTATAAATAGCAACCGGATCCTGACATAAAACCTGCTGGACCAGGCTGACATCTTCAAAGAATTTTTTCCACTCCACGCTTTCGATCTGGCGCAAGCCTGGAATGCAGTTGGCGACAATATCATTATCGCCTAAACCGCTTTCAAAGGTGAGCGCATAGGCACTGGCTTGCAACGTCGTGGGGCTCTTTGTAATGCGCGCAGTCGCCTGGGCCAAACATTCTAGCAGGGTCAAGCGCAACATAATGGGTAGCGCCCATACTTCGCCCATCGTCAGTGGTGCTGTCTGCTGATAGGTAACCACAAATTGTTTGAAGCCCTCCAGGTTGAATTGGCATTCTTCGAACTCAATGAAGGCGCGCGCCAATGCATAGATCCGCGGATAACCTTTCAGTTCATGCGGTTGGTCGAGTTTGGGCAGTTGTCGATAATACCCAACCGGCAAATCTTCTTTGACTTGCCGGAGGGCTTGTTCGACAATGTGGAAGTTATCCAGCAGCCACTCTGCTGCATAGGAAAGCGCCAGTTCTTCTTCCGAGGTATTGACAAAGTAGCGATGGGCTTCGCGTAACGAGCTTGAAAGCTTGTTTAGAAGCGTAAGCAGACGAAATTGGCTATCTGGGCGAGGGTCCACCGTCTGGTCTGTGGCACATCGTTGTGCCTGTTTTTCCAGAAGGTCAACCCCCTCTGCCGGCGTGATATTCGGGTCTGCTGGGTGAATTGCTGAATGTACGTCAGTCACTTGGATTCCATATCATAATAGTGCGGTATAGGCATAGACGTTTACTTTTGTCGTTCTGCTGATGCCATAGGTTTGCTTGATGTTGGTAAATACCGATTGGAGGCTCTGTCCATTTTGATCATTCACCTGTCCAATTTGCTCACGTTCGCCATAATTCTCGTTGTGACCATTGCCTTTGCGCCACACATTTTGTTTCACAGACGTGGCCCGTTCGGCCTCGGTGGGCTGGATTTCGTAGAGCGGCAGATCTTGAAGAATCAAAAGCGGCACCGGGCTATAGGTGATAAAGCTGGTGACCACACTACCATAGGGCCACTGATTTTGTCCAGAATTGCCGTGGGCGCTCACCAAGACGAGATCGATTTTTTCCTGTTCTAAGAGCTTGTGCAACTCACTTATCACATGCTCACTCACAACGACAAGGGTGCGCGGCGCCGGCGATAGACGATTTTGCAACTGTTCAAAATATTTAGTTGCCTGGGCTTGGTTGCGCTCTACCACCTGATCGGCCAACATTGTATCTTCGCTAGTCAGCGGCATGCGCTGGATCATTTCGGGACGGGCAACCACATGGGCCAGTAAGAGTTCGGCCTGATATTGCTGGGCTAGCGATGCCGCGATTGGCAAAACGCATTCGGCCCGTTGTGAGCCGTCCAGCGGGGCCAGGATATGTTGATAATGAATGTCGCCCCACTTACCATCTTCCAAACAGATCTCATGCCGATAAGCCGGCACCAACAGAATCGATAAACCGGCCCGATTGATCACTTTCTGGGCCACGCTACTGACATTCCAGCCATTCAGGCCACTCTGCCCATGCGTACTCAACACAATTAGATCATGATTGTGCTTTTGCGCATATTCAATAATGCGTTCGGCGACTGGGCCTTGTAAGACCTGCGTCTCGGGTTTCTGGTCGGTAAATTGGGCTATTTGCTCGGCAATCTCATCCAAATAGGTTTGGGCTTCCACCTTGCTCAGATGCCACTCCACTGGATTGATCCGACCCGATTGGTCGTTGCTCATCTCTGTGACGCGCAACAATGTGATTTGCGCTTCGGTGGCCCGAGTAAGCGCCACGAGATGCGGTATGACACAAGTGGCGAGCGGCGATCCGTCGAGAGGTACGAGAACTTTGTTTAACATGGATGATCCTCCTGGGATTCAACAACGCTCAATGTCTGTGCCAACATCAAGCGTAAACTTTAATTATAGGGCAATAAATCGATAAATTCAATAAATGGTCGCTACACGATTTTAACGCTATACCTACTTTTACCCTTTCCTTACCCTTTACAGGTAGATAACGCGCGCAAGGTAAAGTGTAGGGTGAGCTGCAACCGGTGCAAATTGGCGACTACGTTTTGGTCACCCACTGATCGCCACGTTTTTCGTATTTTTCTTTGACGGCCGCCCAGGCCACACGATGGGCCGTCTCTTCGCGCGAGGCATCACCACGCCGCTCTTCGGGCTTATCATATTGTTCCCAGGCACTATTATAGGCGGCCTGATAGGTTGCTTGCGCGTGCTTGGGCAAATTGTCTTTCACTGAATCAGGCAAATCTGCAACCTGTTGATAAGGCATAGTCTTGCTTCTCACTTTTTTACCCAAAAATCCCCCTAGGCTTTCCCCAGGAGTCAATACTGCTGTAGCTATAGTTTTGTACCCGTTCCTCTATCGTAGTGGCGAGGTTTCGCCGGGCGATGTGTTCCTGCGATAATTCAACTATACGGTGTTCTGTTCTATTTGACCATAGACACAGGCACAACTTGAGGTTATAGAAAAGGGTATATCTTATTAACAAAAGCTGTGCACTACCTCGAGGTAGCGCACAGCTTTTTAGTGGGATAAGCGAAAACCCCAACAATTGCCATACGCCTTCTGCCGGTTTGTCAATCGGCAGAAGGCGTATGGCGATTAGCATTAAAAAGACCCCGGTCGCAACCGGGGTCGAACAAGCGATGGCTAGAGCCTAAAGTAAAATCAGTTTGAAAACGGGTGTGCTGAAGCTTCCTGGAAGCGGACAGAGACTTTCAAGTAAACGAAACCAGCGGTGTCCGCTTCCAGGAAGCTGGCTCGAGGGAAACCACTGATCTCTAGCTGATGGCACTTTAGCTTAGGCGATTTCAATGAAATAAGTAGCCCGCGTTTGCCGAACAAAATCATGCGTAGGGGCGTGCTTTTAGCCGCACGTGCTGCGTATACCCCAATTGTGCGGCTACAAGCACGCACCTACTGGATCCTTTATGCTTTGATGGCGCCTTATAGACAAAACAGATAAAGGCCGCACAGCTTGGGTAAACCAGTCAAGTGCAGTTTTACGTGACAGGCGTTGTAATCCGCACTTTCGTGCCATTCCCTGGGTTTGATTGGATTTCTAAGCGCCCGCCGAAGAGCGCTAAGCGTTCGCGCACGCTATATAGACCAAAACCGCTGGCGCGACTCATTTTGGCGACGGCTTCTGCGTCAAAACCTTTACCACTATCGGCGACTTCAATCACCATTTCGTTGTTACATTGGAAGAGTTTAATCCGCGCTTTTAGGGTACCGGCGTGTTTGACAATGTTAAATAACAATTCACGCACAAGTTGGAAAAGCAGCACACGCAAGTCTTCGTTGGGCGCCTGACATCTGTCATCACAATCTAATTCCACTTGGAGAGCATGGGTTTCTTGCATCTGGCTTGCTAGCCAACGGAAGACGGCGCTAAGCCCTTCATCGCGCAAAACGGGCGGGCTTAATTCTACGGTCAGCGTGCGGGTGGCCTGAATGGCGGCCTTGACTAAAAAATTGATCTCTTCGACATGATCATGGATCTCGGATTGTGGACTAGGATCCGTATCTAGACCAATGAGATATGCACGCATTTGGACGCCATACAACATCTGTTGCACATTATCGTGGAGGATTTGGGAAATACGCCGGCGTTCGCGCTGCTCGGCCAGGGTCAGCGCCGAAGCGAGCTCGCGGACTTGTTGATTCTTTTCTTCCAGATCCGCCGCCTGGATCACGAGCCGGCGTTGTTTTTCTTCT
>JBBQBY010000479.1:0-5340 GCA_038318235.1 Caldilineales bacterium
GTTGGGTAGAGTTGTTTGTTCACAACTTCAGCTTATCTCAACCTGTCAACTGACAGCTCTTACTTTTTAAACAGTCTCTAAGAGACGCAGCCAGGGGATCTCGTCTGCTTCAACCACAATACCAAACATGCGGCATTTGGCGGACGTTCACGGCGGCGCATGATTACCATGAATTTGTGCCAACGTTATCCCGAAGAAAAACTTGAAGATCTGCGCAAGTATATTGCTGGTGGTGCGCGCTTCTGGGTCGAGCGCGGGTATGGCGAAAAGATGATCAACACCGCCAGTCCGGCCAGAATGCAACACCTAGAACAAGTGCTGGCGAATGATGGACACTTGGCGGAATTGTCGCGCAAGGCCCGCGAGACCATGACAGAACCGTCGCGCGGGTAGCTGCACAGGATTAAATACTAATTCCACTCTCTGGCGCACCGTTGGCCGCGCTGGCCGTCTTTGCCTTTCTGGGTAATTGGGATAGCTATTTATGGCCTTTGGTCGTGCTGAGCAGCCCAGAAAACCAGACCTTACCCCTGGTGCTGGCCGGTCTGCGCAATTTGTGGTGGGCGCGCTATGCGATGTGGTCAGCCGGCTCCATGCTCACCGTCATCCCGGTGATGCTCGTCTACGCTGCTGCCGCCAAATATTTTATTCGCGGTATTGCGATGACTGGGATCAAAGGTTAAAATATTCAGGCAAACAATGGCTATCACGCTTTAAAGGTCTAGCGAAAGTTGGCATAGTGGCCCATAAAACCCAATTGACAACCCAATATACGTTGTGGTAGAGTCTATCCGATTATGACCTTTGTGTAGAACACTTACTTAAAACTTGCACCCAAAACCGATATTTTTTGTACGCTGACCGATCAGTGATATAGACGCTCCCCCAAGCGATGGTTATATACCAACAGGTGTATTCTCAAATTTGGTACGCACCTTTTCTCAATCCACCCATCTATCAAAGGAAGAAGATTATGGAACAAAAGCATATTAGTCGGCGCACTTTTTTAAAGATCGCGGGCACCGGGTTAGCCGCAAGTGCGATCGCAGCCTGTACGCCAGCAGGCACACAGTCGACGACCGGCGCAAGTGCGCCGGCTGCAACCGGCAACAAAGAGTTCGTGATGTGGGGTCTACAATATGACCCACACGTAGAGCGCTATCACGCGCTGGCCGATGCCTTCTTTAAGAAGACAGAAAACAAGGCCAACATTCAGCCGCAAGCCTGGCCGCTGGAAACCAAGCTGCTAGCCTCCATCACCGCTGGTACGCAGCCAGATACCGTCTGCGTGATGGGCATTGTTTCGACACCGCTATTCATGCAAAAGGCCGTGCTAGAACTGGATGACGTGGTCTATGCGGCTGCGGGCGTCGATCCGAAGACATTCTTCTACCCCGAAGCGATCCAGGCCTACACCTGGGATGGGCATTACATGGGCGTGCCCCTAGAGAGCAATCAGGTTGGGCAGTCCGTGGCCACCCGCTACGACTATCTGGACGAGGTCGGTGACAAAGCCAAAGGTTTATGGCCCGTTTTCGACAAGAAAGATGGCTTTGACAGCTACGAACAGATGTGGGAGTTGGCCAAGCTGCTCCAGAAGAAAGAAGGCGACACCGTCACGCGTTGGGGGTTGTCGGGCGAGGGCTGGGACTTGGACCAACATCTCACCACCATGCGCTCGCTTGGGAAATTCTTCTGGGATGCTGAGAAGAAAAAGTTCAACTTCGATAGCGAGGAAGCCGTCAAGGCCATGCAACTCTACATCGAGACGCCCGTGAAGATGGGCATCGAGACGCAGCTCGGCGAGACCCATATGAACTCAATGTTTGCCGGTAAAGTTGCGGTGGCGATGGGCAATACGAGCATGGCCCCCGAAGGCGCGAAGTTGGGGCTCAAGGTTGAATCTGTGAACCGACCGCCATCGGTTGAAGGCAAAGAGACCCTCTATGTAGGTGAAGGTGGCTGGGGCTTTGAGATCCCAACCCGGGCTAAAAACAAGGACGTTGCCATCGAATTCTGCAAATGGATGGCGACCCGCGACGGCCAGGTGATCTATGCGCAGATCTACGGTGGTGTGGTGCCCGCCACGCCTTCGGTGCTCGACGACCCGATTTATAAGGGCGATGACATGATCAAGGTCAGCAAACGCCGGGCAATCGACTCCTTAAAGAATACCGTCTATTATGGCAACGATTGGGGGCTAAACCGCACCGGGGCAGATGTGCCTTATACCAAGTGCCGCCAGGGTGCGATGACCGCTCAGGAAGCCTGCAATGCATTGCAGGAGATCATGACCGCCAATTATACACAGTGGAAAGATAGCATGAAGTCCTGAGATCGTCGGGACTGTTGCTCAGTAAACATTTACGATGGGTGCTGTGACAGCCAGATGTGGCAGCACCCATCGACTACTCGTCAGGAGATTGTTATGGCGACTCAAACCGTGCTTAGTCACACCGTACCGGCACCGCGCCGAAATCTGGTTTCCACGCTAGCCAAGACGCTGCGCAAGCCACAGTTTTGGTTTGGTTTCATCGTGCTCTTCCCCGTCCTCGCCTGGTATATCTGGTTTGCTTTTGGACCAGTGCTGCGCGCTTTCTGGATGGCTACGGTTAAGTATGATCTGATGAACCCGCAAGATAGCAAATTTGTCGGCTTGCAGAACTTTCAGCAGGTCTTCAGCTATCCGCTTTTCTGGATCTCGGTCCAGCGCACGATCACTTTTTCATTGTACGTGTATGTGGGGACTTTGCCGTTGGCGCTGTTCGTATCACTTTGCTTAGTGGCCGTCGGCCAGGGCCGCAACTTCTATCAGTCGATGATCTTTTTACCGGTAGTCGTGTCGTATGTCGCGATTGCCTTGCTTTTCCGCATGCTCATGGACCCGCAGAACGGCCAGTTTAACCAAATTTTGAGAGCACTGGGACTGCCCACAAGCCTTTGGGTCACTGGGCCAAACTCAGCGCTGCCATCGATCGCGATGGTTGACATTTGGAAGGGCTTGGGCTTCCATGTCGTGATCATCACGGCTGGGCTGCTGGGGATTCCGGCGGAAATGTACGACGCCGCCAAAGTAGATGGCGCAGGCCCCTGGCACCGTTTTCGCTTTGTAACGATCCCGCTGCTTGGCAACACGCTGCTCCTGGAATCGGTGATCATGGTCGCTGGCACCCTGCAAGCCTTTACCAACGGCGAAGTATTGGGCTGCGCTGGCGATTCTTGTTTCTTTATCAGCCGGTTGGTGTATGCAGAAGCCTTCACCAATCTACGCTTCGGCTTCGCGACGGCTTCGGCCTTTGTGCTCTTCGTCTTCATTCTGGTGTTGACGATTATCCAGGTTCGGTCGCTAAAGCCGGATTGGCAATACTGAGTCCCGACAGATTAGAGGAGAAAGCCGTGCAAAAAGCTGTTATACTTCCGGCCACATCTGCCCGCCCACTATCACTCGGCTGGATTGGCCGCATCTTTCCCCATATTATCCTATTATTCTTAACTTTCACATCGCTGATGCCCTTTGTGTGGATGTTCTTTGGCTCGTTCAAGACCTATGTGGAGATCACCGCAGGCAAGACCTTCTTGCCTGCCCACTGGACATTCGATAATTATACGCAGATCACGCAACGCGTTGGCTTCCCCCAAGCCTTTCTCAACACCACGATGGTTGCCGTCGGCGTGACCTTGGCGACGCTGATCACCTCGGCAGCGGCTGGGTATGTGTTTGCCAAGTACCGTTTTTGGGGTAAAGAACAGGTTTTCACTGTCTTACTCTCGACCATGATGGTACCCTTTGCCGTAGTGCTTGTGCCATTATACGTGACCGTTGCCAATTTAGGCTTGGCGGACAAGCTGACCGGTATTATCGTCACGGGCCTTTGCTCTACGTTTGGCATCTTCTTGATGCGCCAGTTCATGGAATCGATCCCGAATGACCTGATCGACGCTGGGCGCATCGATGGCGCGGGTGAGTGGTGGATCTTCTCACGCGTCGTGCTGCCATTGGCCAAAGCCTCGCTGTCAGCGCTGGCCGTCTTTACCTTCTTGGGCAGTTGGGATAGCTATCTGTGGCCCTTGGTCGTGTTGACAAGCCCAGAAAACCAGACCTTACCGCTTGTCCTGGCCGGTTTGCGCAATCTTTACTGGTCACGCTACGAACTGTATGCCGCAGGCTCGATGCTAACCGTGCTACCCGTGATGATCGTCTATATGGCGGCCTCGAAATATTTTGTGCAAGGCATTGCGATGACTGGACTAAAAGGCTAACTTGCAACTTCGCTTACGCCAAAGCTTACTTAACCGTAAAGCGCGCAGAGAGGATTTTCTCTGCGCGCTCTACAGTTAAAATGGAGTTGAGTCAATCCACCAAAATATTGAATTGTTGCTAGTATTAGCAGGATGGAAAAACAAACTGTGCAAAATCCTTGGTTAGCGACCCGCACCCGCACAGGCCGCGAATACGACGCCCCCTATGAAGAACGCGCCGCAGCGGGCATTGATGTGCATGGCGAGGCCAATTTGATTGAGCAATTATTGCATTCCGAGTTCAATCAAACCCAATCGACCCCACCCTATCGCGTTCTGGATGCCGGTTGCGGCACCGGGCGCATGTCGATTGAATTGGCGCGTCGGGGCATCGAGATTGTCGGCGTTGATCTGGATGAAGTGATGCTCAAGCAGGCGCGCACCAAAGCACCCCAGTTGGAATGGCACTTGGGCGATCTGTCAACCATAACCCTAAACGGCCTCTTCGACACGATTGTGCTGGCCGGCAATGTGATGATCTTCCTCACCCCAGGCACAGAAGCCGCCACCCTGGCCAATCTGGCGCAATATCTCAAGCCGGGTGGCTTGCTCGTAGCCGCCTTCGAGCTAACCCCGCCCACTTGGACAAATTTGACGCTTGAGACCTACGATCAATTGACCACAACGGTTGGTTTAAGCCAACTGGCACGCTGGTCCACCTGGGAGCAAACGCCGTGGACGAGCCGAGATCGTTATGCAGTGTCGGTGCATCGGAGATAAGAGCAAGAAAGAATTTCGGCGATTTATGGGTGTTTTCCCCCTTGACAGTATTATTTTCCTCTTGTATACTTGTTCCCAAAATGGAATCAATGATGACTAATTACAGCAGAAAGTATTGATGCGAGTTTTTAGCAAAAAGATATTGCGCGACTTTTGGGAGAAACATGCTGACGCAAAAGTAGGGTTACAGGCTTGGTACGAAGAAGCGTTGCGTGTTGAGTGGCAAACACCTATTGATATCAAACGGGCCCATGCTAATGCCAGCATTATTGCTGATAATCGAGTGGTTTTTAATATCCAAGGGAATGCCTATCGTCTAGT